>JAKAJI010000460.1 GCA_021813825.1 Acidobacteriota bacterium | reverse complement strand
TGGGGCGGTGAGGGTGGAGCGCGGCTGTTCGGAGAATGCCGGAACTGGCTGGCTAGGCGGCTGGGGAGACGCGAGTGAACGTGGTTTGGAGGGTGTGGGGTTGACGTGGAGTTCCCAGGCCGTGCCGGGTTCGTCGGAGATTTGCGGGATCCGTGCCTCGGCTTCGCTGAACTCAGTGCGGATGCTGACTCTCATGCGCGTTCAGCGCAGCCTGGGCGGGTACCGGGGCCTAACGCAGGGGTAGAACACGGGCACGCGGACGGTTGGTCCAATCGAGTGTAACGATGGCGCCTTGCGCGAGTTCGCTTTCGCAACCGGCGAGGGCTTGGAGCAGGGACTGGCCGCGCGATTCGGGCGTGAGGGGTTGGCCGCGCAGAAGGATGACGCTGGGCCCTGTGCTTCCGGTATGCGCGAGGATTTGAGGAAAATCGAGATCATTGGTGAGGGGGACGCATCAATGAATACGTGCGTACTCGCAGATTTCTCTGTCCCTGGCAGATGGGCTTCCCAGAGAAGACCAGTGGTGGGCCTCAAGTCCCTCGTTTGTGAGAAAGTCCGCCCAGCGCGGCGTCAGGTTCATGTCGATGACGATCGGCATCAACTGGCGAGCGGAACTTCGTGCCCTTGGGCGAGGCGCGCGGCGAAGGCTAACGCTTCCCGGATGTCCTGCTCTTCGAGGTAGGGAAAATCGGCGAGCAATTGGTCGATAGTGCGGCCGGCGGCGAGGGCTTCTACGATCATGCCGACGGTCACACGCATTCCGCGAATGCAGGGCTTACCGCCCATGACTTCCGGATCCATTGTGATGCGCCCGAACCCTTGCACGCCGTCATGATAGCGCGAACGGGCGAGTTCATGCTTCTGGGTGAGTTTTTTAGGCTGGAGTCTGTCAGAATACGGCGGTGTAGGAGGAGATGCGGATGGAAGGTGTGGGGCGGGATGTGGCGTATGGAGTGAGGATGGTGCGGCGGAGGCCGGGGTTTGCGTTGTTGGTGGTGGCGACGCTGGCGCTGGGGATCGGGGCGGCGACGGCGGTGTTCAGTCTGGTAGATGCGGCGATTTTGCGGGCGCTGCCGTACGGGCAAGCGGGGCGTTTGGTGTATTTGTTCGACCCGAATCCGCGGTTTCCGGGGGTTCCGGTGGAGGCGTTCGGGCCGATGAACGCGGAGTTTTATGCGTGGCGGGAGCAGAGCCGGTCGTATGCGGCGCTGGCGATGTATGCGGTGACGGGGATGAACTTCGAAGGCGGCGGGAGCGCGGCACTGGCGACGACGGCGCGGGTGACTGGGGAGTTTTTCGATGTTCTGGGCGCTCGGCCAGCGATGGGGCGGGGGTTCGGCACGGATGGTGGAGAGGCGGTGATCAGCGCGCGGTTGTGGCGGGAGCGGTTTGGCGGGTCACGCGGCGTGTTGGGCGAGACGATCCGGCTGGATGCGAAGCCGTACAAGATCGTCGGCGTGATGCCGGAGGAGTTCGCGTTTCCGCATGGATCGGAAGATTTGGAGACGGCGGGGAAGCGGACGGAGGTCTGGATTCCGTGGGCGATGACGCCGCAGGAGAAAGCCGCGTGGGGCGATGGGGCGGGGACGGCGATTGCGATGCTGCGGCCTGGTGTGAGCGTGGGGCAGGCGCAGGCGGAGTTGAACGCGATGCTGCGGCGGATGGATAGCCGGAAGCCGGAGATGTTTCGCGGCGGATTGGCGGTGGTGCGGCCGTTCGCGAAGGAGATCACGGGCGCGGCGCGGCGGCCGTTGTGGCTGTTTCTGGGCGCGGTGGGCTTGGTGCTGCTGATTGCGTGCGGGAATGCGGCGGGACTGCTGCTGACGCGAGCGAAGGGGCGCGAGGCGGAGATGAGCGTGCGGGCGGCGCTGGGGGCTTCGCGAGGACGGCTGGTGAGGCAGATGCTGGCGGAGTGCGTGTGCCTGGCGGGTGCGGCGGGCGTGGCCGGGTTGGGCGTGGCGTGGGTAGCGATCCGGGTGCTGCTGCGGCTGGAGGCGGGGAATATGCCGCGGATGGAGGAGACGGCGGTGGACGGGCGAGTACTGCTGTTTGCGATCGCGGTGTCGGCGGGGACGGTGGCTCTGTTCGGGCTGGGGCCGGCGGTGGCGGCGACGCGGGGAAGTTTGAATGAGGCTCTGAAGCGCGGGAGCGGGCGGAGGGTATGGGGCGGGGAGAGTAAGTTGCAGCGGGGGTTGATGGTGGGGGAAGTGGCGTTGACGATGGTGCTGTTAGTGGGCGCGGGGCTGTTACTGCGGAGCTTCTTGAACTTACAGGGAGTAAGTAAGGGGTTTGATGCGCGGTCGACGGTGACGATGAGCGTGCGGCTGGACGGCAGATACGGCGGGATGGAAAAGCAGAACGCGTTTTTCCATGACTTAGTGGAGAGGACGCAGCGGTTGCCGGGCGTGGAGGCGGTGGGAGCGATCAACCTTCTCCCGTTGGCTGGCGGCGAGAGTTTGAGCACGGTTCAGGTGGAGGAGAAGGCGTTTGATGGGAAGACTCTTTTCGAGGAGCGGGCGGTGACGCCGGACTACTTCCGCGCGATGGGGATCCAGTTGGTGCAGGGGAGGAGTTTCATGGAAGGTGACCGGGTGGGCGCGCCGCGTGTGGCGATAGTGAGCCGGAGCCTGGCGCGGACGTATTTTCCGGGGGGCGATGCGATCGGGAAGCGGTTGAAGGATGGGGATGCGCAGGGGAACGCGGTGTGGTGGACGATCGTAGGGATGGTTGACGATGTGAGGATGCGGAACCTGGAGGAGACGCCGCCGATGCAGGTTTACCGGCCGCTTTGGCAGTTGGGAGGCAATCGGGTGTCGGTGGTGGTGCGGAGCGCGGGAGATGTGGGTCAGGTGGCGCGGGGCGTGGAGGGGGTGGTGAGGGAGATGGACCCGGCGATTGCGGTGGCGGGGATTGCGACGATGGGGAAGTTAGTAAGTGGAGCGGAGGCGGGGCGACGATTCCAGACGGGGCTGGTGACGGCGTTTGGAGGGATTTCGCTGTTTCTGGCGTTAGTCGGATTATATGGGCTGGTGAGTTACTCGGTGGAGCAGCGGACAGGGGAGATCGGGATCAGGATGGCGCTGGGGGCGGGACAGGGAAGCGTGGTGAGGTTGTTTTTGAAGGAAGCAGCGGGTGTGGCGGGGATTGGGATTGTGCTCGGGATGTTGGGGGCGATGGGAGCGGCGCGGCTGATGGCGAGCTTGTTGTATCAAGTGAAGCCGGAGGATCCGGTGACGTTGGCCGGGGCGGCGGTGTTGTTCTTCGCCGTGGCGTTGGGGGCGTGCGTTGTGCCGTCGCAGCGGGCGACGCGCGTGGATCCGGTGGTGGCGCTGCGGGCGGAGTAGGAAAAGTTCAGGGGGCGAGGAGGACGGAGCGGATTTTGGCGGCGAGTTGCTGGGGCGTGAAGGGTTTCTGAATGAAATTGACGCCGGTGGCTTCGCCGGCGGCGGCGAAACCGGACATGAGGAGCACTTTGAGGTTTGGGCGGAGGCCGGCGAGGCGGGCGTGGAGTTCGCGGCCGGACATTTCGGGCATGACGAGGTCGGTGAGGACGAGGTCGGTGTGGATGCGCTCGCAGATGGCGAGGGCTTCGACGGCGGAGGGGGCGAGGAGGACGGAGTAGCCGTAGGAGCGGAGGGCT
>JAKAJI010000459.1 GCA_021813825.1 Acidobacteriota bacterium | reverse complement strand
CCCCCGCGTCCGGTCCAGACCCAGCAAAAGCAGCGCCTGCGTAAGGTTCGTCACCCGTTGCGTACACCCGAACTCAATCGAATTCGCCGCCTGCAGAATCCGGCTGCTGAACATCGGGTCCGTCGCAATCAGCCCCGCCACCTCCTCGAGCGACACGTTCTCCCGGCTTAGCAGCCCCAGCAACCGCGCCGCCACCGGCGGAAACGCAGGTACGCGCGCCAGCTTCGGCGGCAGCTTCAGTCCGGATTCAGCGGTCGTTTCGGGCGAGGGCAACGGCAAGGCCTCCGTTAAGAGTATCGGCTTAGGCCGCCCCTTCCTTTAGACCGGAACATTACGGCGCACCGCCCGCCGCCATCCAGCTATATTGGGCAATATGCCCCACGACCAAGGTCCCGTCCTGGACCTCTTTGAGAAGACCGGCGCCTATCTCCGCGGCCACTTCCGCCTCACCAGCGGCAAGCACAGTCCCGAATACCTCCAGTCCGCCCTCGTCCTCCAATATCCCCCCTACGCCGAACAACTCGGCCGCCTCATGGCCGAGGCCTTCCGCCGCGTCGCCGCCGAGCCCATCCAAACCGTCGCCGCCCCCGCCCTCGGTGGCCTCATCATCGGCCACGAAGCCGCCCGCGCCCTCGGCGCACGCTTCGTCTTCACCGAGCGCGACGTCGCCGGCAAAATGAGCCTCCGCCGCGGCTTCCACTTCACCCCCGGCGAAGCCGTCGTCGTCGTCGAAGACGTCGTCACCACCGGCGGCAGCGCCCGCGAAGTCGTCGAAATCGCCCTCGCCGCCGGAGCCCGCGTCCTCGCCGCAGGCTCCATCATCGACCGCAGCGGCGGCGCCGTCGACATCGGCGTCCCCCGCGTCGCCCTCAAAACCCTCCACGTCACCACCTACGAAGCCGACCGCTGCCCGCTCTGCGACGCCGGCCTCCCCGTCGTCAAACCCGGCTCCCGCGCCGCCTGACCCCACGTCCTTGCGCCGCATCCGCATCGAACTCGCCTACGACGGCACGGATTATCACGGTTGGCAGGTCCAGCCCGGCCTGCCCACCATCCAGGGCCAACTCGAACACGTCCTCGCCGAAATCGAAGGCGCCCCCGTCCGCGTCGAAGGCTCCGGCCGCACCGACGCCGGCGTCCACGCCCTCGCCCAGGTCGCCGCCTTCAACCTCCACAACCCCATCCCGCCTCCCAATCTCAAAAAGGCTCTCAACCGGCTCCTCCCGCCCGACATCCGCATCCACCGCGTCACCGAAGCCCCGCCCCGCTTCCATCCCCGCTTCGACGCCCTCGAAAAAACCTACGAATACCGCATCTTCCGCGGCGAAGTCTGCCCGCCCTTCGAGCGCCGCTACCTCCTCCACCACCCCTACCCCCTCAACGAAGAAACCATGCGCGCCCTCGCTCCAATCTTTGAAGGCGAGCACGATTTCACCGCCTTCGCCGCCACCGACGAAAAGGACTCCCTCGGCCTCTCCAAAGTCCGCCGCATCTTCTCCTCCCGCCTCCACATCGAAGGCGAGCGCCTCCGCTATCGCGTCCGCGGCAGCGGCTTCTTGAAGCACATGGTCCGCAACATCGTCGGCGTCCTCCTCGAAGCCGGCAAAGGCAACCTCGCCCGCCCCGATATCGAAGCCCGCCTCGCCCCCGGCTGCGCCATCCCGCCCGGACCCTCCGCCCCCGCCCGCGGCCTCTTCCTCATCGAAGTCCGCTACGAAACGGATCCTTGCCAAATTCCACCCGAGTGATACTCTGTTCGGGTGACTCTCAACTCCCAACTCCTCCGTGGGACGTTCGTCGCCGCCCTCGGCGGGCTGCTGTTCGGCTTTGACACCGCCGTCATCGCCGGAACCACCAGCGCCCTCTCCGCCGAATATCACCTCTCGCCCGCCCTCCTCGGTCTCACCGTCGCAAGCGCCCTCTGGGGCACCATCCTCGGAGCCCTCCTCGCCGCCATCCCCGGTGACCGCTACGGCCGCCGCGACAGCCTCATGGGCATGGCCATCCTCTACGTCATCTCCTCCGCCGGTTGCGCCCTCGCCTGGAACTGGGACTCGCTCGTTTTCTTCCGCTTCATCGGCGGACTCGGCATCGGCGGCTCCTCCGTCCTCGGACCCATGTACATCGCCGAAATCGCCCCCGCCCGCTGGCGCGGCCGCATGGTCGGCTTCTTCCAGTTCAATGTCGTCTTCGGCATCCTCCTCGCCTACTTCTCCAACTACCGCATCGGCCTCCTCAACCTGGGCGAATGGGAATGGCGCGCCAAACTCGGCGTCGCCGCCGTCCCCGCCGTTCTCTTCCTCATCCTCCTCGCCTTCATCGTCCGCAGCCCCCGCTGGCTCGTCGGCAAAGGCCGCCTCGACGAAGCCCGCGACGCCCTCGCCCGCATCGGCGACGACCCCGACTTCGAAATCCGCGAAATCACCGAAGCCATCAAAGCCGAGCACCTCGAACGCGGCGACCGCCTCTTCTCCCGCAAATACCGCCTCCCCGTCTTCCTCGCCATCACCATCGGCATGTTCAACCAGCTCTCCGGCATCAACGCCATCCTCTATTACCTGAACGACATCTTCGCCCAGGCCGGCTTCGCCAAGGTCTCCTCCGACCTCCAGGCCGTCGCCGTCGGCCTCGCCAACCTCCTCTTCACCTTAATCGGCATGGCCGCCATCGACCGCCTCGGCCGCAAACCCCTCCTCCTGGCCGGCTCCATCGGCACCGCCGCCGCCATGTCCGGCGTCGCCGCCGTCTTCTTCACCCACCGCGGCAACCAATACCTCGTCTGGCTCCTCGCCTTCTACATCGCCTCCTTCGCCCTCTCCCAAGGCGCCGTCATCTGGGTCTACTTGAGCGAAGTCTTCCCCCACTCCGTCCGCGCCCGCGGCCAAAGCCTCGGCAGCTTCTCCCACTGGTTCATGAACGCCGTCATCTCCGGCCTCTTCCCCCTCATGGCCGCCGCCTCCGGCGCCTACCCCTTCGTCTTCTTCGCCCTCATGATGGTCGTCCAGTTCTTCGTCGTCCTCACCATCTACCCCGAAACCAAAGGCATCACCCTCGAACGCATGCGCGAACGCATGAAAATTGAAGCCTGACCCACCCCAATGTGCTACAGTCTCCAATCATGGCTTCCCGCAGCGTAAATAAGGTGATCTTAATCGGACATCTGGGCCGCGATGCCGAGACCAAGTTCACCCAGTCCGGCGTCGCAATGACGCGCTTCTCCGTCGCCACCAACCGCCGCATCAAAGACTCCCAAACCGGCGAATGGCGCGACGAAACCGACTGGGTCAACGTCGTCCTCTGGCGCCAGGAAAACCTCGCCCAGTACCTGCAAAAGGGCAAACAGGTCTACGTCGAAGGCCGCATCCAAACCCGCAGCTACGAAGACAAGGACAAAAAGAAAGTCTACGCGACCGAAGTCGTCGCCGACGACGTCATCCTCTTAAGCGGCGGCGGAGCCCCACGCGAAGAGGGCGCCATGTCGCCTCCTCCGCAATCCCGCGCCGCTGGCGCCCCACGCTCCAAACCCGCCGAGCCGGAAGACACTTCCTTCGACATGGGCATCACCGACGACGACGTCCCCTTCTAGGACCCCGGCCCGCGAGGCCGCTCCTATACTTGCTTTATGGAACCCGCCGGAACC
>JAKAJI010000458.1 GCA_021813825.1 Acidobacteriota bacterium | reverse complement strand
CAGGTCGTCGTCAGCCACCATCGCCCGCGGCGTCGGCGCCCCCGGCTTCGTCCCCGACGTGTGATCGTTGTTCAGCGTCATGACGGTCAACCGCGGCAGCCTGCCGTTCTGCTCGAACTCGTGAAACTCCCGCAAAAACTCATCCGCCCGCACCTGGTCCGGTATCGACGTCGTGCTGTTCGGGTACCGCGCATCGACATACCTGCTGAGCGCCGGCACGCCTGTCTTGCTCCCCACCGCCGTCTCCCACTTGCCTTCCTTGTAGAGCTGATAATACTCGCTCCAGCTCCGTTCCTCGTCTTCGTTGATGTCGACTACCGACTTTTTCTCCGCATCCCACACGGCCGGCGTGCCAAACTCCCCGTAGATCCGCACGCTCAGCGGCTTCGGCGCGAACTGCCAGAAGAAACCCGCCGGCGAAACCGTCAGCGCATCCGCCATGTTCCAGGCATACCCGCGCGGCGAAGCCGCAAACGCCCGCTCCGTGTAGTCGCCAACGAAGCCCATCATCAGCCACTGGTGCCCGTCGAAGCTGATCACGCTGCTCGTGTTGAAATTGTCCAGCAGCACGTACTGCTCGGCGAGCGCGTGATGATTCGGCGTGATGTTCCGCCCGTACATTACCAGGTCCGGGTCGCCGTTGCCCTGCTTCATATCGCCCAAAATCTGGTCGTACGTCCGGTTCTCCTTCACGATGAAAAACACGTGTTCGATCCCCAGGCTCGGCAGATTTTCAATCCCGCCCGACGCGCTGAACCGCGGCTGGTTCGCCGCTTCCACCTCTTTCTCACCCGCCCGCACCTGCTCCGCGCCCGGCTCGGGAATCGTCAGCAGCGACCCCTCGAACGCCCGCGAATTGAAGTACCCGTTCGGCCGCGCCGTGTTCCCGTCGCCCTTCAGGTTCAGCACGCGCAGCGCCCCGTTTTGATCCACCTTCAGCGCCGTCGGAAAATACCCCACGGGAATCGCGCCCGCCACCTTCCACTTCCCGCCCTCTCTTTCCAGCACGTCCACCGAGTTCGTCCCGCCGCACGCCACGTACATCCGCTTCCCGTCAGGCGAAAACTCCACCGCATCCGGTTCGCTCCCCAGCGTGTTGTTCGCCCACGTCGGAACCGGCACGTCCTCCCGCGCCATCGTCCGCGTGTCGAACACCGACACCGAATCCGAATTGTCGTTCACCACCGCCGCCATGTGCAGGTCCGCGCGAATCGTAACGTTCGATGGCGCCAGGCCCGTCTTGTACTCCTGCGCCTTCCACGTCTCCGTATCGATCACGCTGATCGTCCCCGTCTTCGTCGCCCCCGTCACCGGGTCCGTCGCCACCTCCGAACCCGAACTCGGCGCAAGCGCGTCGCCGGCCACCGGCCTCCGCCCGCCGCGGTTGGTCACGTACACTTTCCCGCTCGCCGTGTCATAGGCCACGCCGCTCGGCGCCATCCCTACGTCAATCCGCCGCACCACCTGTTTCTTCTCCGCGTCCACCACCGCCAGCGCGTTCGCCCGGCTCAACGCCACATACGCCCATTTCCCATCCGGCGAAAACACGATGCCGCACGGCACCGGATGGCCTCCCAGCGGAATCCGTATCGCTCCCGCCCGCGTCCCATCGTTGGCGAACGACTCGATGAAAAGCGCATCGGCCTTCCCCGTCTCGCTCGCCCACAACTCGCCTCCGCCCGGCCGGAACGCGATCCCCGCATACGAAGTCGTGTTCGTCGGAATTACTTCGAGCACGGCGCCAGAGGCATCGTCGAGCAGATCGATCTCCCGCGAGTTCAACACCGCCAACCGCCGGTGCGCCGCATCGAGCGCCATATCCACCGGCCGCCCCTTCAACGGCGTCTCCCCGCCCCACGGCCGCAAAAGCTGGCTCGTCGGCAGCAGATAAAACCCCGCGCTCTGCTTCCCCCCGATCGCCTTGCTCGAAAGAACAGGAAATACCCCCGCCTCACGCGCGCCCACGGCCGCCACTACCAGCGCGATCAGTGCAACCAACACGATTTTTCGCATCGTGTCCAGTCTCCTCCCCGCCGCGCCAACGCGTCAACCTCGCCGCATGACGATCTTGTGAATGCTACACGCGGATTGGAGTCACGCCAAGGGAATCCTTAAAGTTGCGAATGCGCTCCGCGATGCCGGCAATTCGCAGCGCCGTTAGCCCCGGCGCGAGCCGCCGTAGAATAAGAGGAGCATGGCCAGAGAGTACATCGAACAGCGGGAGGGCAGCTATTACGTGGCGGGCACGCGCATCTCGCTGGACTCTATCGTCCATGCATTCCATCGCGGGGAATCCCCCGAGACCATCTGCCAGAACTTCGAACTGCTTCGACTTGAAGAAGTGTACGGTGCCATCGCGTATTACCTGGCAAACCAGGCGGAAATCGACGCCTATCTGATTCACCAGGACGAGAAGTGGGCCGAAGGAAGGCGCGAGGCGGCGCCGCTGCCCGCCGATCTCCGTGACAAACTGATCCGCGCCCGGGATGCACTGCTCGCGTCTCGCCCATCGTGAAGGTACGGTTTCTGGCGGACGCGGATCTCAATAGAGCCATAGTGCACGGAGTTCTACGCCGTGAGCCGTCCGTCGATTTCCTAACCGCTCACGCCGCCGGATTGCGCAGGATGAAGGACCAGGAAGTCCTGGCGCTGGCGGCCGGACAGCGGCGCGTGCTGGTTTCGCACGATGCCGGCGCACTTCCGCGCATTCCGGGCCGCGGGAAAGCAGAGCGCTGGCGTCCTCCTCATCGCGCAAACCCTCGATATCGGAACCGCGATTGAAGAGCTCCTGATCATCTGGCTGGCCTCGGAAGCGCCGGAGTGGGACAACCGGTTACAGTGGCTCCCGCTCTAACCGCGAGAACGAGCCATCCTCACCAGTTCCCTACTTCAATTCCGCCACCGTAGCTCCTGTGCCGCCCTCGGCTGGCGATGCCGCGTAGAAGCGCGCCACGTGCGGATTCCCGCCCAGCAACTCCGCCACGGCGCGCTTTAAGATCCCCATCCCGTGCCCATGCACAATCCGCACCCGGTCGATCCCCGCCAGCGCCGCGCTGTCCAGAAACTTGTCCACCGTCGACACCGCCTCCTCCGCCGTCTGCCCGATCACGTTGATCTCTCGGTACGACACGTCCCAACTCGGACCCTCCGCCCGGAACGACACATTCTTCACCGCCGGCCCCGCCGCGCCGCGCCCCAGCACTTCCTCCACGTCCCCCGCGTCCACCTGCATCTTCATCCAGCCCGCCTGCACCTCGATCTTCCCTCCGCCCATCATCCGCAGCACCTGCGCCGGCTCCCGCACGCCGCGCAGTCGCACCCGCGCCCCTTCCACCAGCGCCGGATTCGCCACCGCCGCGGCCACCGGCTTCGCCGCCGCCTGGAACTCCCGCTTCACCTTCGCCGCCACGCGCTCGGCCTGCGCCACCGCCTTCTTCGCCTCGGCCATGGCCCCGATCCGCGCAATCGCCTCCCGCGCCTCCGCCTCAAATTTTCCCAGCGCCTCCGCCGCCCGTTCGTCGATCTCCTTCAACTTTGCCTTCTCCGCCCGAGCCGCCTCCGCCGCCTGCGCCTTGCTCTCGCGCTCGATCTCCCGCATCCGCTCGGCCAGCCGCGCCTCCGCCGCCCGCAACTCCTCCGCG
>JAKAJI010000067.1 GCA_021813825.1 Acidobacteriota bacterium | reverse complement strand
CGGAAGCCGGGGCGAGGCGAGAGGAGCGTGGCGCCGGCGCCGCGCCACCTATCGGCCTCCTGTTGACCACCGATCACGACCCAGGACGTGCCGAAGAGTTCCCGGTCGGGGTCGGGCTCGGTCTCGAAGAGCCATGCGGGGGCGCCCATGGCTGCGGCAACTGCGGCGGCTACGGGGCGTAAGTCAAGATTGGCATTCGAGATGTGAAGGGCGAGCACGCCGTCGTAGTCAAGTTCGCGGCGGTAGACTTGAGCCGCTTCCCGGGTAAGCAGGTGCACGGGAATGGAGTCGCTCGAGAAAGCATCGACGGCCAGAACGTCGAACTGGGCCGGGGGCTCGCGGGAAAGCGAGATCCGACCATCGCCCGGAATCACCGAGACACGTGCCCCGCTGTCGGCCAGATAGGTGAACCAGCCGCGGGCGATGCCTTCAACCAGCGGGTTAATCTCATAAAAACGATACTGGTCGCCGGGGCCACCATAGGCTGCGATGGTACCGGTCCCCAGCCCGATCACACCCACACGAATTCCCTCGGGATGTTGGAATTTCTTAGTCCGCAGGGCCCAACCGATGCCCGTAAGCTGGCCGTAGTAGCTGATCGGACGTCTTCGACGGACGGGGTCCTGATACTGGACACCGTGATTGATGGTGCCATTGACCAGTTCGCGGGCCAAGCCGCCGTCGTCGAGGTCGATATCTTCGACGCGGAGCCCGCCGTAGAAATTGCGGACCATGACGCGGCTCCCGTAGTGAAGGGTGAGGGCGCCGTCGACGCCGTACCAGGCGACCACGCCGAGTGCGGCCAACGCCACGGCGATGCGCAGGCGGCCGGCCCTCCAGTTCACCGCCAGGGCCAGGGCGGCGCAGGCGAGCATGGCGAGTGGAAACTCGTAAAACGAATTGAACACGTGCGGGGCGAGCACGCTGACGAAGCCTGCGCCGAGCGCGCCGCCGAGCGAGACGGCGAGGTAGAAGCCGGTCAAGTACTGCTTGGGCGGCTTGCGCCAGCTCAGCTCGCCATGGCAGAACAGACAGCAACAGAAGAGCCCCGCGGCGTAGAGTGGCACCCCTTGCCGGATCGCGCCGCGGTTGCTGATGGCGGTGAGGCCCCAACTCATCACGTCGAGCGCGACGGCCGCGAGCACCAGGCCGATCAAAGGACGGTACCATCGCTCGCGCTCGAAGGCGATGATGAACGTGAGCAGGTATAACGTGAGCGGCAGCACCCAGAGAAACGGAATGGCGGCGACGTTCTGGATGAGGTGGTTGGTGACGGCGAGCAGCATCGCCGAGCCGCAGGCGGCGAGCGAGAGCCAGAGAGCCCAGTCGCGTGCGCGGGGCGGCGGGGCGTCGTCGCCCAAGGCGGCGCCGGGGCCCGGCGGTGCGGCGCCGGGCCGCCCAGCAGCCAGAGACAGCCACGCGCACATCGCCGCGAAGACCGAGAAGGCGATGGACCAAAGCTGCAGTTGGGAGCCGACGCCGATGTGCGGTTCAAGCAAAGACGGAAAGGCAATCAGCGCGACGAGCGAGGCGAAGTTGGAGAGCGCGTAGAGGCGGTAGGGCATCCCGGCGCCCGCCAGGCGCGCGTACCAACTCGACACCAGCGGCGTCGTAGCCGACAGAAGAAAGTAGGGCAGGCCGATGAAGGAGCCCAGCAGGAGCAGAATGTCCAGGATCGGGTCGCGTGTCTCCGACGGCTGCCTTGCGGCCAACAGGCCATAGTGCAACAGGATGATGCCGGCGGCGAGCGCTACGGCGTGGACGATCCCCTGAACCCGGGCCGCGGCGCGGGAAAGCACGTGCGCGTAGCAGTAGCCGGCCAGCAGAAGCACCTGGAAGAACAGCAGGCATGTCACCCAGACCGCGGTGGCGCCGCCGAACCACGGCAGAATGCGCTTGGCGATGAGCGGCTGAATCCAGAACAGCAGGAACGCGCTAAGGAAGATCGTCGCCCCACTAATCAGCCTGGAGCGCGCTGGCCGCATCCGATGTATTTTGCCACACTATTCGGCGTTCAGGGCGTGCCTGCGCCAACCGAAGCCGAAACCGGCGGCTGCGCGGGAGGCGGCGGCGCCGCGGAGGCCGTTTTCGGCCGCTCGGGTTCGTCGCGCATGCCGAAGGAGTTCAGAATGACAATGTCGACGCGGCGGTTGCGCGCGCGGCCTTCCTCGGTGCTGTTGTCGGCCTCCGGGTCGTTGTCGGCGTAGCCTCCGATCGAAAGCCGGGAATCCGGCACGTGGAAGCGGCCGACGAGTAACTCGAGCAAGGCAATGCTGCGCGCCGCCGACAAGTCCCAGTTACTGCGAAAACGGGCGTTGTGAATGGGCACGGAATCCGTGTGGCCCTCCAGCCGCACCTGGTTCGGGATGCGCAGAATCGCTTCGGCCACTTTCCCCACGCTGTCGAAACTTCCGGGCGTGATTTCCGTCTGGCCGGAAGGAAACAGCGCTGCCTGGCGAAAGCTGATGACGAGCCCCCGGGCCTGCATCGAAAGACTGATCTTCCCGCTGGCAATCTCCGGAGCCAGTTGTTTCGTCAGGATTTGAAGCGAGGGCAGCAAATCCTGTTCCTGCACGGGCGTCGGGTTCGGCCCGGGCTTGAGCGGCTTCTCACCCCCCGGACCGTGCATCATGGCGTTTCCCGGTCCTTTCTCGTCCACGGTGCCGCCGAGGATCGCGTTGACCATCGCGCTGACCTGGTTTTGACTGAACGCCTTCTGGACCGACTCGGAAACCTGCTTCACCTTGGCGTGGTCGGTCTGCGAACTGGCGAACATGACCACGAAGAAGGCAAACAGGAGCGTGATGAAGTCGGCGTAGGAAACCAGCCACCGCTCGTGGTTGGCGTGCTCGTGGGATTTCTTGTGCGCCATTGCGGATTCCTCAGGCCTCGGCCCGCGCTGCCCGGGCGGGCGCTTCGGCCGCGGCGGGCTTTTGCTGCGGCGCCTCCGCGCCGAGATACGCCTCGAGCTTGCTTCGGATGATCTTCGGGTTCATGCCCTCGACAATCGCCGCCACGCCGTCGAGCATCATTTCCTTGCCTTCAGCATCCTCGCGCGCCCGCGCCTTAATCTTCCCCGCCGCCGGCAGGAAAAAAAGATTCGCCGAAGCAACGCCGTAAACCGTCGCAACGAAGGCCACCGCGATGCCGTGCCCGACCTCCTCGATGTTGGCCAGGTTCTTCATCACCTGAATGAGACCCATCACGGCGCCGATGATCCCGATCGTCGGCGCGTACCCGCCCGCGCTTTCAAACACTCTCGCTTCGGCCTCGGCGCGCTGCTCCTCCAGCGTTATCTGCAGTTCCATCATCGAACGCAGCTCGTGCAGGTCCGTGCCGTCAATGGCGAGGTTCAGCGCCTTCTTCAGAAACGGATCCGGGATCGTGTCGGCGACGGATTCAAGCGAAACCAGACCCGTCTTCCGCGCCTTCACCGCGTAGCCGATGATGTCCTCGATGGTTTGATTCCAGGACCGGCTCGAATCCTGGAAGATCATCGGCAGACGCTTGAGCGCCCGGCCAAGCTGCGCGGGAGGCGTCGTGACCATCACCGCGCCGAACGTGCCGCCAAGAACAATGATCGCCGCCGTGATCTGGCTGACGTCGCGGATCTTGCCGCCTTCGAGCAACAACCCGCCCACAATGCCGCCCACCGCCAGCAGCAGGCCGGCGATGGTGGTGATGTCGAATTTCTTCCGGGCTTGCTGCCCGCTCCCGCCCGCTTTCCCAGCCATCGGCTTAGCGCGCCGCCTTCCCGCGCTCCGCGTCGCCGTTCCCGGCCGCGCCGCTTGGGGAATCCAGTTGCGACGGATCGGTAACGATCGAGCGGCGGAAGGCGATCACGCGGGCGATCACCTCCTGCGGGCTTTCGAGCACAAGAAACTTCTGCCCGCCAGTCAGCGTCACCACCGTGTCCGGCGTGACTTCGACGTGCTCAATCAGGTCGGAGTTGAGCACAATCGGCGTTTGATTGATGCGAGTGAGCTGGATCATTGCCGTCCGGGCGGCGAACGTGAGGCTATGCCCCGCCCTGCTCACTTATCGGCAGGATTTGCGGTTTCCCTTACCTCATCGCCCAACATTCTGGCGATGGCGCGCAACTCGCGGCGGATCTCCTCCCACTGCGGGTTAAGCGCGGGCCCGAACAGCTCCCCCTGCTGCCGGCGCGGAGCCTTGGCCGGCGCCGCGGCGCTCGCCTGGGGCGTCTTGCCTCGGCTCTCCAGGTACTTTCGCGCCCCCTCGATCGTGAATCGCTTCTCATAGAGCAGCCGCTTGATCTCAAGCACCAGCTCCACGTCCTTCCGCCGGAACTGCCGTTGGCCGGTGGACGATTTCTTCGGACCAAGCCCGGGAAACTCGCTCTCCCAGAACCGCAACACGTGCGGCCGTATGCCCGCAAGCCGGCTCACTTCCCCTATACGGAAGTACAACTTATCGGGGATTTCCTGAGGCTCCGGTTTAGATCCTGCCGCCGCCATTTTCACGGTTATTCTAGCGCATCCGGACCATACCTCCACCAGGAAGGGGCATAATCGGAAGATGCTCCGCTTGCTCCGGCTCGGGTTGGCGACATTTTTGGCCGCATCCGCGCTCCCGGCCCAGCAACCCGCCGCTCCCCCGGGGCCGCGTACCGGCTCTCTGTTCCCCGCTTTCCGCCTTCCCGACCAGGCCGGCAAGCTGCGCGACCTGAAATCGATCGAAGGCCCCCACGGCGTGCTCCTCGTGTTTTTCCAGTCCGCCGACTGGTGCCCGTACTGCAAGAATCAATTGGCCGAGATGGAGGCGAACTTGGACGCGGCGCGCCAGGCGGGGATCGGACTCGCCGCTGTAAGCTACGACTCGCCGGCCGTGTTGCGCGAGTTCGCCGCGCGCCGCTCGATCACTTTCCCCCTGCTCTCCGACCACGCTTCGACCCTCATCCGCGCCGCGTCGCTCGAAATGGCCGGCCCACCCAAGGGGAGTCCGTTCTTCGGAGCGGCCTATCCGGCGGTGGTGTTCATCAACGAGAGCGGCATCGTGCGCGCGAAGTACATCCACGGCGATCTGCGCGAGCGCGACTCGGCCGCGGCGGTGCTGATGCAGCGCTTCGGCATCGGCGGCGGCGTGGCCGCAACCGTCAGTGGTAAGCGGATCGAGGCGCGGCTCACTTCGAGCGGCAGCGAGGTGAGTCCGGGCGAGCGCATCCTTCTCGAAGTAAGCTTCGATCTGCGCCCCGGCCTGCACGTCTACGCGCCCGGCGTGCACGACTACATCCCGATCGACTGGTCCCTGCGCCCGCCCGTCGGCTGGACCGCGGCGCCGGTCGTCTTTCCGCCCTCCGAGACGCTGCGCCTCGAGGCGATTCAGGAAACCGTGCCGGCCTACCGCGGCCACGTCGTTCTGCGCCGCGACGTCACCGTCTCGCCCGACGCCTCTCCCGGACCCGTCATCCTCTCCGGCGCCCTCCGCTACCAGGCCTGCGACGACACGATGTGCTACATCCCCGAGACGCTGCCGCTCGAATGGAAGTTCACGGTGCTGCCGCTCGACAAAACCCGCGCTGCGGGTCAGAACAAGTAGCCGATCGACGCCTCGTAGGAACGCGGCTCGATGAAGTGCGTGCCGCTGAAGGTCGACAGGAAGTTGTACAGCGCTTCCTTGTTGGTGAGATTGTTCACCGTGAAGCGCAGCGTGACGTGGTTCTCGCCGTCATTCCGCAGCAGGTTGTCCGTCCCGATGGCGGCGTCGAAGGTGTTGCGCGGGGCGATGCGCGGCGGATTCGTGTCCGGGTTGTAAGTGCCCGCCTTGGGAATGTAGACGCGCGTGGCGCCGCCGCCGGTCGGACACGATGTGATCGGAGCGTAGCGCGTGGCGAAGACGTTGCCGCAGTAGAAGCCGATGTCGGCCTGCTGCGCCGCCGTCAGCGCGAGCGCGTCCTCAATGCTCGTCACCGCGCCGTTCACCTCGCCGCTGTCATAGCGCCAGATGAAGGTCGCCCACGGGCCGTCCTTCCCCTTCTGATAACGAAGATTCGTCGTCTGCTGGAACGCCTGGTCGTGGTCGATGCGGAACACCTGGTTGTACAAGCCGGACTGCGCGATCAACCCTCCGTTTTCCGGCGGAAAGAATCGCGCGCGCGTATGGCCCATCGTCATATACGCCTGGAAGCCGTGAATGTCGGTGGTGCTCAGGCGGGCGGCAAAGCCGTCGATCTTCGAATTGTGCCAGGCGATGGGGAACGTGATCGGCGTGTTGAACAACACGTCGAAGTCGTAGGCGTTGTGCGTGTACTTCCAGAAGTAATCGCCGCTGAAAAGAAGATACCGGCCGATGCGCTGTTCGAGCCCCGCGTTGAACTGATTGCGGAAGCCCGGCTGGATCGGCGTCTGCGCCGCCGCGCCGAACACGTTTTCCGCCAGCCCTCCCGCGCCCGTCTGGCTCGACAGCAGTAAGTTCTCGTTGTACGGGCTCTCGAAGGTCCGCGCGTAACTGATCCGGAGCACCGTTCCCGTCTCTTTCACCTGGTAGCTGACTCCCAGCCGCGGCTGGGGGCCGTTGGCCGAAGTGAGGCCGTTGTATTGGTCGTCGCGCAGCCCGGCCGTCACGTTCCAGGCGCCCAGGTTGATCTGGTCCGTGATGTAGATCGCTTCCTGGTTGATGTTGTGCCGGCCGTAGAAATTGAAGAACTGGCCGCCGCGGGTGAGATCGTACGGGATCAGGCCGGGCAGTAACTCGGGATTCGGAATGTAGTTAGGGTTGACGGTGGAGCACTGCGCCGGGTCGGTGATCCCAGGCAAAGCCAGCGGCGCTTCGTCGGTTCCGTTCAGGCAGACCGGGTTGAAGTAAGGGTTGGTGACCCCCATGTTGAACCGCTCGTCCAGCCGCGTCTGCTGCACTTCCACGCCGATGTTGATCGTGTGCTTGCCATGAACCAGGTTGACGTTGTCGCGCGTGCCGTAGTTGGTGAGAAAGCGTCCCTGCGAAACGGCGACCGGCGTATCGCTGAACGGATTGCGGCTGCCGTAGTAGTCCACCTGGTCGCGGCGGCCGTAGAAGTTCGCGGTCAAAACCGCGTGCGCGTTGAAGGTGTGTTCGTAGCTGGGCGCCACGTTCCAGGTCAGCACGCGCTGCCGCTGGTCCTGGCTGAGCTGATCGAAGCTGTTCGGCGCCTGGAACCAGTTCCGCGCCACAAACAGGTTCACGTGAATCGCGTCCATCCCGGTGATCTGGTAATCGAGCCGCTCGAAGATGTTTTCGTTATTGCCGATGTCGTGGATCGGGTAGAACTCGGGACTGTCCAGGAAGCGCCCCGTGCGCAGCGTGTTCACGGCCGTGAAGCTGCCGAACTTTTCGGTGCCGATGCCGTACGTTGCGTCCTCGCCGTAGGTCCCGAACGAGCCGCCGTAAAGCTCAACGCTGCCGAACGGCTTCGTCGCGCCGAGGCCGCTCTTGGTGCTGGCGTTCACCACCAGGCTCGACTTGTCGCCGTACTGCGCGTCGGAGGCGCCGGTGATCATCTCCATGCTCTGGATCGCATCGGCCGGAATCTGGGTCGAAAACAGCTTGCTCTGCTGGTCGCTGATCGGCTGGCCGTCGATGACGAACGTGGTCTGCGCATGGTCGCCTGCCGGGTGAAAGAAGCCGTTGGCGTCGGCCACCACCGCGCCGGAAGCGTACGTAATGGCGCTGCTCAGGCCCGCCGCCGGATCGAGCGTCGGCAGCTTGTCCATCAGGCTCGAATCGACGTCCTGGTGCGCCAGTGGTACATTCTCGAGCATCGACGCCGAGGCCGATACTTCCACCGTCTGCTCCCCGCCCGCCACTTCGAGCGTCACCGTCACCTGCACCGGAATTGCCCCGCGCACTTCCACCGTCTTGGTTTGCGTGGTGAAACCTTGCAGCGTGACGGTCAGGTCGTAGGCGTTCGGCGGGACATTAGTGAAGCCAAACGCGCCGGACGGATCGCTCATGGTCTGGCGGGTGAAGTTGGTTACCGCGTTATGAATTACGACCTTCGCGCCGGGGACCACCGCGCTGGTCGCGTCCACGATGGTGCCGCTGATCGAGCCTGCGCCGCCGCCCGCCTGGGGCCCGGGGGCATCGGCGGCCCAACCCAATCCCAGGCTCACGGCCACACACCCGGCCACGGCCCAACGCTTGATACTGCTTCTCATCTTGTCTCCGCCAGTTGGAATCGGAAAAAAACGACCGCGGCCGAAAGTCCTACACACTTAGGCGGCCGCCTACCCTTTGAGGTTTCAACCGCTAGAGAGATACCGGCGGCGCACGGCCGCCAAAGGCGAATAACTCCGTCTCCGCGCACTTGCAACCGCTTTCGATGCGCGTGCTCCACTCCTGGTCCGACGGGGGTTCCGGCTGCGCGGAGACAATCTGCTGGGCGATCGGAAGCTGGCCGTGATGGCAAAGGTCACAGCAGTGCGAATTGGCGCCGTCGTGATGGTGTTCGCCGGCCAGCGCGGCGTTCTGAGCGTGGAGCGCGCCGAGAACAATGACAACGTAAAGTACCGCGTGCAGCCAGCGGGTCCGGCCCGCAAGCATTCTTATTAGTATATGCGCCGCGCGGCTCATGCGCCGCAGCACTTTTTGTACTTCTTGCCGCTCCCGCAGGGACAGGGATCGTTGCGCCCGGGCTTGGCCGCCGCAGCCGGAGCTTCTTCTTCCTCGTATTCTTCTTCGGGCGTCGGGAAAAAGATCGCGTCCATGCCGTGATTCAGCAGCCGCTGGTCGAGACCCGCCATGACGATCCGTTCTTCCAACTCGTCCAGGCCGCCCGCAAGCCGCTCGATCCGCTTCAGCAGCGCCCGCATGCGCGCCGGGCTGGTCTCGCCGGGCGCCAGCAGCGCATACGCGAAAAGCGCGTCGGAACGAATGTCGTCGTCGTCAAACAGTCTTTCGACGCGCCCGGCCTCCGACTGCAGGTGCAACTGCCCGGCGCCAAGCACCGCCTCGCGTTGCACGGCCCGGTCCGGATCCTCGATATGGGGCGGGAAATACCGCGCAAACTTCCGGTCGAGCGACCGCCACATCGCTTCCAGCGCCTTCGCCCGGGATTCGGGATTTTCGTATAGCTCCTCGAACACGGCGGCCACTTCCGGCCGCGCCCGTTCAAAGGCCAGACCCACCGCCGCCCCGCCCCGTTCTTCGAGCGGCGCCTCGCGGTTGGCCGCGACCGCAAGCATCGCCTCGCGGATTTCATCCTCTTCCGTCTCGCCGAGCAGCGATTCCCAGCACCGCGCCCGGACCCTCGCATCCACATCCTGCCGCGCGCCCTCAAAGAGCCGCGCCCGGATGTCCTCCCCGTAGGACTGGTTGAAGAAAGAGGCAGCGGCGGCGGCGCGGAATTCGGGATCTTCGTGCCCGAGCGCTTTCAGACGCGCCTCGTCGCTCAACCGGTCGAAGTCCGGCACTTCCTTTTCCGGAAAATCCTCCCAGACGTCGTAGGGTTCCTCCGGCACGGCCTCTGTCGGATGTTCGAGTTCCTGCAGCGCCGTCTGGATCGCGTGGCGGAAGTCTTCCTCGCCGGCGGGAGCCTGGTCGAGGATCCGCCGTAAGGCCGGCGCAGCGGCCGCATCGCCGTAAAGCGTCAGGCTGATCGCCGCGTCCACCGCGTCGAACTCCAACCGGTCGAGCAGCCTCTTCAGAATCCGCTCGTCGCGCACGCGCAGCGCCGCAAGCGCAAACGCAATTTCGCCGGACTCCTCTTCCTCGAGTTCGTCGTAAAGTGCCAGCAGCGGTTCTACCGCCGCCGCGCCGAGATCCACCAGCGCGTCGAGCAACCCGCCGGAAAGATCATCCGGGTCCTGTCTGGCTAGGGAAATGTAGTAGGGCAGCGCTTCCGGCGTCTTCAGCGCGCGGAACAACGCGATCAGGTCGTCGTCCCCCAACAGCGAGTCTTCCGGCTGCGGCGACGACGTATAACGAACCAGGGCGGGCACCGCTTCGTCCGGACGGTCCAGGACCGCGTGAACGAAGCGGTGGTCGACGCCGATAGCGCCGCGCGCGGCCGCGCGCAACACTTCTTCCACCGGCGCCTGGTAAATTTCCTCGCTCAGCTTACTCTGCTTCCTTCACCACGCGGACCGTGATCTCCACCGCGACCTCGCGGTGCAGCCGGATGGTGACTTTGTGATCGCCCAGCGTCTTGATCGGCTCTTCGAGCTGGATCTTGCGCCGGTCGACGGAAAACTTCTGCTGTTCGAGCGCGTCGGCAATGTCTTTCGACGTCACCGAGCCGAACAACTGGTCGTTCTCGCCGGCCTTCTGGGCGATTTCGACCGTCACCGCCTCGAGCAGTTTCCCCAGATCCCGCGCGTCCCCGGCGAGCTTTGCCTCGCGCCGCAGGTGCGCCTCGCGCTCCTGCTCCACGATCTTCTTGTTCGCCTCGGTCGCCGCCACGGCCAGCCGCTTCGGCAGCAGAAAATTCCGCGCAAAACCCGGCGCTACCTTCACCACCTGGCCGCGATGGCCGAGTTTCTCGATGTCTTCCCGCAGTATGACTTCCATCGTTGTTCCTCCCGCTTACAGCGCCGTCGCAAAAGGAATCAGCGCGATGTTGCGTGCCTGTTTGATCGCCTCGCTCAGCCGCCGCTGGTGTGGCGCGCAGACGCCGGTGATCCGCCGCGGCGTGATCTTGCCGCGCTCGGAAATGAAGCTGGTGAGCAGCCGCACGTCCTTGTAGTTAATGTCGTCGATCTTTTCCGTGCAGAACCGGCACAGCTTCTTGCGCCGGAAATACTGCTTCTTCGTGGCGATGGTCTTGTCGCCGCCGGTGGGGCGCTGGCTCGCGCTGATGGGTCGTCCGCCTCGTGTTTCCGCCATGGTGTCCTCCTACGCCTGTTCCTTTTCTGCCGGGGCCGGGGCCACCGGAGCCGGAGCGGCCGGGGCCGCCGGAGCCGGAGCCGCGGGCATCGCCGGAGCTACCGGCGCGCCGGGCATCGGCACCGCGCCTTCAGCCGGGGCCGCCGGTGCGTGCACCACCGGTGCCGGACGCCGCGCCGCGCGCTTGTCCCGCGCCTTCTTCCGCTTGGCGATCTTCTTCATCTTCTCGTCGATCCGCACCGTGATGAACTTCATCACCGCATCGGATACCCGCAACCGGCGCTCCACTTCCTTCACCGTCTGCGGACCCGAGGTGAACTGGATCAGCGTGTAGTAGCCTTCGTTGTACTTCATCACGCGGTAGGCCAGTTTCCGGGTGCCCCACTTGTCGGTCTTGTCAACCGTGCCGCCGCTTTTTGTGATCACCTGCGTCAACTGCTCGACCAGCGGATCCACTTCCGTCTCCGCCACGTCGGGCTTGACGATGAACAACTCCTCGTAGATTCTCATTCTTCCTCTTCTTGTAAGCCTCCGGCGCGACGATTGAACTTCGTCATGGACATTTCGACGCCATCGGCAATTATGGACTCGACGGCCGCCGCCGCGCGGTCGACCAACTCGTCCAAGTCCTTCTCCTGCGCCCGCCCGAACTGCGACAGAACAATGCGCGCTCCATCGCCTTCCCGGCGGCCGCCATGAATTCCCATCCGCACCCGCGGAAAATCGCTGCTTCCCACCGCCCGGATCACGTCCTGGACGCCTTTATGGCCTCCCGCCGAACCGCTGGGCCGGACCCGCAAACTCATCCACGGCAGGTCCAGATCGTCGTACAGCAAAATCAACCGCTCCGGCTTCAGCCCCGCCTTCACCAGCAGTCCGTTCACCGAGCTTCCACTCCGGTTCATGAACGTCTGCGGCTTGGCCAGCAGAACCGCCGCGCCGCTCACTCTTCCCTGCCCCACCAGCGCCATCGCTTCCTTCCGGCTCATCCGGATTCCATGGCGCCCAGCCAGCCGGTCGATCGCGAGAAATCCCAGGTTATGCGGCGTCTTTTCGTACTCCGGACCCGGATTCCCCAGGCCCGCCACCAGCCACTGGATCTCGCCCTCGGCCATCGCAGATCAGCGGCGCGGCACACGGCCGCGCTACTTCTTCTTCTTGGCCTCGCCCTCGGCGGCGCCTTCTTCTTCCTTCTTGCCCTTCTTGATGACTTCGGGCTCGGCCGCCGCCGCAACCGCGCCTTCCGCCGGAGCAGCCTCCGCCGCCTCGGCCCGCAGCGCCACCACGTGCGCAATCACCTGGTCCGGCGAGCTCACCAGCTTCATCGAACCCGTCATCGGCACGCCGCTCGCGCGCACGCTCTGCCCGATCGCCAACTCCGACACGTCGAGCACAAACTGCTCGGGAATCTCGTCCGGCAGGCAGTCGACCTCGATTTCGCGGGTGACGATCTCCAGCAGCCCGCCCTGAATCTTCACGCCCTTCGGATCGCCGGAAACATGCACCGGCACCTTCACCGTCATGTGCTGGCTCAGGTCAACCCGCTTCAGGTCCACGTGCAGCAGCTTGCCCTTGATCGGCTCGGTCTGCCAGTCGGTAATCATCACCGGTTCCGGCGAGTGCCCGTCCACCTGGATCTGGAAAATCGTGTTGTGGCCGGTGCCGCTGCGAAGAATCCGCGTCACCTCCGCCGGATCCACCGCCACCGCCACCGCATCCTGACCCGTGCCATACACCACACCGGGTGTCTTGCCCGCCGCGCGCAGCCGCCGGGCTTCGTTCTTTCCCCGCGTCGAGCGCGGTGCAGCGGCAATCGTAATGTCTTTCCTCATCGGCTTCCTGCTCCTACGCCGGTCCTCCCGGCTCTCCTAAATAAACAGCGTGCTGACTGAGCCGTCCTCGTGAATCGACTGAATCGCCCGCGCCAGCAGCCCGGCTACGGATAATACCTTCACCCGGTTCGAGCGCCGCGCCGAATCCTTCAGCGGAATCGAGTCCGTCACCAGCACTTGCGTAATTTCACTCTGTTCGATCCGTTCCATCGCCGGCCCGCTCAGCACCGCGTGCGTCGCGCACGCCGTCACGCTCTTAGCGCCCTGCGCCAACAGCGCTTCGGCGCCCTTCACCAGGGTGCCGGCCGTGTCGATCAGATCGTCCACCATCAAACAATTCTGTCCCGCCACGTCGCCAATGATATGCATTACCTCGGCCACGTTCACATCCGTCCGCCGCTTGTCGATAATCGCCAGCGGCGCGTTCAGGCGCTTGGCAAAGGCCCGCGCCCGCTCCACACCCCCGGCGTCCGGACTCACAACGGTGAAATCCCGGCTCCCATGGGAGTCGAAAAAATCGATGAATACCGGCGCCGCAAACAAATGGTCCACCGGTACGTCGAAAAATCCCTGAATCTGCGCCGCGTGCAGATCCAATGTCAGAACACGATCCGCCCCGGCGCGTTGAATCAGGTTCGCGACCAGCCGGGCCGAGATCGGTTTGCGCGGCCGGTCCTTCCGGTCCTGGCGCGCATACCCATAATATGGTA
Source organism: Acidobacteriota bacterium (assembly GCA_021813825.1). GTDB lineage: Bacteria > Acidobacteriota > Terriglobia > Bryobacterales > Bryobacteraceae > JAJYKC01. Next base: position 3,463 of record JAKAJI010000067.1, on the reverse strand, counting down.
ACACTGCCGTGATCCGCGCCGCCGAGGCCCGCTTAGCCGCATCAATCATCAGCAGCAGCTCCATCAGGTTCTGGTCTACCGGCGTCGACGTCGGCTGAACGATGAACACGTCGGCCCCGCGGACGTTCTCCTCAATCTGCAGGTCCGTCTCGCCATCGGAGAAGCGATTCACCATCGCCTTGCCCATCGTGCACCCCAGCGCTCCGCAGATCTTGGCGGCAAGCGTCGGGTTCGCATTGCAGGTGAAAATTTTGAACTGTTCGAACCTCATGGACAATACCGGCTTTGTGGCGGCCATTCCTTCCTCTCGCAATGCGGCTGCAACTGCCGCAGCCACAACGATCGATACTGCCTCCGGCCAAGCAGCGTCACTCGATCAAGCCGGATTTCGGCCCCAAGCACTTCCCTCAGCCGGACCACAGCGCGATTCCGCTCCCTCGTCCCGCCGAACAACCCGAACAAGGACGATCCGCTGCCGCTCATCCGCGCCGGATAAGCACCTTCGGCCTCAAGCCGGGAGCGAGTTTCACCCAGCCGGGGATGGCGCTCGAAGACCACCGATTCGAAATCGTTCTGTGGCCCCTCGCCCACCCCGCGCGCACACACATCCTCACGCCACGCTAAGCACTGGAAAGTATTAAGAATAGATGACGGAATCTCCGGTGTCAACGCGCGCCCGAGCGCCTGGTAGGCATCCGGAGTCGACACATGGATGCCCGGCGACACGATCACGCCGGGCCTGTGCGGAATATCGGGCAAAGGATAGAGCTCCGTCCCCCGCCCCAGCCCCACCGCCAGCCCGCCCACGAGAAAAAACGGCACGTCGCTGCCCAGCTCCGCCGCGATTCCAGCCAGCGTCTCGAAAGGTACCCGCACGCCTCCGATCGCCGGAAACCCCAGCAGCACCGCCGCGGCATCAGCCGACCCTCCACCCAGCCCCGCACCCATCGGGATCCGTTTGTCGAGCTTCACGCGCCAGAGCCCGCTCAACCCCGCCGCTTCGCTCAGCCGCCGCGCCGCCCGCTCCACCAGGTTGCCCTCGATCACCGGCTCCGATGCAAGCTCGATATGAAATTCCGGCCCCGGCTCGTGCTCGACGTGTAAAACGTCTGCAACCGAAATCGTTTGAAACAATGTGCGCAACTCGTGGTAGCCATCCGGCCGCCGCCCCAAAACCCGGAGATCCAGGTTGATCTTGGCCGGCGCCCGCAGCCGCGCCTTGCGCACGCTCATGGCTCTAGTAGTGCAGCAGGGACCACACCGGACGGCCCTCCAGCCGCGCGCGTCCCTTCAGAGTATCCAGTTCGATCACGAACCCCAGCCCCGCCACCTCGCCGCCCAGCTTTTCCACCAGCCGCGCCGCCGCCGCCGCCGTCCCCCCCGTGGCCAGCACGTCGTCCACAATCAGAACCCGCTGCCCCGGCTGAATCGCGTCCCGGTGCACTTCAAGCGAGTCCGACCCGTATTCGAGGGCATACTCGATCTTCTCCACCTCAGCCGGCAGCTTGTTCGGCTTGCGCATCGGCACAAACCCGGCATTCAGCTCGTAGGCCACCACCGGCGCGAAGATGAACCCCCGCGCCTCAATGCCCAGCACAAGGTCCGGCCCGGCGGAGACGTAATGGTTCCGCATCCCTTCCACCACTGCCCGCCAGCCTTCTTTATCCTTCAGTAGCGTGGTGATGTCATAGAAGTTGATGCCGGGCTTGGGGAAATCCGGCACCTCGCGAATCAGTTGTTTCAGGTTCTCCATCTCTGGGCTTTGTCAGTGTAGCAGGAAGCGCACACGGATCCTGCGCACATCCAAACCAAACCCCAAACCGGGAAAGACGCCGGAAAGCTCAGGATCGCCGGGGACGCCGCCGCCCGCGCCGGAAGGCCATGTCCCACTCCATGACACTCGAAAGCCAGTACAGTCCCGCCCCCCATAAAACCACGGTGCACCCGGCCCGCAGCAGCGGCGACGTATCCATTACGATCCGTCCGAACATCAGGCCGCCCAACACATCTGCGGGAAACCACAGAAACTCCAGCCTCGGATTTCCCAGAGGCAGAATCGCGGCCGCGCTCGCGACCAGAACCGTGAGTCCCACTCGACTCAGCGTCGAAAAACCATCTTCTTCAAACGTCATACGATCCTCCCCAGAAGGCACATCCTCGCGCCTTGCTGGCTCGCACGCCTGCCTCCGCAGGCTCCTGACAACGGCGGGCCGCCTCCTGCCTCCTGCCTCCTCCTGGAGCGCGATCGCACCGCAAAACACGTTACCCGCCTCCCAGCCGGGCAACTAGTACTTTCACTATATCAAGTACTAGTCGCCCGCGCTCGCCTCGCCGGTCGGCGGCTTTTCAGTAGGTCACCTCCACCACCATCGGCATATGATCGCTGAGGTTGTTGAAGCTCGCCAGGTTCAGCCCGCCGAGTTCCGTCACCGTGAAGGAAACGTTGTTGTAAACCACCGCCGTCCACTTGTCCCAACTCGCGTGGATCGCGCTCGCCAGCTTGAAATTCCTCACCAGGTACGTCTTCACACCTGTCGAGCCGAGGTTCAGATCCCCGGCCAGAATCGCCCGCCCCGGCATCGTATTTGCATTCGCTGTCCGCCACAGCACGTTCGAACTCACCGAAAACCGGCCCGAATACTCCTTCGTATGCTGCCCGCCACCCTCCCCGGCATGGAAATTATAGAGTTCGACGGCGTTGCCTCCGAAATCCAGCGTGCACAGCCCGGGCCGCCGCAGCGACAGTTCATCCAGCTTGCCTTTCACCACGTAGAACTTGAAGCCGCGCACCAGCTTTCCGTTCTTCGCCACCATGTCCCTGCATTCCTTCATCCGCGACCGCTTCTTGTCCATGAGGTATTCGACGACGACCTTCTGATGGTGATACGGCGTCAGCGCAATGCCGCTGATCGAGGTCGGCCCATTGGAAACCTTCCCGTTCACCATCACGCCGTTTTTCACCGCCAGAACCGCATATTTTTTCCCCAGCGGCTTGTCCTGCTGCGTCGCATGAAGGTTCTGATATTCCACGTCCATCACGTGCGAGCCGTCCACTACGCCGATCTTCGTCTTCGGCTCGAGATTGTAGTGGTTGTTCGAGTCGAAGAAACTCACGTCGTCGTCGAGTTTCAGGTCCGGCTTGAACTCGATCGGGTCCGGTTCCTCCTTGCAAGAGGACAGAAAGAAGTTCCCCACCCCGAACACCCCCTGCGCCTCCGTGTCGATCATCGCCACGTCGCTCGCCTCCGTAATCGCGGCCACGGTAATCTGATTCGCCGCCATAAACTGGCATAGCGTTTTGCAATTTGCCTGCGCGCACGTTCGGATATTCCACACAATCATCCGAAAAATCGCCATTCATTCCTCCTGTCCAGACCTGGATTTTCCATCCGCCTCCCGATTGTCGTCAATTCGCCCCCGCCGCGGGAAGGCCTCTCACCGAAGATGCCTCTCTCTCCGCTCG
>JAKAJI010000457.1 GCA_021813825.1 Acidobacteriota bacterium | reverse complement strand
CTCCGGACCCTCGCGTTCGACGAGCGCTGTATGGGTGTCGACGGAGGTGAGCAGGGCGGCGAGAAGCGACTCGCGGGAGACGGACCGGCCGGCGGCGATGCGGAGCGAGGTGGCCAGAGGCGCGAGCGGTTCGGGGAAGGACGCGTGGTTGACGTTGATGCCGATGCCGGCGATGACGGCGTCGTTGTCGAGTTGGGCAAGGATGCCGCAGCATTTCCGCCCGGCCACCATGACGTCATTGGGCCAGCGAAGGTCGCAGGCGATGCCGGTGACACGGGCGATGGCTTCGGCGACGGCGAGGCCGAGCGCGAGCGTGACGATGGGCAGGCGCGCCGGGGGAAGGTTGAGGCGGAGAACGAGCGAAAAGTAGAGCCCTGAGCCGGGTTCGGAATGCCAGGTCCGGCCGAGGCGTCCCTGGCCGGCGGTCTGTTCCTCGGCGCCGAAGACCGAGCCGGAAGGACATCCGGCGGCAGCGGCGCGGGAGGCGACGAGCATGGTGGACGCGGTGGAGGTGGACCACTCGATGGGGCGGCCGGGAAAGCTCGCGCGAATGGCTTCGACGTCGAACGGCATCACAAATTAGATGAGTTCGAGGCGGAAATTGATGTCGACGGCCCGGGCCGAGTGGGTGATGGCGCCGGAGGAGATGAAATCGGCGCCGGTAGCGGCGTAAGCCGCGACGGTGTCGAGCGTAACGCCTCCCGAGATTTCAACCGTGGCGCGGCCGGCGATGAAACAGATTTCGGCGGCAGCCTCTTCGGGGGTGAAGTTGTCCAGCAGAAGGCGCGTGGCGCCGCCGGCGAGCGCCTGCTCGATTTCGGCGCTGGTGCGGACTTCGATTTCGACGGGGCGTCCGGCGGGGAGGGCACGATCGAGGGCGGCGCGCACGCCCCCAGCGGCCGCGATGTGGTTGTTTTTGATGAGCACTGCGTCGTAGAGACCCATGCGATGGTTAACGGCGCCACCGGCCGCGGCGGCCATTTTCTCCAGGCGGCGAAGACCCGGTGTGGTCTTGCGGGTATCGAGGATGCGGCAGCGCGTGCCGGCGGTGCGTTCGACGAACTGATGGGCGAGAGTAGCGACTCCGCTCAGCCGCTGCAGAAAGTTCAGGGCGACGCGTTCGCAGGTGAGGAGACGGCGAGCCTCGCCGCGGACTTCGGCCAGCGTTTCGCCGTGCGCGACCGCGTCGCCACTCGAGTGGAGGAGATCGATTTCGATCTGTCCTCCCGCGGCTTCATATACGAGTGGAAGGAGTTCGACGCCGGCCAGCGTCATCGGTTCCCGCGCGATGAAGCGGCCGTGTGCGAGGCGGCCGGCATCGACGCAGAGTTCCGTCGTGACGTCGCCTGGGCCGATGTCTTCTGCGAGAGCGGCCCGGACGACGGCGAGGATTTCCGGATGAGAGACGTCGAACTTCACTGTGCGGCCGCCAGAGCAAAGGAATGCGGCTGAGGCTGCGCGGCGAGATGCTGCGCGAGAATGACCTGGTCTTCGAGTTGGTCAAGCGCGGTTTGGACGGGGGCGTCGTCGAAGCCGTCCCCATCGAGCGGGACCTGAACCATGCGCCAGCGGGCGAAGTGGATGTTGTTGTGCTTCACCGTAAGCGCGTGTACATCGGCAGCCTGGCGCGACATGGGCGTGTCGTACTCGGCGAGGTTTACGCCGGAGGCTAACTGGCCGGAGGTGAAGGTGGCGACGTCGGTGCCGTCGATTTTGAGTGCGTAGCGTCCAGAGGCGAGGCCGGTGACGCGGAGGGTTTCTTCATCGAGAGCGGAGACGAAGCCGGAAGAGTTGACCGCGAGTGCGACCACGGGGTCTTTCCAGTTGATCGGCATCGGGAGCGATTTGTCGGCTTCAGTCCAGGTGAGGACGCCGTTGTGGGCGAGGTTCGAGACGGAGCAGTTGTCGCACTCGGTGACGGAGGCGGATTGGGCGTCGATGACGGTGCGGGCAACGAGCGAAGGTGCGTGCCAGGATTCGAGCAGCGCCTCGGCCATGATGAGATGTCCGCCGGGGCTAGGGTGAACGCGGTCCGGCAGAATCTTCTGGGCGAGGGTCGGGTCTTTCGCTTTGGCGTTTTCAAGCATCGTGTCGACGGGAGTGTTGAAGTCCGCGTCCGTGAGGTGGTCGCTTGCGGCGAGTTCGCGGACGAACTGCGAATAGCGCTTGAGCACGGCGTTGTAGCCGCCTTCGAACGTGGGCGGGCGCGTGATGTCGTCGTAGGGCGAGGGTTCGATGGCGGTAATGCGGACGCCGGGCAGGGCGGTCTCGATCGAGTCGACGATGTGCCGGTAGCCGTTGGCATAGACGTCGAAGATCGATTGATCGTAGGAGCGGTAGTGGCCGTCGTTCATGCCGAGCATGATGGTGACGACGGTGGGTTTGAAGGGGAAGACGTCGCGATGCAGGCGCAGGTCGACGGGGCCGCCGCCTCCGCCGGTGACGCGGTCGCCGCCCCAGCCGGAGTGGACGAAGCGCACGCGAAGGGAGGGGAAGCGCGTGACGACGTAGGTTTCGGTGAAGGAAGTATAGAGGCGCTGATCCGTGATGCTGTCGCCGTAGAAGACGACGGTGTCACCGTTGTGGAGGGCGAAAGAGGTCTGCGCGGCGAGCGCGGCGGGGAGGCAGGCGAGGGCTGCAAGCAGCCGGTGCGAACGAGGCATAACCAACTATTTGACACCATCGAGCGGGCTTTGGTGTAATCAGAAGGTAAACCTTCCGCAACGCTCCTCAGTAGCTCAATGGTAGAGCATTCGGCTGTTAACCGAAGGGTTGTAGGTTCGAGTCCTACCTGAGGAGCCAATTCTTTTCCCCGCAACGATTTCCACCCGCCCGTTTACTCCTCTCTCCGTCCGTAACCCCGCACCTGGCCGTGTTTTCGGCACTTCCGCGTCTCTCCGTTTCGAGCCGAGTCCCGCCTGAACGGCCAGCCTTGCGCCCCAGCGCCGTTTGCCGGAGGCCGTTTCTCCCCGTCTCTCACCGCAGACCTGGAGTTGGTTAACAGCGCGGCGCGGGTTGTCCAACCTCAGGCCGGACGTTCCGAAACCGGGCCGCGAATATAGTTAGCGGACACGGCAGAACGCCGCGTCGATCCCATCCACCAGACGGCGTTTCGACCGCGCAGCGGAGATCGTCGTGGGTGGTCTTCCGAAGGAGACCGCTCATGCGCGAACGCGATGCTGCGCTCGATCAAGCCATCCGCGAGGTGGCCGCCATCCTCGGCGATGCACTCGTGCGCCTGATTTTTCCCAAGCCTGTTGACTTCCCGGAGACAGAGAGCCCTCATGTGACTGCTGGTTAACGACCATGAAGACTGAGAACGAGATCCGACAGGAGATCGAGGGCCTCCGCAACCTGACCACGGCGCAGCTCAAGCAGAAGTACCGCGAGGTGTTCGGCGAGCAGTCTCGATCCAATCACAAGCAGTTCCTGTTCCGCCGCATCGCCTGGCGCATCCAGGCGAACGCGTGGGGCGGCCTCTCCGAGCGCGCCCGCCAGCGCGCGCTCGAGATTGCCGACGACGCCGATCTCCGCATCCGGGCGCCGAAGAACTTCCTGCGGGAGCCGATCGACGACGGCCGGACAATGGAGACGCGTCTGAAGCCGTCGCTCGACCCGCGGTTGCCGTTGCCTGGAAACCCTATCATC
>JAKAJI010000456.1 GCA_021813825.1 Acidobacteriota bacterium | reverse complement strand
GCCGGCGGCCTCGCCGTGAGCGCCGCCCGCAACTCCCGGTTCTGCACCCAAAGCCACACCAACGCTCCCGCCACCGCAAAACCGGCTGCCACCCACCCAAGCTTTCGCCACGGCACGGCAGTCGAAGATGCGTGCTCGATCTCCCCGGCCACAACCACTGTGCTCACGTGCTCGCGTTTTTCGAACGAAGCCACGTAGCTGCCCTTCGGGATCGTGACCACCCACTCGCTTTCACGCCCCTCCGTCTCGAAGTACTCGTGCAGCTTGGTTCGCAACTGGCGCGCCGACACCCGGACCACATTGTCTTCGGACGGGTGGTAATCCTCCCGCCCAAAGACCCGATCCGCGATCCGGATTTCGGTCAACTCCTCGGCGCGCCCGCTCAGCGTGCACTCGGCGATGTGTTGCAACATCATCCGCAACCGCGGCGAGCGCCGGAATGCCTCACTCTCTCCAACTCGTTGAATCAGCGCACGCTTCCGCTCAATGGCGTCCCCTGCCTGCGCCGCTACTTCGCTTTTCATCCGTCTTGAAACCTCGGATTTAACACGTAAATTACGCGATTCTCACTTGCTCAGCTATATCACAGTTGGTAAGCTCCTATGGTTCACCCCTGGCAAACACCCTTATGTCCACGCCCGACAGTTCGCCTCACGCCACCCGCCGCCAGTTCCTGGCCTCGAGCGCCGGAGCACTCAGCCTTGCCTCTTCGCTCCAGGCGGCCGTGCCTCCGGCGCCCGCGAGCGGCAAGCGCCCTAACCTCCTGTTCATCCTCGGAGAAGGCCAGCGAGCCGACGCCATGAGCATCGCCGGCAACACGCTGCTCAAAACGCCGAACCACGACCGCATCGGCCGCGAAGGCATCCGCTTCACCAACGCCTTCGTCACCAACGCCCTCTGCGCCCCGGCGCGCGCCGTCGTTCTCACCGGCATGAACTCCCACGCGACCGGCGCCCTCGGCAACCACGTCCGCGATCCGCTCCCCTCCTCCATCCCGCTCTTCACGGATCTTCTCCACGAAGCCGGCTACGAAGTCGCCATGTGTGGCAAAGCCCACATCGGCAACGGCGTCCGCGAGCGCTACTGGGACTACTACTTCGCCTTCAACGCGCCCGCCACCAACTACTACCACCCCAAATTCAGCGAAGGCCACGACGGCAAAGTCGGCGAGCCAGACACGTACAACAGTTACGCCGACGACCTCATGACCGACAAGGCGCTCACCTGGCTCAAGCAGCCTCGCGAAAAACCTTTCTGCCTCATGCTCTGGTTCCAGACGCCACACGCGCCCTTCTACCGCGCCCGCCGGCATCTCGACCTCTACAACGGCGTCCCCATCCCCAAGCCCGATACTTTCGACGACGACTTGAAGGGCTATCCCGGCAAGCCGCGGGCCTTCGCCGATGCCGACAACAAGATCGGCACCACGGTGCTTGGCACCGACGACCCGCGCTCGCTCGAAGAACTTGTCAAGGATTACTACGCCGGGCTCGTCTCGTGCGACGAAAACCTGGGCCGCGTTTTCGATTGGCTCGAATCCTCCGGCCAGATGGACGATACCGCCATCATCCACTGCTCCGACCACGGGTTCTTCCTCGGCGAGTGGCGCATGTACGACAAGCGCTTCATGCACGAGCCCTCCATTCGCGTCCCGATGCAGATCCGCTACCCGCGCCTCATCCCGGCCGGGCAAACCCGGGAAGAGATGGTGCTCAACCTTGACATCGCCCCCACCATGCTCGAACTTGCCGGGCTTCCGGTTCCTTCCCACATGCAGGGCCACAGCATGCTGCCCTTAGCGAAAGGCGAGAAGCCGAAGTGGCGCGAGGACTGGCTCTACGAATACTACGAGTACCCCGACGCCGAAAAAGTCAAGCCCCACCGCGGCATCCGCACCACCCGCTATAAGTACATCCACTATTACAACGAGCCGCAGGAGTACGAACTCTACGACCTCGGCATCGACCCCGGCGAGCGCAACAACTTATACGGCAAACCCGAACACGCCGAACTTACACGCCACTTACACACCCGGATGGACGAACTCCGCCGCCAAACCCACGATCCTTCACTCAAGAGCTGAGACGAACTTACGGGTAGTTGACCAGCGCGGGCGTGCGGTAGGTCACGGTCAACACGACGGGACCCATGGCGCGCCATTGGTTGCCGTTGCCGACCCAGCCGAGGCGAAGCAGCGGATTGGGGATCTGCGAACCCGGAAAGCCGCCGTTGACATTGGCGATCTGCACGCGGCCGGTGCCGACGCCGAAGCAACCCTGGTTGTTGGCGCCGTACCAACTGGTGGGTGTGATGGCCACCATCGAATGCACGAGCGTGGCGCCGTTCCAGAACCCGACGATGTCGCCGGCCTGGACATGGATATTGCCGAGCGTGCGGGCCGCAGCACCGTGCACCGGCCAGAGGATCGGCGGCGCGGTCTGCGTGTTCAGTTCGACCAGAGGATCCGGATAGTTGCCGGTGATGAGCCCGCGCGCGATCAGCCAACGATAGACGAACGAATGGCAGATCTCGGCGTGGGGCGTTGCGTGATCGGGGACGTAGGTTCCAAGCACCATGCTCATGGCGGGGATGTTATCACGTGCGATGCAGCGAAGCCAGCAGGTTGAGGTCGAGGCGGCCGGTGTAGATGGCCATGCCGACGACGGCGTGGATATTGAGCGAAGCAAGTTCGCGGATTTCGTCGAGCGTGGTGATACCTCCGGCGGCGGAGAGTTCGAGTGACGTGGCTTTGCGAAGGGAACGGAACCAGTCCAAGTTAGTTCCCTGCATCATGCCTTCCTTGTCGACGTAGGTGCAGAGGAAGCCGGAGCAGAAGGGCGCGGTGCGCTCGATGAGTTCTTCGGCGCGGAATTGGGTTGGCTCGCGCCAGCCCTGGACGACGACGCGGCCGCCGCGGGAGTCGAGGGCGACGATGAGGCGTTCGCGGCCGGCGGCGGCGGAGATCTCGGCCAAGCGCGCGGCATCGAGCGCGGCGGTGCCGACGATGACCTTATGCGCGCCACATTCGACTAACTTCCGGGCGCGCTCGGGGGTACGGACGCCGCCGCCGACTCGGGTGACGGCGCGGGAGGCGAGCATTTCGACGATGGAGTCGTTCGAGCCGTCGCCGGTGGCGGCGTCGAGGTCGATGACCTGGATTTCCGGGAACGCCTCGAAGCGCTTCAGCATGACGAGCGGCGCTTCGCCTTCGAGCGCCTTCTCGCGGCCCTGCACAAGCTGCACTACTTTGCCGCCCTGCAGGTCGATGCATGGGATGACCATGGTTTCAGTTCTCCTTCGGCACGGGACGCATGGGGATGCCGCGCGAGGCGAGATAATTTTTCAGGTCGGCCACGACATAGGTTCCGAAGTGGAAGATGGAAGCGGCGAGCGCGGCCGAGGCCTCGCCTTCCTCAAATACGCGGGCGAAGTCTTCCGGGCTGCCCGCGCCGCCGGAAGCGATGACAGGCACGGACACCGCGCGGCTTACGGCGCGAGTGAGTTCGCAGTCAAAGCCGGTGCGGACGCCGTCGGTGTCCATGGAGGTGAGCAGGATTTCCCCGGCGCCGAGCGAGACGCCGCGGCGCGCCCACTCGACGGCGTCGATGCCTTCATCGTCGCGGCCGCCGCGGGTGAATACGTTCCAGCTT
>JAKAJI010000455.1 GCA_021813825.1 Acidobacteriota bacterium | reverse complement strand
TGCTTGGCCTGTCCCGAACTGCGGACGTCGTCGACGCAGTTGTCGTGGCGACAGCCTTGCGCCGAAGGGCCATGATTCTTACCGGCAACCCGGCGGACATCAAACGGCTCGTCAGCGCCTCCGGCCGCGAAGTCCCGGTCATCGCCATCTGACACGCAGCGAAATCACCTCCTCCCGCATCTAACGATCTTGCTCGCGGGACATCCGCCGGCTCGCCTTGTGAATCGCTTTCCATAACCGCTTCTCGGCCCGTTGGGCATTCGCATCGGACTCAATCGCGTGGTGACGGACCTCGCGCCGCAGCTTCGCATAACTCGCCCAACGTTCGCGGGTAATCCTACCGTCTTCCAAACCCTGCCGCACCTCGCAACCCGGTTCCCGCTCGTGCCGGCAGTCGGCAAAACGGCATTGTTCGGCCAGTGCGGCAATCTCGGGGAACGCGGCATCGAGCGAGGTGTCGTTGGCCAACAAGGCCAACTCCCGCAATCCCGGCGTGTCGATGAGCCACGCCCCGCCAGGCAGCGCCATCAACATACGCGCCGTGGTCGTGTGACGCCCCCGCGAGTCGCACTCGCGAACTTCCCGCGTGGCGGCGCTCGATCCCGTCAGCTCGTTCGCAATCGTCGACTTCCCCGCGCCGGAAGAACCAAGCAGGGCCGCAGTCAAGCCCGGCTTCAACCAGAACCGCAGCGGGTCCACGGAGCGCAGCGCGCTGATCGCAAGCACGTCCGCTCGCCCCGCGATGTCCCGCACGGATTTTACGGCCGCCTCCACGTCGGCGCAAACATCCGCCTTGTTGAGCGCCACCACCGGATGTGCGCCGCTTTCCCAAGCCAGCACCAGATACCGCTCAATGCGCCGCAGGTTGAAATCCCCGTCCAGCCCGCACACCACGAAACAGAGGTCGGCATTGGCCGCCACGCATTGCGGCGCATACGCCCGCCCGGCGGCTCTCCGGACAAACGCCGTCCTCCTTGGCTCAACCGCCTCGATGATGCAAAGGCCGTCCGCCGGGCGTACCCACACCCAATCCCCCACAACCGGCAGTTCGTCGCACGCGCGCAAACGGCCCGCCGGGTACCCCGCGCTTTCGCTTCCGTCGTCCAACAGCACGCGATATTCCTCGTGCGCGCCCGCCGACACCCGCCCCTTCACTACTCCTTGTTGTTCCATCTCGTTCGCTCCGTCTTCGAAGGACTCGAATACACGGCTCCCGCCCAGCCGTTGGACGGCAGGAGAATCAGGATCGGCGCCCCTGCAAAGCGCCGCCGTTAGCGAACAATCGTGGCCAAATCCCAGTCTATCGAACCACCCCGTCCTCCCGTCGCGCCCGCAACATGGTCCGCATCCGGCCCGGTTTCCGGGTGGATTCATCGGGTACCCCAAGCCGGTTCGCTCCAGCGTCGTGCACAGGCCTCCGTCCGGTTGAGACATTTCGCGCGGAATCTTTTAGTAATTCCGGACAATTCAAAATGGAATTATCATTCCCCGCTTCCTGCCCAACTCGCAGCAACTCCCGCCCTCCGCGCCACTTTCTGCATCCTCGCCGCCTCTGCAAGCATCGCAGCTAAGACCATCAGAATCATAGCATTACACAAATTTACCAGTCCAAACTTGTAACCCTTCCGCTCCCGGCCATCGTCTCTACAAGTGAAAGCACTTCAGATCGGAAACTTCGATCGAGCGCTTCAAAAAACCTGACCGGCCGCCACCTCCGGCACACCCGTTCAGGTGATTTACAAGGAGTAAATGCTATGAAATCGATTCGTGTCCTTACCGTCGTTTCAATCGGCCTCCTCGCCGGGTTCTTCGCCAATCCCTTGAAAGCGGACGACTTCAACAAGGAAACCACCGTCACGATCAACAACCCCGTGCGGGTTCAGAACACCGTCCTGCTCCCCGGTAGTTACATCTTCGAACTTGGCCCCACGCCCACCGACATGCACGTCGTCTGGATCCGAAACGCCAGCAACTATCACCTCGTCGCCACCATCGTCGGAGATTCCGCCTACCGCCTCAATCCCGATAGTGCGAAAACCTTGACCTTCTATCACACCGCCTCCGGACAGGTCCCCACGCTGAAAGACTGGTATTTCGCCGATGAAAATCTCGGCGTCCACTTCGACAATCGCAACCCCGCTGTCAATGTCATGGCCACCAACCACACCAGCACCGCCGGTGGCTCCGTCGGCGGCATGCACTAATCCCTCCGCGGGGCTCGCGCAACTCCCCCAACTCACGCGCGAGTCCCGCAACTCCAACGTCAAAAAAACTAGAAACTTCCCCGATTCAAGTTCGAATTCTTATTGCGGGCGGCTTCCGCAGCGTCTTTCACCAATCTGGATAACATCATCTACATCATTGACTTACAAAGCGTTAGTCGCCGAAAAATGCAACGATACCACCCCGGGCGCCGTCCGTAGAAGTGAACGCGCTTCCGATCGAAAATACCGATCGCGCGATTCCGAAAATACCTGGCCGGTAGCCGCCTCCCCTCATGCCGTTCAGGAGATTTACAAGGAGCAATTGCTATGAAATCCATCCGTGTCCTTACTGTCGTTTCACTCGGCCTCCTCGCCGGTTTCCTCGCCAGTCCCTTGAAGGCGGACAACTTTAACAAGGAAACCATCGTCAAAATCGACAGCCCCATGAACGTGTCCGGCACCGTCCTCCTGCCCGGACGCTACGTCTTCGAACTCGCCTACACGCAAACCGCGCAGGACGTCGTCTACATCCGCGACGCCGGTGACTTCCACCTCGTCGCCACCATCCTCGGCGACGCCGCCTATCGTCCCACCCCTTACCGCAAAAGCACCTGGACCTTCTATCCCACCGCTCCAGGCCAAGTAACCACCCTCAAAACCTGGTTCTTCAGCGGCGACAATAACGGCGTCCAATTCCGCGACGAGAATCCTCTAGCCCCGGTGGTTGCCAAAGCCCCAACCGCCTCCACCGGCGCCGTCGGAGGCATGAAGTAATCCCTCCGCGGGGCGCGTGCAAATCTCCCGGTCCTCACTCGCGCCCCGCCATACAAACCGGTCCGCGGAACCCTCCATGCTACGATGAGAGTTCCCTTGCGATGGTCCGCGCGATCCCCGATATCCTCGCTCAAATTGCCGAGGACAAACGCCGTGAAATAACTGCTCTCTCCTCGCGCGTCGAATCCCTCCTCCCTGCCGCCCAAGCCTCCATCGCCACCCGCCGCAACTTCCACGCCGCTCTCTCTTCCCGCCCCATCGCCGTCATCGCCGAAATCAAACAGGCCTCGCCCAGCAAAGGCGTCTTAAGCGAAAACTTCAACCCCGCCCGCATCGCCGAACAATACGCCGAAGGCCGCGCCGCCGCCTTGAGCGTCCTCACCGATCAAAAATACTTCCACGGCAGCCTCGACGATCTCGCCGCCGCACGCGCCGCCGTCTCCCTCCCCGTCCTCCGCAAAGACTTCACTCTCGACGAATCCCAAATCGTCGAAGCCGCCGCCCACTCCGCCGACGCCGTCCTCCTCATCGCCGCCCTCCTCGACCGCGATCAACTCCGCACCCTCCGCGAAGCCGCCGCCCGCTACCACGTCGCCTCCCTCGTCGAAGTCCACGACGAAGCCGAACTCGACGAAGCCCTCGCCTCCGGCGCCGGAATCATCGGCGTCAACAACCG
>JAKAJI010000454.1 GCA_021813825.1 Acidobacteriota bacterium | reverse complement strand
TTTTACCGGCGGGCATACGGCGCCCACGGTGCTCCATGGGGTGAGCGTGACGGTGGGAGGGCAGCCGGCGTTCGTCAGCTACACGAGTCCGGGACAAGTGAACGTGCAGGTTCCGGACGTGGCGGTAGGGCAGCAGCCGATCGTGCTGACCAATAGCGCCGGGTCCAGCCCGGCGTACACGGCGACGGTGAATGCGACGCAGCCGGGGCTGCTGGCGCCTCCTTCGTTTCTGGTGAGCGGGAAGCAGTATGTGGTGGCGTATTTCGCCAACGGCACATTTGTGCTGCCTCCGGGCACGCTTCCGGGCGTGGTGACGCGGCAGGCACATCCGGGCGAGACGATCGTCATGTATGGGCTCGGCTTCGGGCCGGTGACGCCGGCGACTCCGGCGGGTGAGATCGCGACGGGGCTGACGCAGTTGAACGGGACGCTGCGGGTGCAGATTGGCGGGGCGGCGGCGGAGGTGAACTACGCCGGCATGGCTCCGACTTATGTGGGTTTGTACCAGTTCAACGTCGTGGTTCCGGACATTGCTTCGAACGATTTTGCGCCGTTGGTTTTCACGTTGGACGACATTCCGATTTCGCAGCAGTTGTACCTGGCTGTGGCGCAGTAGGGAGATATGAGGAGGCGGCGCTGGGGGAACGCGGCCGCCGAACAGAAGCCGAGAAAGGGGGACTGGGCCCTACCCTTCACCGAACGAGATAGCGATGGGCTCTAAAAGGAGAACAAAAAAACATGGAAGCGAAGACTGTGCGAGGTCTCGTTTTTACGCTTGGGATGGCGGTCCTGGCGCCAGCAATCGCAGCGGGCGCCGACTTCAACTGGAAGATGGTGGTCAACAACAGCGTTACGGTTCCGGGCGACACCCGGAAGTTCAACAGCTATAATCAGCCGTCGGTGAATGTGAACGGTCTGGTGGTGTTTCGCGCCCGGAGCTCGGCGGGGCAGTCAGGCGGAGAGCCGGCGCATGGGATCTTCATTCGCGATATGGTTACGATGTCGCCGCTGACGACGATCTTCGATCGCACCACGTTGGTGCCTTATCCGAACAATCTTTCCTCGGTCTTTATTGAGCCGCCGGCTTTTCCACGAATCGATTTGACTTCGAATACGATCGCCTCGAGGGGAAGTCATCCGCCGGTGTGGACATACCCGCTTTCGGCCGATACTGAGACCCGGGCGGGGACTACGGGAATCTACACAAATCCCTTCGGGACGTTGATCACGGGAGCGAGCAAGCTGGGGATCGTTCCGGCGTTTGACTTCTTCGAGGTTCCGGGGACGTTCGAGATTCCCTTTGACGTTTTCCCTGGCGCACCCTCAGTGACCGATGGGGCCACGCTCGTGTTCAAGGGTAACTATACGCTCGCCGGAGTGAGCCAGACCGGTGTTTATTACCGGGATTTGATCAACGCACCCACTGGAGGCTTTGGGCCAGTGGTGCGGGTGGCCGACAGCACGATGACGATCCCCGGAACCAGCGCGGCCTTCGGTTCCACTGCTCCGCCGAGCGCGGCAGGGCGGCAGATGGTTTTCCTTGGCGTGGACAACGAGGACAACCCGACGTTAGGAGGGATCTACCGTGCGCCGCTTACGCAGGACCCGCAGTTGACAGCGTTGGTGAAGATCGGCGACCAAGTGCCCGGCGAGGGGCCGGGCACGGTGTTTAACAAGCTGGGGGAAGGGCTATCCTTCGACGGACGCTTTGTCGCGTTCTGGGGCGCATGGGGCACCGAGACCAAGGCCCTGATCCTGCAGTGCTCTGCGGAGGGAAACAAAGACCGCGCGGCGTACTGCCAACAACAGTACCCGAAAGGTTTCAAAACGGCGGTGCCGGTGAATCAAGGGATTTTCGTGTACGACACGGGCACGGGCTCGACATCGGTCGTTGCGAAGGCGCCCGGCGATTTGGACGATTTCGTGTATTGGAACTTTTCCGGACTCGTGCCGGGTACGGGCCAATCGGACGAGGACGGCGAGCCGGCGCGGTGGCGCTCTGCGACGTTTGTGGCGGTGTCCGGCCTGGTGGACGGGCAAGCAATGGACGCGACATTTCACGCTGTATTCAAGGCCACCCGGGGGAAGTTGGTGCACGGCGCCTATGTGAACCCGGTGGACGGCATCTATCTGCGGAAGGGGCCGGTGCCTTCAACGATCGCCACGGTGGCTGAAACCGGAATGGACGGTACTCTGATCGATCCTCTCGCGGTGGACCCGCTCACGGGGACGCATCTTCCAGTTACGGCCCTCGGCGTCGAACGCGACGGGTTCCGCGGCAATCTTCTCGCGATCAACGTGAGTATGGCGAACGAAGACGCGGGCTGGGCGGGCATATATCTGACGACGGCGCCAAACGAGCTTGAACCCGGTTGCGCCACCGACGTGACGACGCAGTTCGAGATCTCCAGCAAAGAACCCCGCTACAATCCCCCGACCGACCGATTCGTGCAGACCGTGAAAATCACGCGGACGGCGAACGGACCGCTGAAGGGACCTTTCGCGTTCGCGCTGGAAAATCTGAGTCCGAACGTGACGCTCGACGGCGCTTCCGGCACGACGACCTGTATCGTGCCGGTGGGCAGCCCGTATGTGGTGGTCGATGGGGGCGCGGCCTGGGACACCGGAGAGTCTGTTACTGTGACGCTGCAGTTTAAGGATCCCACCAAGGCTGCAATTACTTACACTCCCGCGGTATTGGCGGGTGCGACACGCTAGATAGCGGGCTGAAATGCACCGAGGGTTAGTGGCCGGAAGGTCCTTCCCCGGCGCGACGGCAGTTTGCGGGACGGCTTTCGGTTCGGTGCTTTTCGACGTGCTCGTCAACCGGGCACCGCTCATGAAGCGCACGGCCGGGCCGTCCCGCTGAATTTCCCATGCACCGGCGGCAGCGGAGCCGGCGGCGGCAACGATGGGGTGGCAGTTATCGACTTCGATTGCGGGTCCGGCGCTCGGGCCGGATTGCGAGCCATCCTCCAGAGTTAGTCTGACTTGGGTCAGGGAAGGTTGGTGGCGGTCTTAGCGGCGGCGAGCGTGAGGGTGAGGGTGCGTTCGCCTTCGGTGCGGTGGCGGAGGAGGTGGATGGTGGGGAGGGTGGTGAGGGCTTCGGAGAGGGCGCGGGGTGTGGCGGGGAGGAGGTGGGGTGGGCAGTAGGTGCGGAGATTGTGGAGGAGTTCGGTGGCGCGGCCGTGCCAGGGGGCGGCGAGGCCGGTGAGGAGATCGTGGACGGCGGAGGCGAGGCTGGGGGTGGGCGGAGGCGCGGCGGCGGCGACGGCGTCGGATGGGGTGAGGCCGAAGGCGGGGGCGGCGGCGGCGGACCAGACGGCGAAGTCGGCAAGGCGCGGGAGTTGGGCGAGTTGGACGGAGGCGACGTCGCGGAGGGCGGTGGAGGCGGCGCGGCAGATGGTTCCGAGGATGGCGGGGTGAAGTTCGGCGAACGCGGCGCGGAGGGCGGCTTCGGTGCGGCGGCGGGCGGGTGAGAGTTCGGGGAGACGGACGAGGAGGGCGCGGGAGGCGAGGTGGGGGTCGAGTTTGGCCGCGGCGGATGGGGGCAGGACGAGGATGAGGGGGCGGGCGATGGTTGCGGCGAGGGGTTCGCGCGGGGAGGCGGAGTTGGGGATGTTGATGGAGGCGCCGGAGGAGAGGGTGCAGAGAGCGGC
>JAKAJI010000453.1 GCA_021813825.1 Acidobacteriota bacterium | reverse complement strand
GTGCTGTCGAGCGGACCGTTCGGCGCATTCGAGACGGTTTATGTGGGCGGCGAACTGGTATTCCAGGTCGATGCCCGGCAGACCGAGGAGCAAGTCACGAACTGGCGGCGGGATGTAGTCGCGCGTGACTTGGCGCTGGACGGGAAGATTGCGGTCGGCCGCTATGGCGCCTTTCCGAATGTCTTATCGGGGAAGGCGTGATGCATCCGATCTACCACGAAATCGGGCGGTTGCCAGGAAAGCGGCTCGGTGAGGAAGTCTGTGTTGACGGTTACCGGATCGGCGCGCACCGAGAATATCCCCGGGATGGGGAGATAGCCGTGGGCGCCCCCGACACCTTCGTTTCCGCGCTGGACTCCGTCGCCGCGATTTGCGACGCGGGTGGGTCGACCGGCGATATCGCGCGGACGCTGAGGTTGTCGGCAGAGGAAGTCGACGGGATCCTCACGGTGGTCCGGGATCCCATCGCCCGGGCCTTCGTGGAAATCGGCGCGATCGCCGATGTCGGGACCTGGAAGGCGTTTTCCGGACTTCCACCCCACGCCAGGAAGCAGATCCTTTATGGCAGCGGCGCGATCGACGCGACGGTCGTTACCTCTGCATCCACGTCTGCAAAACCCCTTACTCCCAAGGCGTCTCGTAGGTGCCAGCGGCTGGCGGCTTCCTGCTTGTTTGTCCGGCTCTGGTTCGTTGGGCTCACCTACGCGCAACTCGCCCGTCTCGCGGGAATCGATCGATCAACCGCCAGGCGGCGCATCGGCTGCGCGATCGACGACAAATATCACTCCGACATTTGCTCGCGGATGCGGCAGACCACTCGAGAATGGAAGCGCAAATGCAAAGCTGGGTAGAGATCTTCGGCGGCCTCGATCGCGACGACCTGCGGAAGGTGGCGTCCGCATACCGCGTAGACCTGGAGGATATCGAGCAAGAGGCACGGCTGATGTCCTACGAGATCGCGTCCGGCCGGTCCAGGTACAACCCTGCCTCCGGTCCTACCCGCGCCTGGATCATGTCGACCCTGTGGGGGCGGATCCGGAAATCGCACAATGCCGCATCCAGGGACGCAATTCGGTTTGCATCGAACCACGAGGACGCGCAACAGGCTGCGGAAAGTCAACCGGATCCGGTCGGGTCCGTGCTGGACAACATCATTGCCCGGGAAGATCTGCGCGCAGCCGACGCGCTGGATGACGCCAGGAGGGATCTTCTCCGGAAGATTTTCGATCCGGCACAACCCGACGAAGCGGCGATCAAGAAGTACGGCGCGGCGCTGTTCCGGACTTCCCCAAGAACCGCTTTCCGCGTTGGCGGTTGACCATGTTTCTTTCCTCTGACGGCGCGCTCGCGGCAAGCTTCAGTGGCCGACGTGCCGAAAATCTGATCGCGGCCTCGACTCAGATCTCCTCGCAATCGCCCGGCGGCAGTGACATGGCGTTCACGCATGCGGTCTTTTGCCAAGTCGGGTTACCGCGGTCCAAGGTCGAAGGTCGGGAATTTCTCCGGCAGTCCGGGGCGGCGTGGATCAACGTTCAGGCCGGGGTTATCGACGAAGGGCACGGCCCGGTCTTGCAGCCGATCCCGTACGGCGCGATGCCCCGCTTGGCGCTGGCCTGGGTTTCCACCTTTGCCAAGCGACACAACACCAGGGAGGTTCCTATCGGAAGGACCGCGGCGGATTTCCTTCGGATAATGGGCCTGGACGACCAAGGGGCGCGTTACAAAACGCTGCGCAAGCAAATGCACGCGGTCGCCGCATGCCGCCTCCAGATCGGCTACAAGGGGCGAACCTTCAACGGCCAGCCGGTCGAGCAGTTCGATGCATGGTCGGCGAACCGGGATACCACCCAAACGGTCCTGTGGCCGGGGTCGATGATCCTCTCGGAAAGCTACTTCCAGCAGCTCATCGAAAACGGCGTACCCCTCGATAATCGCGCCCTCCAAGCGCTCAAAGGATCGGCCCTGGCGCTGGACATCTATGCCTGGCTAGCGCACCGCCTGCACCGGATCAACGGGCGCTCCGTGACGCTGTACTGGAAGACGCTGCGGGAGCAATTCGCCCAGGAGTATCGGGGCAAGGCGCCGGACAAGGATTTCAAGAAGGAATTTCTGCCGGCGTTGCAGGCGGTTTTGGCCGTGTATCCGCAAGCCAACGTGCGACCCGTAACCGGAGGACTACTCCTGTTGCCATCGGCGCCGCCGGTTCCGAGTCGGTAACTGCGATGCCGCATCCAGCGCAAACAACAATCCACCGCCCGGCAGTGTCTTCTATCGGGCGCGGAAGTTGGGAGGGTGATCTGTGTTTTTGAATGCCGAAGAAGTCCATGAACTGACCGGGAAATCCCGCGCGGCCGCGCAGGCGAGGGTATTGCGGTCGATGGGAATCGAGCACCGTGTGCGTCCTGATGGCGCCGTGCTGGTCATGCGCTCGCACGTCGAAAAAATCTTCGGTGGACGAAAGGATCGCGTTGCCGCGCCTCCCAAGGAACCAAACTGGGCAGCGGTGCTGTGAGAAATGGGACGGCCGCGTAAATACAACAAGGGACTTCCGCCGCGCGTGTACCGCCATCGCGCGGGCTACCGGTGGATCGCTCCCAACGGAACCGCACATCCGCTTGGCCGAGACCTCCACGAAGCGCTTCTGAAGTGGGCAAGCCTGGCTGCGCCGAAGGCCGACGGCGTTCGCACCATGGAGGACGTGTTCGACCGATACATTGCAACGGAACTCGGGAAGCTCGCCCCCAGAACGCGAGAGGACTACTTGGATGCCCTGGTGCGGCTGCGGCGGGTCTTCGGCACGATGGAACCCTCCGACATCAAGCCGATGCACGTATACCGGTACCTGGAAGCGAGGCGCGCCAAGGTGCGCGCCAATCGGGAAGTGGCGACCTTATCGGCAGCTCTCAATACGGCGATCAAGCTGGGGCTCATCGAGCGCAATCCATGCCGGGAAGTGCGCCGCAATCCGGAGCGGCCGCGGGACCGACTACCGACAGATGCGGAGATCGCGGTGGCGCTGTCCCATGGGCCGGAATGGCTCCGGCTCTATGCCAGGTTAAAACTCTTGATTGGCGCGCGGCAGGGGGACATGCTGACGCTGACGCTTGACGACGTGCGTGAGGACGGCCTGTATATTGAGCAGGGCAAGACCGGCAAGCGCCAGCTCTTCGCCCTTACCGTAACGCTGCGCGAGGTGATCGACGCGCTCAAGCAGCTTCGACGGGTGCCTGGCGAGCGCGCCTTGGTTGTCGCGCGCGATGGCATTGCGCTTTCCGGAAACACGTTCCGTGGTGCATGGCAGCGCATGATGAAAAAGGCAGTCGACGCCGGAGTTGAGCGGTTCACGGAGCACGATCTGCGCGCGAAAGTGGCCAGCGACAACCGGGAAACTGCCACGGAAATTCTCGGCCACGATGATCCGAAGACCACCCGGCGTCATTACGTTCGGGGCGTGGCGAATGTACAACCCGGGCGCGGAGTATTACCCATTGGCGAAAATATTACCCACGGCACTACGGAAAACGATGCGTAACGTATTGATTTGTATGGAGGCGGGGGTCGGAATCGAACCGGCGTACACGGATTTGCAGTCCGCTGCATGACCACTCTGCCACCCCGCCATGCACGGGCATCGTCGATCCCGAACGCAAAGGACATCCGGGAAACTCC
>JAKAJI010000452.1 GCA_021813825.1 Acidobacteriota bacterium | reverse complement strand
GGGCCATGGCGCGGAGGCGGGGATCGGAGGAGGAGATGTTGTGACGCCAGTCGAGCGTGTTGCTGACGTTGGAGATTTCGAGGCCGTGGGAGGCGGCGCGGCGTTTGAGGTCGAGGACCTGGGGGTCGGGGGTGGTGACCTGAAACCAGGGCCGGCCGCCGAGCCAGTATTCGACGCCTTCGAAGCCGGCTTTGTGGATGAGATCGAGGCCGCGGTCGAGGTCCCAATCTTTGGGGATCATGTTATCGCCGATGGAGCGCTTCATGAGACGGCTCCGGCGAGGGCTTTGCGAGTAAGTTCGACTAAGTGGGCGGTGTTTGAGTAGGGGTCGCCGGAGGCATCCCACTCCATGGAGTAGAAACCGCGGAAGCCGGCGGCGTGGGCGATCTCGAAAATGCGCGTGGTATCGACGGTGTAGTGTTTGGGCCCGTCGTCTTCGGAGTCCTTAACGTGGCAGATGGAGTAAGCGCGGGAGAAGAGGCGAGTAAGGACTTCGTCGTTGTAATCGGCGCCCTTGCCGGCGAGCATGGAGTTACAGAAGTCGGGGAGGGCGCGGAGCCAGGGATTATTGGCGGCGGAGAGGACATCGCCGATGAAGGAGCCTTCTTCGCTGCGGGGGTCGTCGTTTTCGAGCGTGATGACGATGTTGCGGCTTTCGCCGTAGACGGCGAGGGAAGTGAGGGCGGAGGCGGCGAGTTGGGCGTCGGGTTTGGCGCCCTGGGCTTCACGGATATGGGCGCGGATGGAGGGAGCGCCGAGAGTGGCGGCGGCGTCGACCCAGCGGCGGGCGTCATCGACGGCGAGTTTGCGTTTTTCCGGATTGGGATCGTAGAAACTGGCGCGGAGGCGGCCGACGGGGATATTGGCGACGCGGGAGTGGGCGTCATCGAGCGCCTTTTTGAGTTTGTCGAGGTAAGAGGAGTCGAGCGAAGGGAAGTGGGTGTCGAGAGGCTCGATGGCGAAGACGCCGAATCGGTCCGCGACCATCTTCGGGAAATCGAGGAGGGTCAGCGAGCCTTTCTTGGGACGGAGGAAGTCGCGGAAGGGGTAACTGGCGACGGCGATGCGCTGGTTGGGGTCGGTTGGGAAGTTGTAACTGGGGGCGGAGGCGGCGCGCGTGCGCAGAGGTAGAGCGGCCGCGGCGGCGGCTTGCAGGAGTTGGCGGCGAGTCATGGCGGATAAGTTAAGCTAGACGGGCTTCGGGAGAAAGCCGGCGTATTCGCCGGTCTGGAAGACGTTGCCTTTGTAATCGAGGTCCTGATGGATTCCGATGGAGGTGGTGTAGTAGCCGCGGATGGTGAGGGCTTTGAGATGCCGGTAGAACTTCTCTTCCGGCGTGAGGTTGGGCGCGGCGGCGGCGCTGCCGTGCCGGCGGGTGCGGGCGGCGTGTTCGTGTTCGGCGGCGCGGGTGAACATGGCGATGTGCTCTTCGTGGGACTTGCCCCGGAAGAGTTTCAGGCCGTCGCGGAAGTCGTTCCGCTCCTCGATCTGATCCGGGGCGTAGGCCTGGGCAAAGTAGGAGTCGATGAAAGCGGCGACTTTGGCGGCCTTTGCGCCGGGAGATTTCTCGTCGGTAGGGATGATGATGTCGGAGAGTTCGTCGGTGAGGGAGAGTTCCTCGGCGGTGAAGAACTGGCCCTGGCCGGAAGATTGCGCGCTGGCGGCGGTGGCGGCGGCGACCGAGGCGGCGGCGATCTTGATGAGTTCGCGGCGATCGATTTCGTTAGCCATGACTAAACTTCTCCCTTTTTGAGTTGATCTGCGATGTGATCGCAGGAGCGCCAGCAGAGGGCCATGATGGTCCAGGTGGGGTTCTGGCAGGAAGCGCTGACGTGGGTGCTGCCGTCGACGACGAGCAAGTTCTTAACGTCGTGGGTTTGCTGGAACTGGTTTGTAACCGACGTCTTGGGGTCGTTACCCATGCGGGCGGTTCCCATTTCGTGGATGGACCAGCCCTCGGTGAGGATCTCGCGGTCGATGCCGATGATTTCGATGCCGGCGTTTTCGAACATTTCCTGTGCTTGGGCGGCCATGTCGGCGCACATTTTCTTTTCGTTGTCGCCGAACTTATAGCTGAACTTGAGCACTGGAACGCCCCACCGGTCCTTTACGTCGGGGTCGATCATGACGGCGTTTTCGTAGCGCGGGAGGACTTCGCCGAAGGCGCCCATGCTGATGAAGGCTCCGGCGTAGTCGCGGACCTGTTTTTTGAAGGATGCGCCGAAGCCGGGGGTATTGAAGGCGTGGCTCGGGAACATGGAGGTTCCGGACGATCCTTCGAAGCCGTAGCCGCGGAGGAAGCCGGCGTCGCGGGTGCCGAGGTTGCGGAAGCGGGGGAGATAGAAGCCACCGGGGCGGCCGTCGTCGAGAGTGCGGGGTTTGCCGACTAAGTCCTTGACGAGGCCGGTGACGCCGGGCCCCATAACGTGTTCGCAGAAGTTATGGCCGACGTGACCGCTGGAGTTAGCGATGCCGTTGGGGTAGAGAGAGGACTTACTCAGCAGCAGGAGGCGGGCGGACTCGAGGGTGGAAGCGCCGAGGACGACGATGCGGGCCTTCGCCTGGTAGTCCTTCATGGTTTCCGAGTCGATGAAACTTACGCCACTGGCCTTGCCGGTGTTTTTGTCGACGGTGACTTCGTAGACGGTGGCGTTGGTGCGGAGGGTGACGTTGCCGGTGTCCATGGCCGGGTAGATGAGGCCGGTGGGGGAGTCGAAAGCGGCGTGGATGTCGCAGCCTCCGGTGCGGCGGTCGCAGGCTCCGCGGCCAAAACATTTACTGCGGTATTTGTTGTGCTTGAGGCCGTCGGATGTGACGCCGGCGCGGTAGGGAGTGATGGTGCGCCCCATTTTCTGGAGCGAGGAGCGGAACATCATTTCGGCTGCGGTGAGTTTGTTGGGGCGCTGGAAGCGGCTGTCGGGGAGGTGGGGAAGATTTTCCTTGAGGCCGCTGATGCCGAGGAAGTCATCGACGCGGTCGTAGTACGGTTCGATGTCTTTGTACGAGATGGGCCAGTCCTGGCCGTAGCCGTCACGGGAAGCGGCTTTGAAATCGTAGTCGGAGAGGCGAAGGGCGAGGCGGCCCCAGATGGTGGTTTTGCCGCCGAAGGTGCGGGCGCGGACCCAGGCATATTGGGTGCCTGTGGTGGGGTGGTCCTTTTCGTCGACGACGATGTTTTTCGAGTAATCGGAAGCGCCCCAACCCTGGACGTAAGAGAAGACGTGTTTGTAGCGGAGGCCTTGGGCGTAGGGGCGGGGGCGGACGGTGTATTCGTTGAGGTTGAGGGCGTGGTCGTAGCGGGGCATTTCGCCGCGGCGGGGGTGGTCATAGGGCCACTGCATGCTCTTCAGTTCCTGCTCGATGTTGAGCTTTTTGCCGGCTTCGAGCAGGAGGACTTTCATTCCGTGGGAGGCGAGGACGTACGCGGCCATGCCGCCCGCGGCGCCGGAGCCGACGACGATGGCGTCGTAGGTGATGGATAGATCGGGGTTTGGAGTTGGATCGTGGGTGGGCATGGTGTTTGGGCGAGCGTCGGGCTCGGAAAGGGTGATTTTAACAACATACGTGTGGGGGTGGGGCCGGGCGATCCGTTTACGCGGCGGCTTTGGCGGGGATGAAGACCGTTTCGGGGCGGTAGTCGGGGTTGAGGAAGGCCTGGGCGGTCTGTTTTGCGTGGGCTTTTGCGGCGCC
>JAKAJI010000066.1 GCA_021813825.1 Acidobacteriota bacterium | reverse complement strand
CCATCCGGACGACGTGCCTCTGGACCGCCTGGGCGGCGTCATCAGCCGTGGGGAATTTGGCTCTCAGATGAAGGAAATCTTTGAGCCGCACTCTCACACCAGCTTCCAGTGGGCCCGCTGGGCGACGCTTCGCGGACGCCTCCACTACGTCTTCGCCTATCAGGTTCCGCAGGAGTACTCCGAGTACAGCATGGAGGCCGAGGGCCACATGCGGATCGTTCCCGGCTACAAGGGCGAAATCTTCGTCGACAAGGACACCGGTGTCATCTCGCGAATTACGCTCGAACCGGTGAACATCCCGGCTTCGTTTCCGGTGACCTATGCCAAGACGACGCTCGATTACGACCTGGCGCCGATCGGCGACAACATGTACATGCTGCCGCTGCGTGTCCGTCTGATCTCCACCAGCCCGATGGAGCGCTATCCGCACCTTTCGTTCCGCAACGACAAGGAGTTCCGGCTCTATCAGAAGTTCGGCTCCGAGGTGAAGATCAACTTCGCCTCCGGGGATGCGCTGCCGGAAGACCAGTTCAAGGAACAGCCCGCGGCGCCCAACAATGCGCCGGCCACGCCCGCTCCCGCGAATGCCCCGGTAAATGCCCCGGCGAGCGCACCGGCGAACACTCCGGCGAGCGCTCCGGCGAATTCACCATCTAGCGGGCCGAGGACGCAACCGGGCACCGTAAAGCCCCAGCAATAGGCCCAGGTGGGCGCTGAGCGCGAATGCGTCCCGAGTTGCGTATACTGGAGGCGGTCCAGTCTTCGTCCGATGGGCCGATTCGCCCGCAGTTCGGGAGGGCGCCATGTCGCATGCCCGGTTATTGTGGTTCCTCGTTTCGCTGCCCCTGGCGGCCGCTGTTGCGCCGTCGCCGCTGACCGTCATTCTGGACCTGCACGGCGCGCGCTACGAAGATCGTTCGATCCGCGAAATGGAAGCCGAAGCCCAGCGCATCCTCAGCCCGGCCGGTCTTCGCCTGGACTGGATCCGCAAGGAAGACGTCCCGCAGTTCGCGCAGTTTGACAGCCTGGTCTTGTTCCGGTTCATCGGGAACTGCATCATCGAGCCGAACCCGATGATGTTCGACGAGCGCGGCCCGCTCGCCTTTACGTCGTCGAGCGACGACACGGTGCTGCCCTTTGGCGAGGTCCGCTGCGATCGTCTCCGCGCCTCGCTGCAGCGCGAACTCCACTCGGCCGACTATGAGCGCGGCGACATTTTCATGGGACGAGCCCTGGGCCGGGTCATGGCGCACGAGGTGTATCACATGGTGACCCGGGATCCCGGCCACACCGAATCCGGCGTCGCGATGCCCTCGCTGAGCGCCAGCGAACTGGTCCGTGGCGACCTCAGCCTGGACCGCGAGGCGATCAAACGCATTCAAGCTTCATTCCCCCGGCGCCGGTTGGCAGCGTCCATGCGGTGACTTCCTCTCGCCGCCGTAACAGACCGATAAAAGCTTTTTATCGAATCCGGCGGTAGAGAAATGAAGGTTTGATGGTAAACTTCTAGAAATCCTGACGGTGGGTCTAACCACCCGAAACAGTGGAAGCACAAGTCCGGTACCGGATGCCGGACCCTCACAGATCTGGTTTGTCCTAAGTGGGGGACGTTCCGCTCCTCGTTGCGAGCCAAGGCGGCCATGCTACGCCTGCAACACTGCTCAAGCGGCAAAGGAGAACGGAATGGGGAGTTGGGATAACTTACGGGCCGGCGCTTGGAAGCTGGCTACCATCACAGCACTTAGTGTGGCGTTGGCGGGTTTCGCTTTCGCCCAGTCGTACCTTGGCGGCATTCGCGGCACGGTGTCGGATTCCTCCGGCGCGGCGATCCCCGACGTCAAAGTGACGCTCACGAACCAGGGGACGGGAGTCGCGCGGTCGACCATCACGAACAGCGCCGGCACGTATGTCTTCAGCGACGTCGACCCGGCAACCTATTCGATTACCGCGGAGAGCCCGAGCTTCAAGAAATTCGATCGCTCCGGTGTCATGGTTGGCACGCAGCAGTTTCTTACCGTTGACGTGAAGATGGAGGTCGGCAACGTCTCGCAAAGCGTCACCGTGACCGAAGACGTGCCATTGGTTGAGACATCGAACGCCAGCCAGGGCCAGGATATCGACAACCAGAAACTGGTGACACTCCCGAATCTCGGCCGCAATCCGTTCATGATGTCGAAACTGGCGCAAAACGTCGAGCCTGTCGGCAACCCGGCCTATAACCGCATGGAGGATCAGAGCGGCTCTTCGCAGATCTCCATCGCCGGCGGACCCGTGCGCGGCAACAATTACTTACTCGACGGTGTGCCGATCACAGACGCTCTGAACCGCGCCATCATCATTCCTTCGCTCGAAGCGGTGGAAGACGTTAAGATTCAGGCCAACACCTACGACGCCTCGATGGCGCGGACTGGCGGCGGCATGTTTAACACGCTGATGAAGTCCGGCGCTAATGAGTATCACGGCAGTCTCTACGGCCACATCCGGCGCACGGCCATGGATGCCAACAGCTATTTCAACAACGCCGCGGGCCTTCCCATCACCGACCAGCCCAACACCACCTGGGGCGCAAGCTTCGGCGGAAAACTGTGGATTCCGAAAGTCTACGACGGCAAGAACAAGACCTTTTTCTGGATTGCCACCGAGCACTACGACGACACCCAGTCGGCTTCAACCGTTTTCTCCGCGCCCACGGCGCTAGAACGCGTGGGCAATTTCAGCCAGAGTTACACGCGCAGCGGAGCGCTCGACACGATTTACAACCCCCTCAGCACCACCTGCACGAACGGCGTCTGCACGCGCACTCCGTTCCCGGGCAACATCATTCCGCAAAGCATGTTGAACCCCGTCGGCCTGAACATCGCCAAAACGTATTCGATGCCGACGACCGCGCCGCTATACTACGGCGCGCCGGACCTCAACGCCTCGGCCCAGTTACCCTGCCGCGCGTTCCAGTTCACCGCCAAAGTCGACGAGAACTTCACGGATTGGTGGCACGCCAGCGTAAGTTATGCGCGCTATTTCTCGCTCGAGCCCGGCAACACCTGGTTTAACTCGCCCTCGAGTCCCGACCAATGGCGCCTGCAGCGCCGTGTCGACGCCACCGCCGTCAACAACATCTTCACCATCGACCCCACCACCGTGGTCGCGATCCGCTACGGTTTCAACCGCTTCCCGAACTTCAGCTATCAGGAGAGCTATGGGTTCAACGTCGGCAGCCTCGGCTTCAGCCCGGCCTATCTGAGCTCGATTACTTCGCCGGTGTTTCCGGAAGTCGGCATGTCGTCGATGTACCCGCTGGGCACCAACTCGAACTCCTACTACGTTCACGCCTCCGACAATGTGTCGGCGAGCGTTTCGAAGTACAAGGGGCGGCACAGCCTGACGGTGGGCTTCGACTACCGCCAGATCAAGGCCGCCGGCAACGACCTGAGCGACAGCTCCGGTTACTTCGCCTTCAACGGCATCTTCACGCAGTCGGCTCCAACCAGCGCCGGCATCGGAGGCGCGGACCTCGCCGACATGTTACTCGGCTATCCGCAGACCGCCACCGGTTACACGTCGACCAAGCTGACCGACTTCGCCAACTATTACGGCATGTACGTCCAGGACGATTTCCGATTCTCGGATCGCCTGACGTTGAATCTCGGTCTTCGCTGGGAGCGGGAGTATGGGTTGCAGGAAGCCAACAACGGCATGATTACGGGTTTCAACGGCACCGCCGTCAACCCGATGTTTGGCGGCGTCACGGGGGTCGTGCCGACCGGTATTCTTGAGTTCGCCGGGATGAACGGCGCGCCGGTCAATGTGGGCAACCCGAACCTGAACAAACTCGCACCCCGCGTCGGCGCCGCCTACCGCGTCAACGATAAGACGGTCATCCGCGCCGGCTACGGCGTATTCTGGGCGCCGCAGTTCGCCATCGGCGCTCCGCTGCCCACGCCCGGCTTCACGGCGCAGACCAACTACGTTGCCTCGACCAACGGCTACGCGACGCCGGCGGGCACTCTCTCCAACCCGTTCCCCAACGGCTGGAACCGCCCGACCGGCACCAGCCTCGGAGCGCTCACCGGTGTCGGCCAAAGCCTTTCGATCTACGATCCCTACGCCGGGTCTCCGATGATTCAACAGTACTCGTTCGACATCCAGCGCCAACTGGCGGGCGGCATCGCCTTCGAGATCGGCTACGTCGGCTCGATGGCCAGCCACCTCACGCTGGGAACATCCGCGGTCAACATGAACGCGCTCAACCCGGCGCTGCTGGCGCAAGGCTCGGGGCTGCTCGCATCGGTGGCGAACCCGTTCTACGGCCACGGCGGCACCGGCGTCATCGGCGCTCCCAAGGTGCAGGCCTCGCAACTGCTGCTGCCTTCGCCGCTGTTCGGCGCCATCAACTATCTGTTCGACGACCAGAACAGTTCGCGCTACGACTCGCTGGTGCTGAAGGCGCAGAAGCGCTTCAGCATGGGCCTGACATTCCTGTCGACCTTCACCTGGGAGCGCAGCACCGACGCCTCGAGCGGCGGGGCGGGGAATACGCTCAACGGCGGCGCGGTCGGCCCGCAGGATCCCTACAACATGGCGGCCGAATACTCGCTGTCGAACTTCGACACCCCGCTGCGGTGGTCTTCGGCGTTCTCGTATGACCTTCCGGTGGGGAAGGGCAAGACCTTCCTGGGCAACAGCAACAAGTGGGTGGACGGCGCGCTCGGCGGATGGTCGATCAACGCGGTCACCATCTTCCAGTCCGGCTTCCCGCTGAACATCTCGCAGACCCCGAACTACAATTCGTCGTTCGGCTACGCCAGCCAGCGCCCGAACGCCACGGGCGTTTCGCCGGTCACGAGCGGCAGCCTGGAAGGCCGTCTGAATAACTACATCAACCCGGCGGCATTCTCGCTCGCGCCGATATTCACCTTCGGCAACGTCAGCCGCACGCTTCCGATGCGCGGGCCCGGCCAGGCCAACACCGACCTATCGATGTTCAAGACCTTCAGCATCGGGGAACGCGTGACGGCGCAGTTCCGCTGCGAAGCGCTCAATGCCTTCAACACGCCGCTGTTCTACGCACCGAATACCTCTTTCGGAAGCGCGTCGTTCGGCAAGATCACATCGCAGGCCAACTTCAGCCGGCAACTCCAGTTGGCCATCCGCGTGGCATTCTAGCGAGGTGTAACCAACGTGACCGATTTTGCGTTAGGATTCACATCATAGCCACTGTTATGAGTGGCGTCCTCGTCGCCGCCATTTTGTCCTTGGACCGATTGACTACGAGACAGGAGACACGAATGCAAGGCATTCTCGATAAAGAAGCACAAGCCGAACTGCTGCGGAGAGGCTTCTCCCGGCGAAGTTTCGGGCGGATTGCGACGCTGCTTGGAGCCGGCGCCGCGCTGCCTTTCTACAATGAACCCGCGCTCGCGCAGCTTTCCATGGTGCGAAACCTGCCGCCGGACGCGGTGAAGATTAACGCCAACGAGAACCCGCTCGGGCCCAGCGCCGTCGCCGCCGACGCGATCCGCGAGATCGTCGCCAGTGGCGGACGCTACATGTACGAGAAGACGTTCGACCTGGCCGAGACTCTGGCCGAGCAGGAAGGACTGAAATTTTCCTGGAACCAGAAGGAGTCTTACGTCGCCATCTTCGCCGGCTCGAGCGACCCGCTGCACCGCACCGTCCTGGCTTACTGCGATAAGGACAAGCCTTTCGTGGTGGCCGACCCCGGTTACGAGGCCGGCGGCCGCGCGGCGGAATTCATCGGCGCCAAGACGATCAAGGTGCCGCTGCGCAAGAGCGACTACGCGCACGATGTGAAGGCGATGGCCGCAGCTTCTCCCACCGCCGGCGTCATCTACCTTTGCAACCCGAACAACCCGACCGGCACCGTGACGCCGCAGGCCGACATCGAGTGGCTTGTCGCCAACAAGCCGAAGGGTTCGATCATCCTGCTCGACGAAGCCTACATCCACTTCGCCGAGAAGACACAGAAGAACGCCCAGTTCGTCGCGCAGGACAAAGAAGTCATCGTCCTTCGGACGTTTTCAAAGCTCTACGGCATGGCCGGGCTTCGGGCCGGCGCCGCGCTCGGACGCCCGGACCTGCTGCAGCCGATTTACAAATACGGCGCGGGCGCGATGCCGCTGACCGCCATGGTCGGCGCCAACGTCAGCCTCAAGGAAAAAGGCCTCATCGAAAAGCGCCGCGCCTTCATGACCGGCGTCCGCGCCGAGACCTTCAGTTTCCTTGCCAAGAACAACATCGAATTCATTCCCTCGGACGCGAACATGTTCATGATGAACGTCAAGCGGCCGGGCAAGCAGTTCTATGCCGCCATGGCGAAGCAGAACGTCTATGTCGGACGCGTCTGGCCGGCGATGCCGGAGTGGGTGCGGGTTTCCGTCGGAACTCCCGATGAGATGTCGAAGTTCCAGACTGCGTGCCTGAAGTGTTACGAGGCCTGACCGGCCCGGGCGGTTGATTCTTTGAGCAACGTGCGTGGAGGGCCTCCAACCCTCCGCGCGGCGCCTCGTAAGCGCGATGGTGCGCCCCGTGTCGAGCGCTTTCCTACGGGTGTTCGACTTGCGATTTTCAAAGATTCGATATAGCTGGCGCGCGCTCGCCGGAGACTTGATGGGCGGAGCGATCGCCGCCCTCATTGCGATTCCCTACGGCCTGGCCCTGGCCCGCATGATGGGCCTTCCGCCCGAACTGGGCCTGCTGACGTCAGTGGCCACCGCGCCAATCACTGCGCTGCTCGGCCGCAACCCGGTGCTGATCGGCGGCACGGCGAGCGCCACGGTGCCCTTCATCGCGCATGCCACCGCGCACGGCGGCATCGGCGAAGCGGCGAAGGTCTGCCTGGCCGCCAGCGTATTCATGATGGTTTTCAGCCTCCTCCGCCTCGGCCGCCACATCCAGCGCGTTCCGCAAGCCGTCGTCACCGGCTTCTCCTGCGGCATCGGCGCCATGATGTTCCTGTCGCAGTTGGCCGCCATGCTCGGCGTTCATGCCGCCGTCAACCGGACCTCGAACAACATGCTTGCCCAAAGCTGGATCGTGCTGTCTCAGATCGGCCAGGCGCACTGGGAGCCGATCGCGATCAGCGCCGTGCTGATCGGTGCTGCGCTCGCGGCCCAGAAATGGCTGCCGCGATGGCCGGCGCCGCTCGTCGGTCTCCTGGCGGCAGCGGGCATCTCGGCCGTGCTTCCGATTCCTGTGCGCGCGGTCGGTGCGATCAGCCTCCGCCTGCCGCCATTTGCCGGTTTCTCCTGGAAGCCTGAGGATATGTTCGCCGTCCTGCCCGCCGCGCTCGGCCTCGCCTTCGTCTCATCCATCAATATCCTGCTCACCTCGCGCGTGGTTGAGCACTTCCGCGGCCGCCACAAACACTTGAAGCGAGCCGACGCCGACGTCGAACTTGGCGCTTACGGCATCGCGAACCTGTTCGCCGCCACCTTCGCCGCGCCACTGAGCGTCGGCATCCCCGCGCGCAGCCTGGCCAGCGTCCGCTGCGGCGGCAGCACCCGCATGTCGAATTTCCTGCACGGCGTCATGATTGTCGCCATGATCGCTCTCGGCGGCGGCGTGATCGCGAAAATTCCCCTCGTCGCCCTAGCCGGCGTCACCGCCTACATCGGTATTTGCCTGCTCGAGTGGAGCACCTGGAAGCGGCTGCCGCGCATGCGCCGCGCCGACGCCGCGGCGTTCCTGCTGACCGCCCTCGCCGTCGTCACCGTGAACGCGGTCCTGGCCGTGGCCATCGGCTGCCTCTGTTACCTGCCGTCGTTCCTGGCCAACCGGCTCCGCCGCACGGCCCCGGAAAGCCTGGGCCAGCCAGCGGCGGTGTAGTGCCATGGGAGCCCCGGTTGCTCCTGGCTCCAGGCTTCCGGCTTCTTGCTCCGATTGGCTATTCCAGCCCCAAGCGCTCCAGTTTCCGGTACAGCGTCTTGCGCTCGATGCCGAGGATGCGCGCGGCGCGGCTCTTGTTTCCGTTCGTCGCGGCCAATACTTTCTTGATCTGCTCGGCCTCGGCGCCGGCGAGCGTTTCGGTGCCGGAGTCTTTCGAAGACGTGCGCTGAATCCCTTCGAGCACTGCCGCCTCGTCGATCTTCCCCTGCGGGGCAAGAAGCACCAGGCGCTCCATCAGGTGCTGGATCTGCCGGATATTGCCCGGCCAACTGTAATCCTCGAGCGCCTTCAGCCCGCTCACCGCCAGGCGCGTGTCGAGCTGATACCGCTCGTTGTACAGCTTGAGAAAGTGATGCGCCAGCAGCGGCACATCTCCGTGGCGCTCACGCAGCGGGGGCAGCGTGATGCGCACCACGTTCAGCCGGAACCACAGGTCCTCGCGGAATTTTCCTTCCTGCACCAGCTTTTGCAGGTCCTTATTCGTCGCCGCCAGCACGCGCACGTTGACCTTCTTACCCCGCGCCGCGCCCAGCGGACGCACCTCACGCTCCTGTAAGAAGCGCAGCAGCCGGAGCTGAAACGTCAGCTCGATGTCGCCGATCTCATCGAGCAGCACCGTGCCGTTATTGGCCGACTCGAGCACGCCGGTCCGGTCGCGGTCGGCGCCGGTGTAAGCACCCCGCAGTGCGCCGAACAACTCGCTTTCGAGCAGCGCCGGGGCGATGGCCGCGCAATCGACCGGGACGAACGGCTGCGCGGCGCGTGCGCTGTTGGAGTGGATCATCCGCGCGACGATCTCTTTGCCCGTCCCCGTTTCGCCTTCAATCAGCACCGTTGCATCGGTCGGCGCCACGCGGGAAATCGTCTTGTAAATCTCGATCATGCACGCCGAACTGCCGATCATGCTGCTCGCCGGCAGGTCGTCGATCGAGGCTTCCTCTTCCTCGTCCTGGTGCTTCAGCGAAGCCTCGGCGCGTTGGATCGCCCCCAGCATGTCGTCGAGTTCAAACGGCTTGGCGAGATAGTCGAACGCGCCGCCCTGTGTGGCGGCCATGACGGTTTCCATGCTGCCCCGGGCGCTCATGAGGATCACCGCGCACTCCGGATTGGCGCGCCGCGCCGCCGCCAGGATGTCCAACCCGGTCCGGTCGTCGAGATAAATATCCGAAATGACTACGGGATAAGCCGAGGCCTGCAGATGGTCGATCGCGTCGCGCGTCGAGGAGACCGCGTCGACGGAGTATCCCTCCAACTCCAGAAACGTTGTGATCGTGGAGCGGACCGAATGATCGTCTTCAACCAACAGCAAGCGGGACACGGAGGATTTTTCTTTACTTAACTTACCAGTTTGCGTTCCACCGGCAAGGTCAGGGTAAAGCAGGAGCCCTTCCCCGCCTCGCTCGCAACCTCGATCCGCCCGCCGTGCGCGTTCACAATCTGTTGGACGATCGACAATCCCAGGCCCGTTCCGGAAATGCCCGAAGCCTCGGCTCGGGGCGTCCGGTAGAATCGCGTGAACAACCGCTCCATCTCCTTCGGTTCCATGCCCATGCCCTGGTCGGCCACCGAAACAGCCGCCGTCTTGCCTCCGTTGCTCAGAGCGACGGTGATGCGCGTCGATTCCGGCGAGTACTTCACAGCGTTGTTCAGCAGGTTGTAGATCGCGTACTCGAGCAACTCCGCGTCCCCTTCGACGGTCGCCGGATCGAGCGTCCCGCTTTCGATTGCGATCTTCTTGCGCTCGGCCAGAGGTTCGGCGCGCTTGACGCAATTCGACACCAGGGCGGTCAAGTCCGTCGGCGCGCGCTTCAACTCCATCGCGCCTTCACTCAACCGCTCGACGTCCAAAAACGTCTGGATCATCCGAGCCAGGCGCTTGGATTCCGCGTTGATCATCGTGGCGATCTGTTTGCGTTTTTCCTCGTTCAGGTTGTAGCGCCCCATCAGTTCGCTCGAGCCCTGGATCGCCGTGAGCGGCGTGCGCATCTCGTGGGTTACGAACTGAATCGCCTGGCGGTAGCGGGCTTGCCCGGTCTCGGCGCGCCGCATTCTACGGCGGACCACGAAGTATTGGAAGCTTGCGGCGGTCGCCACCGATAGCCACGCGGCCAGAACCAGAGGGACCGCCGGAAAAATCACGCCGCGCGGAAAGGCGAAGAACGGCAGGGCGTGCGCGCAGGCCACCAGCGCGGCCGCGAGCGCATACGCCGGCCAACCGAATGTTAACCGGAAAATCAGCCCGCCCGAGAAAACGAGCAGCGCGCAGGCCAGCAGAAGGGTTGAATCGCGGGCGGCGGTCAAAAACATTCCTCGGCGAATTGTTTCAAACGCCTGCGCGTGCACCTCGACGCCGGAAATCATCTCCCCGTAGGGCGTCCGCACGCGGTCGCGTGTGAGTGAAAGCGAAGTGACGCCGAGAAACACCACGCGGTCGCGCAGCAATTGCCCGAGCGCCGGCCGCGCCGCCAGGTCGCGCACCGAAACCGCCGGCAGGGGACTCGGCGTGAAGCGGACGCGCATCGCCCTGGTGAGGTTCGCTCCGGGCGGCGACGGAATGCGCATCGCGCCCACCATCAGGTCATCGGGCGATTCCACGATCGTCGCCGCGCCCGTCCAAAGGCGGTACGACTCGAGCGCCTCGGCCCACAGGCGCCGGTGCCCGGCTACGGTCTCTAAGGGGATCCGGCGCGTCACGCCGTCTTCCGAGCGGGGGTCGGCTTCCACGTGGCCGAGCGCCCAGGCGTGCCGCCGGAACATCTCCATCGGAAACTCCCACGCGCCGTCGGGACTGACCTCGGCGGGCAGCACCAGGTTGTTCGCGGCGGCGAGCGCCGCCTCGAGATCGCGGTCGTCGGCCGGTGTGGTGGCGTCAGAGATCAACACATCGAGCGCCAGAACCCGCGGACGCGCCGCCGAGGCCAGACGCACGGCCCGGGCCAGAATCGGCCGCAGGCTGCGCTGCCCGCCGAACGCGGCCAGCGTGGCGTCGTCGATGGCCAGCACCAGAGAAGCCGGTTCGGGATCCGGCGCCGGATGCAGACCCAGCATCCAGTCGTACACGTAGCCGTCAAACCGCATCGCCGGAGAAGTCCACCCGCCCGCCACGGCCGCGGCGAAGCAGAGAGCCAGCGCACCCCAGTAGGCTGCGCCGCTGAACCGCTCCTGCCATCGCCGCTGCAACAATCGCTTTTCCCAACCGCCTAGACGGTCACCCAGGCCTGCTTCTGCGCGCTTTCGTGCACCTTCTCTAGCAGGTGCATGCCCAGCAGGCCGTCGGCGAACGTGGGATACTCGACCGGCGCCGACGGATCCGCCACGCGCGCGTAGAAGCGCCGGAAGTTCTGCTTGTGCGTGTCGTCGTAGCCTTCGCCGTGGCCGCCCGGCAGGTCGGCATAGCCCGCCGCTTTGGGCAGCAGCAGCGACGGATCTTTCACGATCAACTGGTTCGGCGTGTTGCGATGGCCGATCCAGAGCTCATCCGGCCGCTCCTGGTTCCACGCCGCGCCGCACTTGGTTCCGTAAACTTCAATGGCGAACTTGTTCTTGCACCCGGCCGACATCTGGCTCACCGTAAACGCGCCCCGCGCCCGGTCGCCCAACCGCAGCAGCACCGCTCCGTAATCTTCGGTCGTCACCGGCACGTCCACCGTGTCGGCGTGCGTCTTCGTCTTCGCCGTGAAGGTTTCCACCGACCCCCGCGGCTTCTTCCGCGTCTTGTGGAAGATCTGCAGGTCGGCGCAAAGCGAGGTGATCTTCATCCCGGTGACGTGCTGGATCATGTCCATCCAATGCGAGCCGATGTCGCCCATCACCCGCAGCGGACCGTTCTCTTCGGCCTCGATCCGCCAGTTCCAGTCCGTGTCATACAGCAGCCAGTCCTGCGAATACGTTCCCTGCACGACGAGCACATCGCCCAACTCGCCGGCTTCGATCATGCGCCGGATCTGCTGGACCACCGGGTAGTAGCGCAGATTGTGCTCGACGCAGTGAGCGAGCTTGCGGCTTTCCGCCGCTTCCAGCATCTTCCGCGCTTCCGTGCTCGTCACGCAAAGGGGTTTCTCGCACAGGACGTTTTTGCCGGCTTCGAGCGCCGCCATCGCCATGGGGAAGTGGAGCGCGTTCGGAGTGAGGATATGAACGGCGTCAATCGACGGGTCGGCGAGGATTTCCTTGTAGTCGCCCGTCGCCTTCGGTATGCCCTGCGACGCGGCGAAGGACTGCGCCTCCTCGGGCGTAGCCGACGCCACGGCCGCCAATTCTACGTTGCCAAGACGGCGGACGGCGTCCGCGTGGACCTTGCCCATGAAGCCGGTCCCGATGAATGCGGTCTTCAATCTACGCATGCTCGTGTTGTGTGCCCTTTCGTTTCCGATTTGGAAGTTGCTGCTGCTGGTAAACTGAATTTTACAGGAATGGTCGTCAGGATACGACTCAAGCTTGGGCAAGGGAGGCGAAGCCCGAGCCCTCGGCGGCAAAAGATCCTCCTGGCGACAGCGGCTCTCCTCCAACCTGCCGCCGTCATGGCTGGCGTCCTCGCGTTCTGGCGTTTCGGCGCCGATCTCCACCTGACCAGCAAGTTCGCTATTTCTACCGGCCTTTTTTCCCATTGGCAAGTCTGGTTCGCCGTCTTTGTCGTTATCGAGGGTGCTGCGTTCCTGTTTAATCGCGCCGCCCAGTCCCGGTCAAATCCTACCGCTCCGCGGGGAACTTCGGCCCCCCTGGCAAAGTCCGGTTTCTAACTTTTCCGCGTATTTACTTTCGTTTTTGATGCCTTCGCTGTGGGCGTGCCCGCGCGCGCATTTGACCCGGCCGTTCTGCAACGTTTGGAGACCGGGTTGCATCTATTCCAGTGAGAAGGGGCAAAACGATGTCAGCCAACCGCCTAGCCGAAACGTTCTATCCGTCCTGGATCCGGCCCATGGCGTCAGTTTGGACCGGAGAACCAATCCTCAATCGGGAGGCGGCGCGCCACGTGAGAATGGCTTTCGACATCGTTTCCTTTTTGTCGAATTCCCTTGCCGTTGCGGCGCTCGCTCTCGGATTGTGGCGGCTTGCCGGCGATTTGAATCTGGCTGGGAATTTCTTTATCGGCCAGGGCCTTCTCTCCCATTGGCAAGTATGGATTGCGCTCGCCATGGCGTTGAAATTCGGGCATGTTTCGCTCGACCGTACGCTCGGCCGCGTACCGGACGGCAAGCCGCGGGCGCGCTCCTGATGCCTTCTGTTATCCTGTAGCCGGAGTCCTTGCTGCAGACCCATGGCGTACCGGGGCGGGCGAACCCGCACTCTCCAGTTTCTTTCCTCCGGCTGGTTTCCTCCCGCCACAAAGTGGCTCCTGATCGTCAACACGGCGATCTTCATTTTCACGTTCCTTTTCCATCGGTCGCCCCTTGTCCAGGAAGTTTCCGGCCTGATGGCGCTCACCCCGCGCGCGGTCGTCGAGATGTTCATGGTGTGGCAATTGGCCACATACATGTTTCTTCATGGCGGTTTCAGCCACATCATCTGGAACATGCTTGCGCTTTGGATGTTCGGCGCGGATCTGGAGCGGACCTGGGGCGCCGCGAGGTTCTTGCGCTACTACCTGGTCTGCGGCATCGGCGCCGGCATCTGCGTCGTCGTCGCCAACTACGCCGCCGGAACTCCGGATGTTGCCACCATTGGGTCCTCGGGCGCCATCTTCGGCATCCTGCTCGCCTACGCTCTTTTGTTCCCCACGCGCACGATTCTTTGGGGTTTCCTGATTCCGATTCAGGCCAAGTACTTCGTCATGATCATCGGTGTCGTTGCGTTCCTCATGTCCATGAGCGGCGGCAACACCGGCATCAGCGAATTCGCCCACCTCGGAGGACTGCTGGTCGGCTATCTGTACCTCAAAATGCCGCGCGTGCGGTTTAGCCCGCGGAACCAAGTCCAATCGGCCTACGCCGAGTGGAAGCGGCAGCGGATGCGCCGGAAGTTTCAGGTGTACCTGAAAAAGCACGGTTCTGATCGCGACCCCTGGGTCCAGTAAACGCAAGTACACTGAAAGAGCGGACGGTACCGGAGGTTAGAGCCATGCGATTCCTGATCGCCTTTTCACTCACGCTGGGCATGACGTTGTTCGCGCAGGAAGGCCCTGCGCAGGAGGGGCCGGGCTCCCAATCCACCGAATCCGTAGCCAAGCCCAAGAAGAAGGACGCCAACGTCCCGGCTGATTCGACCCAGGCGCCGATCCCATCCCAGTACAAGAAAGAAAATCAGCAGACTCCCGAGGCGACCTTCAAGGCCGAAGCGATTACGGTTACCGTTGACGTTGCGGTCCTCGACAACAAAGGCCACTTCATCCCGCGCATTCCGCCGGGGAATTTCCGCGTGCTGGAGGACGGGACGCCGCAGCAGATCGCCAGCGTCACCATGGGCGAGGCGCCGATGACCGTCTGCCTGCTGATCGAGTTCAGTAACTTGTTCCAGCAATACTGGTCTGAAGGCTGGTATCAGACGCTCACCGCCGCATACGGTTTTGTGCAGACGCTGAAGCCCGAAGACTATGTGGCGGTGATCGCTTATGATCTGAAGCCCGAGATACTTTCCGACTTCACCACGAACCGCCAAAAAACCTACGACGCGCTCCAGCGGTTGCGCATCGCGGGCTTCTCGGAGTCAAACCTCTACGACGCGCTCGTCGATGCCGAGACACGGATGGAGAACATCGAAGGCCGCAAGGCGATAGTGCTGATTTCTTCCGGTGTAGACACTTTTAGCAAGCTCACCTTTGACAAAGCGCGGAAGTCGATCCAGTCCTCCGCCGTGCCGATCTACGCGATCGGCATGCTCCAGGCGCTGCGCGAATACATGGACGCGGCCGGGATGCTCGGCAACATCGCCCAGCTTGACTTCCTCCAGGCAGACAATCAGATGAACGTGTTCGCGCGGGAAACAGGTGGTCAGGCGTTTTTCCCGCGCTTCTACGGCGAATTTCCGTCCATCTTCAACGCAATTTCGGCCGCCCTCCGGAACCAGTACACGATCACCTACCACCCGAGCAACCAGGCGCGCGATGGTACGTTCCGCAAGATCAAGGTCCAACTGGTGAATCCCGCCACCGGCGAACCGCTTCGCGTCGTCGATGCCAAGGGTCATTCCATCAAGTACCA
Source organism: Acidobacteriota bacterium (assembly GCA_021813825.1). Classification (GTDB taxonomy): domain Bacteria; phylum Acidobacteriota; class Terriglobia; order Bryobacterales; family Bryobacteraceae; genus JAJYKC01. Next base: position 1,990 of record JAKAJI010000066.1, on the reverse strand, counting down.
GATCATCGCCAAGGCGGGCTACAAGGCGCCAAAGGAAGTCGAGTAGGACGCGCTTTCACAGTCCACATCGCTGAGTCAAGCACTGAATCTCGCGAGTTCCCAGAAGCATAGCGTTGCATTGACAGCGGAATCGCCACTGCGATACCGTCGCCATTGGCTAGAACATGAAAGATTCATCCGCTGTACACGCAGCCCGAATCTTGATGGTGGACGACAACGGATTGGGACTGGTGGCCCGCAAGAGCGTGCTGGAAGAGCTTGGGCACCGGATCACCATCGCATCCACGGCGGAGGATGCACTGGAACTTTTCACCAGACAACGATTCGACATGGTCATTACCGATTTCAAGATGCCGAAGATGAATGGCGTCGAGCTTACAGCGCAACTGCGCGAAGTACGGTCCGATATTCCGGTGATTTTGATCTCCGGCTTCACGGACGCGTTGGGGTTGAACGAAGCGACAACGGGCGCGGACCTGGTGATACAGAAAAGCTCGCAAGAAGTGGCGCAGTTAATCCGCGGCGTGAACCGCCTGCTCGGGCGGGCGCCGCGCAAGCCTGCCTCTTCGGCGGGCCGGGCGCGGGCGCGAAACCAGCGCGCGGTGGGACGCGCCGACCCCGTTTGACCGTGCTTTCGCGGGCGGATTCCGGGCCCCGTCGTCCGGCTCCCGCCGACAAACATTTCCCTTGCCGCCTCCTATCGGGTAGAATGTTGGGTTTGACCCACGTGTAAGGCGCCGCTCCTTGAAACGCGTCTGTAAGTCTACGCGTCTCGTCCCGGTAGCACTTTGACTTGGATGTACTGAGAGTTAGTGAAATTTGCGCACACCGTGGAATTTGCGCACAGCTCAACTGGAGCGCCACTCGAAGAGGAATTCGCGCAGGGTGGAAAGGAACGATTCTTGACGATGTATCGCAGGCCTGGCCGCCTGATGACGCTGCTGCTGTGTGCGCTCCCGCTGGCGCTGGCGCAGCAGCCGTCTTCACAGCAAAAGCCCTCCACCCCGCCGCCCGCCAACCAGCCGGCGCCGCAGGCGCAGCCTCCCAAACAGGCGCAGCCCGCGCAGCCGGCGAATCCGTTCGAAGCGGTTCCGCAGTCGCAGGAGCCCGGCAAACAGCAGCAGCCGTTTGAGGCGCCGCCTACCGCCAAGGCGCCTACGCCGACGGTAAGTCCCGCCGACACAATCGAGGCGATCGAGTTCCGTGGCGCCCGCCGCGTGCCGCAGGACACCCTGCGCGCGCTCATTTTCTCCCGCGTGGGAGACAAGCTCGACGACGACGTAATCCATCGCGACTTCTCGGCGCTGTGGAATAGCGGACGCTTTGACGACCTCACGGTGGAAAAGATCCGCGGCAAGACCGGTTGGATCGTCCGTTGGCTGGTCACGGAACGCCCGATGATCCGGTCGATCACCTACGAAGGCAATAAGTCGATCAGCGTATCGGATATTCTGGACCGCTACAAAGAGCGCAAGGTCAGCCTGGTCGTCGAGTCGCAGTACGACCCGAACAAGGTGCAACGCGCCAAAAACGTCCTCCTGGAACTCCTCTCCGAACGGGGCCACCAGTACGCCACGGTGACTCCGGTGCTGCACCAAGTTCCGCCGGCCTCGCTTAGTCTCGTCTTCAAGATCGACGAAGGACCGAAGGTGAAGGTTGGCAACATCGAGGTCAAGAACAACAAGGTTTTTTCGCGCAAGGACATCATCAATGCGATGAAAAACCTCCGTCCCATCGGCATCCCGCACTCGATCCTGTTCGAAAACCTGTTCGCCAAAACCTACGACTCGTCCAAGTTCGAAGAGGACCAGGAGCGCGTGCGGGACTTCTACCAGCAGAACGGCTACTTCACCGCGCGCGTGGAAGACCACAGCGTGACGATCCACGACGTCGGGGGCACGGGACGGAACATCCCTCTCATTCACTCCAACAAGATCGGCAAACGCGCCGACTTGAGCATCACGATGGACGAGGGCATCAAGTACAAGAT
>JAKAJI010000065.1 GCA_021813825.1 Acidobacteriota bacterium | reverse complement strand
CATGAGGAGGGTGTGGGTCCAGACGTCGCCTTCGGGGTGGAACTCGGGCGGTTGCGGGACGCCCTGGAGGGCGGAGAGTTCGGGGAGGATGTGGTCGAGGAGGCCGGTGGAGGACAGTAGCTCCATGCCGCGGCGGGCTCCGCCTTCGGTGAGGATGCGTTCGAGTTCGGCGCGGACGCGTTCGACGGCGATGCGTTCGATGGCGGCGGCGGAAGCGCGGATGGCGGAGAAAGTTTCGTCTTCAATACGGAAGTTGAGGCGGGCGGCGAAGCGGACGGCGCGGAGCATGCGGAGGTGGTCTTCGGCGAAGCGTTGGGAGGGGTTGCCGATGGCGCGGATGAGGCCGGCGCGGAGGTCGTGAAGGCCGCCGACGAGGTCGATGACTTCGTTTGTTGCCGGGTCCATGAGGAGGCCGTTGATGGTGAAGTCGCGGCGTTCGACGTCGTGCTGGGGGGAGCTTTCGAAGTGGACGCCGACGGGGTGGCGGCCGTCGAGATAAGCGCCGTCGCTGCGGAAAGTGCTGACCTCGATGGAGAAGCCGTCGCCGGGGACGAGGACGACGCCGAATTTGGCGCCGGCGGCGAGGGAACCGGGGAACATGGCGAGGAGTTCGGCGGGGCGGGCGCTGGTGGCGACGTCGAAGTCGCCGGGTTCGCGGCCGAGGAGGAGGTCGCGGACGCAACCGCCGACGAGGAAAGCCTGATAGCCTCGGGCGCGCAGTTGGAGCGCGATATTTCGAGCGCGCGCGGCGGCGTCCGGATGCGCCATGGTGTCTGCTCGTAGGATAATGCCAGGAGACCTTTCCGCCCAACCAGCATGGCCCTTGCAAGCGACCGATCCAACACCAACCTGAAGGTTGTCGTAGCGACGACCGTTGCGCTGTCATTCATCAGCTTCTGGCGCGGCGCGTCGATCGTGCTGAGCGACCTGGCGTCGAGCGTATTTTACGCGGGCGGCATCGCGGAGCAGGCGGTGGGGAAATCCGCGGCGTGGCTGGTGCTGGCGGTGATGCTGTTCAGTTTCGCGGTTCGCAGCGTGTACATGGAGAGCTGCGGGATGTTTGTGCGCGGCGGCGTGTACGTTGTGGTGCGGGACAGCATGGGACCGTTCATTGCGCGGATTTCGGTTTCCTCGCTGATATTTGATTACATTCTGACGGGTCCGATCAGCGTGGTGAGCGCGGGGCAGTATCTGGGCGGATTGATGAACGAGGTGGCCGACCTGATCCACCAGCCGTACAAGGTGGACCCGAACCACTTTGCGGCGTTTTTCGGCATTGTGGTGACGATTTACTTTTGGTGGAGCAACATCAAGGGCATTCACGAATCGAGCGGCAAGGCGCTGCGGATCATGCAGATCACGACGGTGATGGTAGTGGCGCTGTTGATCTGGTGCCCGGTCACGATGCTGCTCTATGGGAGGTGGACGCCGCCGCCGGCGCCGATTCCGTCGCATCTTCACTTCAGCAACGACGCGTTGGGGTGGTTCCGCGGGACGATATGGCCGTCGATTCCGGCGATTGCGATCATTATCGCGTTCGGGCACGCGCTGCTTTCGATGAGCGGGTTCGAGACGCTGGCGCAGGTGTATCGGGAAATCGCGTATCCGAAGATGAAGAACCTGAAGATCACGGCGAACATCGTGTGCTGGTACGCGGTGATCTGCACGGGCGTGATTACGCTTTTCGCGGTGATGATCATTCCGGACCCGGTCCGCCCGAAGTATTACGACAATCTGATTGGCGGGTTGGCGATGAACCTGGCCGGGCCGTACCTGATGCGGCTTGGGTTCCACCTGTTCGTTGTGGTGGTGGGCGTGCTGATTTTGTCGGGTGCGGTGAACACGTCGATCATCGGGGCGAACGGTGTTTTGAACCGGGTGGCGGAAGACGGGGTGCTGCTGGACTGGTTCCGCAAGCCGCACCGGAAATTCGGCACGACGCACCGGATCATCAACCTGGTGGTGCTGCTGCAGATCCTGACGATTGCGCTGAGCAAGGGCGATGTTTATCTGCTGGGCGAGGCGTATGCGTTCGGCGTGGTTTGGAGTTTCTTTTTGAAGTCGATGGGTGTGCTGGTGCTGCGGTTCCAGCGGCACGACCAGGAGTACAAGTTTCCGTTCAATCTGCGGCTGGGGAAGATCGAGCTTCCGTTCGGACTTGGGCTGACGACGCTGATTCTGGGATTTGTGGCGATTGCGAACCTGTTTTCGAAGCAAATTGCGACGAAGTTCGGCGTGGCGTTCACGGCGGCGGTGTTCCTGGTGTTCACGATTTCCGAGCGCATCAACGCGCGGAAGCGGAAGCAGTTGCACGAGGCGAAGGCGCTGGAGGAGTTCAACCTGGAGCATCAGCCGACGGTGGACGCCAAGACGATTCATGCGCGGCCGGGTTGCGTGCTGGTGGCGGTGCGGGACTTTCACCGGATGGACCATTTGAAGCGGGTGCTGGAGAAGACGAACCTGCGGCGGCACGACATTGTGGTGATGACGGTGCGGACGATCAGCACGGGGGCGGGCGAGTACGAGCTATCGGAGGCGCAGATTTTCAGCGATTACGAGCGCGAAGTGTTCAGCCACGTGGTGGAGTTGGCGGAGAAGGAAGGCAAGCCGGTGGAGTTGCTGGTGGTGCCGGCGGTGAATCCGTTCGACGCGATGGTGCAGACGGCGGCGCAGCTTCAGGCGTCGCGGCTGGTGACGGGTGTGTCGGCGCGGATGGCGTCGGAGGAGTTGGCGCGGAACATCGGCCTGGCGTGGGAGAAGCTGCCGGAGCCGCGTCATGCGTTTTCGCTCGAAGTGATCAGTCCGGACCGGCCGCCTGTTTACGTGAACTTGGGACCGCACCCGCCGCGGCTGTGGCCGGAGGATGTGGACCGGCTGCACGAGATCTGGCTGGAGCTATCGAAGGATGCCGGGATTGGGGCGAAGCTGCATCATCGGGACGTGGTAGGGTTGGCGCTGCGGCGGCTGGAGGAGGAGTTGTCGGGGGCGGACCGGGAAGCGATTCTGAGTGCGCTGCGGAATGAGCCGGAGCACGGCGGGGAGCCGGACCAGGGCGACTAGGATTTTCGCGCGCGGGTGCGGCGCTTCGGGGATTCGGGAGCGGGCGGTTCCTGCGCCTGTTCCGGGGTCGGTTCGGCGAGAGTGGGATCGGCGGGCGGCTCTTCGGCCTCGGAAGCAGTCGGGGACAGGGTGGCGAGGACTTCGCGGAAGAGTTCCTGTTTCTTGAGTTCTTTTTTCGAGGGCGGCGGCTGTTCGTGGCGGTAGTCGTGATCGTGATAGCAAGTGCGGCAGCGCACTTTGGCGGCGGCGCCGTTGACGATCGACACGACCGAATGGTTGGTGATGCGCCGGCACTTTATGCAGTGATCGTCGATGACGTCGCCGAGGCGGATCTCAAACATGGTGAAACATCAGGAAAACGCCATGAGTATAGCAGAATGGGGCGGGTGGGGGCGCCTTCGCGTTGCTATACTTGGTATTTACTTTGCCCCACGGCCGGCGGACGGCGTACGGACACGTTGTTTTCGCGCGGGGTGTGAGGGATACATCAGGCTGGAGATCTCATGGCATACGTAATTGCGGAACCTTGCATCGGAACGAAGGATACGGCGTGCGTGGACGCATGTCCCGTCGATTGCATTCACCCGAAGAAGGACGAGGCGAATTTCGAGACCGAGGAGTTGCTCTACATCGATCCGGTGGAGTGCATCGACTGCGGGGCGTGCGTGCCGGTGTGCCCGGTGTCGGCGATTTTCGCGTTGGACGATCTGCCGGCCAAGTGGGCGGACTTCGCCGAGCGGAACGCGAAGTACTACGGGCGTTCGGTTTCGAAGTAGGGGGCGCGGCGGCGCGGGTCAGGGGCGGTAGACCGCCGCGGTCACGTCCGTTTCCCAGATTTTGACTTCGGCGACTGAGACGGGAGAGCCGGGGGGAAAGCCTTCGCTCAAGCGGTCGTGGAAGAATCGGGCGAGGTTCTCGGCCGAAGGGTTGAGTTCATCGAAGGGCTTGAGGTCGTTGATGTAGCGGTGGTCGAGATAGTCGATGATCTGGCCCATGCGGCGCTTCACTTCGACGAAATCGGTAAGCAGGCCGGCTTCATCGAGTTTCTCGCCGCGCAGGGTTACTTCGACTTTGTAATTGTGCCCATGCACGTTTTCGCATTTGCCGTGGTAGTTGCGCAGGGAGTGGCCCGCCGCGAAGCTTCGTTGTACGACGACTTCAAACATTGAAAAACCTTTCGACCTCGCTACGTTGTCCGGTTACGGCGTAAGCGGGAAGGCTATCGAGGAAGACCTTTCCGTAACGCTGTTTGAGAATGCGGTTATCGAGCAGAGCCAGGACGCCGCGGTCCGAGCGGCTCCGGATGAGACGGCCGAAACCCTGTTTCAGCGTGAGCGCTGCGTGGGGAAGCTGGTAATCGTAGAACGGATTTCCTCCGGCGGCCCGGATGCTTTCGATACGCGCGGCGACCACCGGATCGCCGGGCACCGCAAACGGTAACTTATCGATAATAACGCAGCTAAGCTGCTCGCCCTGGACGTCGACGCCCTGCCAGAAGGAGGAGGTGGCGAAGAGGACGCAGTTGGGGGTGGAGCGGAATTCTTCGAGGAGGGCGCTACGTGGGCCGGTTCCCTGGAGGAGGACGGGGAAGTCGAGGGAGAGGGAGACGCGGTCGTAGGCCTGGCGCATCTGCTGGTAGCTGGTGAACAGGACGAAGGCACGGCCGCGGCTGGAATTGAGGAGGAACTCGATTTCGGCGCAGGCGGCTTCGAGGTAGGCAGGGTCGCGGGGTTCGGGGAGACCGGGCGGGATGTAGAGCAGGGCCTGGTTGGGGTAGTCGAAGTGGCTGGGGACGGAGAGGGTGCGGGCGTTGGTGAGGCCGAGGCGCGACATCGCGTAGGCGAAGCTATCGCCGACGGTGAGGGTGGCGGAGGTGAGGACGACGGTGTCGACGGCGGCGAAGAGTTTTTCGGCGAGGATGGAGCTGACGTCGATGGGGATGGCCTGGAGGGTGCACCCGCGGCCGCGGCGTTCGACCCAGTAGACCCATGCGGATTCGCCGCCGGCGATCCAGAACTCGAGCTTGTGCAGGGTTTCTTTGACGCGGCGGGTGAGGGGCAGGAGCTCGTCGAGGCTCTTGTGGGTGAGCTCGAGAGTTGTGCCGAGGAGTTCGAGGGCGCGGAGAAGGTTGACGATTTCCGTTTCGTGGCGCTCGAAGAACTGTTCGTGTTGGGTGAAGCCGGTGCGGCCTTCGGAGGGGGGTAGGGCGGCGAAGAACGAGGCGGCGCGCTCACGGACGGCTTCGACGACGCGGTCGAGTTCCGGGGAGCTGAATTGTTTGCGGCGGGCGAGGGAGGCGATGTCGCCGAGGAGGTCGGCGATCTGGTAGCTGCTGACGCTCAAGCCGAAGTACTGGCCGGCGATGTCCTCGATTTCGTGGGCTTCGTCGAAGACGACGGCGGCGTATTCGGGGATGATGCCACCGAAGTCTTCGTCCTTGGCGGCGAGGTCGGCGAAGAAGAGGTGGTGGTTGACGATGATGATGTCGCTTTCATAGGCGCGCTGGCGCATTTGGGTGAGAAAGCAGCGGTCGAACTCCGGACATTTCTGGCCGAGGCAGAACTCGCGGCGGGCGTCGAGTTTGGCCCAGACGGTGCTGTCTTCGGGGAGGCTGCGGATTTCGGCGCGGTCGCCGGTAGCGGTCGTGTCGAGCCAGGAGCGGATGATTTCGTAGTCGGCGATTTCTTCGAGGCCGCTGAGGATGGGTTCGCGGGCGGCGTCGGCGATGCGCTTACGGCAGGCGTAGTTGGCGCGGCCTTTCATGTAGGTGACGCGGAGGTCCTGGCCGAGGAGTTCGCGGAGGAGGGGGACGTCTTTGAAAAAGAGCTGTTCCTGGAGGTTTTTGGTGCCGGTGGAGATGACGATGCGCTGGCCGCTGAGGATGGCGGGGGCGAGATAGGCGAGAGTTTTGCCGGTGCCGGTGCCGGCTTCGACGATGAGGCGGCCCTTGGTGGCGAGGATGTCCTCGACGGCTTCGGCCATGGTGAGTTGGCCCGGGCGGAACTCGAAGCCGGGGTGGACCTTCGCGAGCAATCCGTTGCGGGAGAAGATCTTGCGGACTGTCAGCTCATTGGTGAGCGCGGCCATCGCGGGTGGGGGATGAAATTAGCGTAACACTTGGGGGGAAATCGGCACTATAATTCGGATGGCGCAAATCTCCGGTTTCCCGATAAGAGTTGGGGATGGTGTTCGTGCCTTCTGAGTTCAGGAGCGCAGAAGGGAGCCGCTTTGGCGACGGTGTGCGCTTATAAGGGGGAAAGTCATCATGCGAAAAATCGTCTGCTGTCTACTGGCATTGGGCTGCCTTGTTCCGTTGGGATACGGCCAGGCGGCGAAGAAACGGGTTGCGATTCTGAACTTTGAGTACGGGACGGTGCAGAGTTACGTCGCGGAGCTTTTCGGGGCGGACCAGGACGTGGGGAAGGGGATTGCGGACCTGTTGGTGAACCAGTTGGTGACCGATGGGACCTACTCGGTGATCGAGCGCAAGGACCTGGACAAAGTTCTTTCCGAGCAGAACTTTTCCAATAGCGACCGGGCGAATCCGGCGACGGCGGCGAAGCTGGGACGGGTGCTTGGGGTTGACGCGATCGTGATCGGGAGCATCACGCAGTTCGGCCGCGACGACAAGTCGCAGGGTTTGGGCGGCAATGCATACGGGTTGGGTAAGTACGGGTTGGGGAACATCGGGCGGAAGAAATCGAAGGCAGTGGTGGCGATCAGTGGGCGGATGGTGGATGTGAACACCGGCGAAGTGCTGGCGGTGGCGCAGGGGCACGGCGAGTCGGAGCGGTCCGGGATGCTGCTTGGGGGCGGCGGCGGAGGTTGGAGCGGCGGCGGGGGCGGGCAACTGGACATGACGAGCAGCAACTTCGGGGCGACGATACTGGGCGAAGCGGTAACGCAGGCGGTGAACAACATGGCCAAGGACCTGGAGGCTCAGGCGGGGAAGCTGCCGACGAACGTGGTGCATTTCTCAGGGTTGGTGGCGTATGTTTCGGGTGGGCAGATGGTGGTGAACATCGGCGCGAAGGCCGGCGTACACGTGGGGGACACGCTGCACATCTCGCGTGTCGGGCAGGTGATCAAGGATCCGGCGACGGGGAAGGTAATCAAGAAGATCGAGATGCCGCTGGGTGACATGAAGGTGACCGAGGTAGATCCGGATTCGGCGACGGGGACGTTCAGCGGATCGGGGGCGCCGAAGGTCGGTGATTCCGTCGACGGCTCGCACTGAGAGAGCGGCAGGAGGAACGCCATGAGCTTAGACTTCGCGCCCGGGCAGATCGTCGGGGATTACGAGATTCTGGAGACGCTCGGGGCCGGCGGGATGGGGAAGGTGTACAAGGTCCGGAACACGATTTCGGAGCGGGTCGAGGCGATGAAGGTACTGCTGGCCAATCTGGAGGAGCATCCGGAGTTGGTGGACCGTTTCGGGCGCGAGATCAAGGTGACGGCGAGCCTGGAGCATCCGAACATCGCGGGATTGCGGACGGCGCTGCGGATTGAGAACCAGATGGCGATGGTGGTGGAGTATGTCGAGGGTTCAGGGCTCGACAAGCTCATGAAGGCCGGGCGGCTGCCACTGGGCCAGGTGATCGACGTGGCGCACCAGGCGCTGGCGGCGCTGGCATACGCGCACTCCCGCGGGGTGGTGCACCGGGACATCAAGCCGGGGAACATTATGCTGACGGCCGATGGCCGGGTGAAGTTGATGGATTTCGGCATTGCGCGGATGACGTCGGACCGGCAACTGACGAAGACGGGGCAGTTGGTGGGGTCGCTGTACTACATGTCGCCGGAGCAGGTGGAGGGCAAGACGCCGGATGCGCGGAGCGACCTGTATTCGCTCGGCGTGACGCTGTACGAGATGGCGACGGGGAAGAAGCCGTTTGAGGGAGACAGCGAGTATTCGATTCTGGCGGGGCATTTGAACGAGACACCGCGGCCGCCGGTGGAGCTGGACCCGTCGCTGCCGGCATCGTTGAACGAAGTGATTCTGCTGGCGATGGCGAAGGATCCGGGGGCGCGGTTTCAGTCGGCGGAGGCGTTTGGGAACGCGCTGGCGAGTATTGCAGGGAGTATGGGAGTGGCGCTCACGCCGGCGGGGGATGGGACGGGGACGGGAACTTTGAATCGCAACGTGCCTGCGATGACGGACACGGTGGCGGGGCCTGCCGCTCCGCCTCAGCCCACTGCACCCGTGCAGCAGCCGATGGCGGCCGCTCCGCCAGTTTACGCGGCGCCACCGCCGACGCCGGTTGCGACGAGTTCGGGAAGTGGGCGGGCTTTGTGGATGGTAGCGGGCGCGCTGGCGGTGCTGGTGGTGCTGGCGCTGGGGGTGGTGTATGTGCCGAAGCTGCATCGGGCGAAGGCGCAGGTGGCGGCGGTGACGCCGGTGGCGGCGCCGGTGACGGAGAGCGCGGCAGCGCAGGCGGCGCCGGCACCCGTGCCGGAAATTCAGAAGCCGGAAGTGGAAAAGCCGGAAGCCAGGAAGCCGGAAGTCGAGAAGCCGGCGCATCCGGCGGTGATGCATGGGCAGAGTGCTCAGCGTGCGGTTGTGACGCCTTCTGTGGCGGCCCCACCGGCTGCGCAGGTTCAGCAACAGGCGCCTGCGGCGGCGGTTCCTGCGCCTTCGGCTCCGGCCGTGGCGCAACCGGCTCCAGCGCAGGACAACGCTGGGGCGCTTGATGCTTTACGGGACAAGCTGAATCTGCTGGCGACGCGGGTGGGCGCGGTAGGCAGCGCGCTCGATGGGTTGCAGCGGGAACAGCAGGCGCAGGGCTATGGCTTGCGCGGGGATATCCTGGCGTCGCGGCGGCGGATGGAGTTGTTCATGGACCAGACGGAGAACAACATCAACCAGGGCAGGCTGGACGCAGCGAAGAAGAGCTATGCGTCAGCCGAGGCCGAGGTGGAGAAGCTGGAAGCGTTTCTGGGACGCTAGGCGGCGTTAGGCGCCGGACACGCGCACTTCGCGGCGGAGGCGGAAGGTGAGCGCGGTTTCGGCGGGGATGGCGACGTTCTTTTTGCCGGTGAAGTAGGCGCCGGCGGTTCCCGCACCAGCTCCGGCGCCTGCACCGATCAACGCTCCGGCGGGGCCTCCGGCGAGGGCTCCGATGGTTGCTCCGAGGCCGCCGCCGCCGCCGATGAGGATCCAGTTGCGCTTGCGGTGACGGCCGCTGACGCGGTCATCGATGGAGGTGACGACGGGGTAGCTTACGCCGTTGAGGCGGAAGGCGTCGAGCTCAACGCCGAGGATCGCGCGGCCCTTCAGATGGCCCGAGGGGCTGGATTGCGTGATGTGGCCTTCGAAGGGCGTGCCGCGGGGGAGGATGACCTGGCCGTCGACTTCTACTGGGGAGATGAGGGTGGCTTCGAAGCGGTCACCGGCGCGGTTGCGGCGGGTATCGACCGATTGTTCGAGGCGGACACGGACTGCGGTACCGGCGGGGATGAGAATTGGCGGCGGTGGGGCGGGCGCCTGATTCGGCATGGCGGAGGTTGGGCCGGTGGGCGGTTGCTGGGCGGCGTACGGCTGTTGACCGCCGTAGGGCTGCTGGGGCGAATTGGGGTAGGAAGCGGGCGCGCCTGGCTGGCCGGCTGGGGGTTGGTTGGCGGCGGTTGTCTGCGGCGGGTTATTCAGGGACGCCGAGTCGATGGGTTGGGGCTTGGGGCCGCGGCTGCAGGCGGAAAGCAGGGCCAGGGCGGCGAGCGTGACGAGAGCTTTTCGCATGACAATCCTCCTCATGATCGAAACGGATCGGGAGCACTTGGATGGCCAGACGGAAACGTATGAAAATAGACCTGTTGGTAGATCGTGGTAGCGATGAGGACGTGTAAAAGCTCACCGGGGAGGGTAAAACTTACCGAGGGGTGGGGGTGGTTCTGCGGTAGAGGACGGTCATGGGGGTGTGGGCGAATTCGCGGTAGTGGGCGAGCCAGGGGGCGAGATCGGGATAGCGGGTGATGGCGAGGGCGGGGTTGAGGGGGCCGAGGCCGTCGGCGATGAAGGTGGGAGCGGAGCGGACGAGGGTGCGGCGGTTGGCGGCGGCGAGGGACGGGGCGGAGGAGAGCGAATCGGTGAGATGGCGGTCGGCGATGACGCCGGTGAGGGGTTGGCTGTCGAGGAACGGGGTGGCGGCGTTCATGCGAGAGGCGGCGAAGATTTCCGGGCGGTAGCCCCAGACGAGGAGGGTGTCGCCGGGCTTGGCGTTGCGGTCGAGGATGGAGGCGGCGGCGAGGGCGTCCTGGCTCATGTTGAGGTCGGACCAGTGAGGGGCGCGTTGGTGGAGGAGGTCGGCGGCGAGGATGGCGTAGCGGGGTCCGAAGCGGACCGCGGGGACGAGGAGAGTGAGTAGAGCGAGAGCGCGGAGACGGGGGCGGAGCTGGGCGAGGCCGTGGGCACCGAGGAGGACGGCGACGGGGAGGATTTGGAAGTAGTAGCGGGGGAAGAAGCGCCAGCCTCCGGCGACGGCGGCGAGTGAGAGCAGCGCCCAGGCGGCGAACCGGAGGCGCTCGCGGCCAGTGCGGTGGGCGAAGTAGACGGCGGCTCCGATGAGGAGGGCCGCGTGGAAGCCGGACCAGTCGAGGGTGCGGACGATGCCTTCGCGGAGAGGATGGGCGATGGGAGTGTCGCGGGCGTAGAGGAAGCCCCATTGCCAGACCTGGAGCCAGTAAGCGTGGAGAGCGCCGGTTGCGGCGAGAGCGGCGAGCGAGAGGGCGTTGGGCAGAGCGAAGCCGGCGAGGAGGGGTAGCCAGGCGGAGGGGCAGAAGACGAGACAGGCCAGGAGGACGAACGCACCTTTCGTGTTGAGCAGGAAGGCCACCCCCGCGGCGAGGCCGCTGGCGAGAGGACGGCGGCGGAAGGCGAGCCAGACGGCGGCGAGGTGGGGGGCGAGCATTAGGAGGTCCGGGCCGAGGACGATGACGGAGGCGGGGAGATCGAAGACGAGGAAGAAGACGAGGAGGGCGGCGGCGAGCCAGGCTTCGGGTTCACCCCAGAGGTCGCGGGCGAGGCGCCAGGCGAGGGCGGCGGCGAGAGAGAGGATGAGGGTATCGGCGAGGCGGAGGGCGAACCCAGTGTGGGCGCCCCAGAGCAGGTAGATGAGGGCGGCGAGCGGAGGCTTGTCATACCAGACTCCGAGGTAGAGCGTTTTGCCGCAGAGGACCTGCAGGGCGGCGGCGGAGGGGTAGGCTTCTTCGGTCCAGAGGACGCCCAAGTGGCAGAGCCGCGAGAGGAGGAGCAGAAGGAAGAGGGAAGTTGCCGCCCACCAGCGGAAGCGCACGGGCATCGGAATAGAATCATAACAGCGCGAGGGAGAGATTTTCCGTGAAAACAAGATTGACTGTTCCTGTTTCGGCCAAGGGGTGGCGTCTGGACCAGTTCCTTCGCGATGAGATGCCGGAGTTCAGCCGCGCGCGTTTGCAGGCGTGGGTGAAAGAGGGGAGAGTGACAGTGAATGGGGCGGCGGTGAGGGCATCGCTTGGGTTACGTGGGGGCGAGGTGGTGGAAGTGGAGCCGGCCGCGCCGCCTCCGCTGCGCGCTGTGGCGGAGGATCTGCCGGTTACGGTGCTCTACGAGGACAGCGATGTCATTGCGGTGGACAAGCCGGCGGGGATGGCCGTACATGCGGGCGCGGGGACGCACTCGGGGACGCTGGTGAACGCGCTGCTGCACCGGTACGGGAAGCTGGCGGAGACAGGCGAGGGACTGCGGCCGGGGATTGTGCACCGGTTGGACAAGCTGACGAGCGGGGTGCTGGTGGTGGCGCGGACGGAGCGGGCGCATCGCGCGCTGGCGCGGCAGTTCGCGGGGCGGGAAGTGGAGAAGGTGTATGTGGCGCTAGTGCGGGGCGAGTTGAAAGAAGAGCGAGGTGAGATCCGGCTGCCGATTACCAGGGATCCGGTGCACCGGACGCGGATGACGGCGCGACTGGGGCGGGGGCGCGAGGCGGTGACCTGGTGGCGGCGATTGCGAAGGTACAAGGGGTTCACGCTGGTGGAGGTGAGGATCGGGACGGGGAGAACGCACCAGATCCGGGCGCATTTTGCGGCGATCGGGCATCCGGTGGCGGGGGACCGGCTGTATGGGGCGGCGGGGCACGAATCGGGGCGGTTCTTTTTGCATGCGCGGCGGATCCGTTTCACGAGTCCGACGACGGGGGAACCGGTAGAGATCACCGCGGCGATGCCGGAAGAACTGGAGGGGTGGCTAAAGGAACTGGAAGCACTATAATCAGGAAAGCCTGCCGTGAAATTGATGTTTGCCTGGATCGTTCCCTTTGCCCTTGCCGCCACCCTGGCCGCGCAGGTGGAGAAACCCGCTCCGCCTTCGACTCAGCCTCCGATTGAGAAAGACGCCAACCGGATTGTGCTGGATGTGACGCGCGTGAACATGCTGTTCACGGTCAGCGACAAGAAGGGACGTTTTGTCACCGATCTGAACCGGAACGATTTTCAGGTGATCGAGAACAAGAAGCCGCAGAACATTCTCGAGTTCACGGCCGAGACCGACCTGCCTTTGCGGCTGGCGATTCTGATTGACACGAGCAACAGCATCCGGGACCGGTTCCGGTTCCAGCAGGAGGCGGCGACGGACTTTGTGCGGAGCGTGGTGCAGCGGGACCGGGACAAGGCGATCGTAGTGAGCTTCGACTCGTCGGCGGAACTGGTGGCGGATCTGACGGACGATCTGTCGAAGCTGGAGAACGCGATTCAGGATTTGCGCCCCGGGGGCGGGACGGCGTTGTATGACGCGATTTTCTATGCGTGCCGGGACAAGCTGATGCTCGATCAACCGCTGTACAAATTCCGCCGCGCGATGGTGATCCTGAGCGACGGCGACGACAACGTGAGCCGGTACACGCGGGACCAGGCGCTCGAGATGGCGCAGAAGGCCGATGTGGTGATTTACACGATTTCGACGAACATTACGCGGATTGAAACCGACGGCGATAAGGTATTGAAGTACCTGGCGAGCGAGACCGGGGGCGAGGCGTTCTTCCCGTTCAAGGCGAGCGACCTTTCGCAATCGTTTGAAAACATCGCCAACGAGTTGCGGCACCAGTACAACCTGTTTTACCGGCCGGATCCGCTGGTGACGGACGGGAAGTATCACACCGTGACGCTGAAGGTGAGAGGCCGGAAGGACTTGATCGTTCGCTGCCGCAAGGGTTACTACGCGCCGCAGCTTTAGCCGCGGGCATTGCGCCGCGTAAAGGGAGATTCCGATGGATGAAAAAGAGAAGAGCCGTGTACTGACGGCGACGCTGGGCCAGATTGAGAAGCAGTTTGGCAAGGGGTCGATTGTGCGACTGGGCGCGAAGGAGGCGATCGTGCCCGTGTCGGCGATATCGACGGGTTCGATCTCGCTCGACTATGCGCTGGGCGTGGGAGGGTTTCCGCGGGGGCGGATAAATGAGATCTTCGGGCCGGAGTCGTCGGGCAAGACGACGGTGGCGCTGCAGGTGGTGGGCGAGGCGCAGAGGATGGGCGGGATGGCGGCGTTCATCGACGTGGAGCATGCGCTGGACCCGGTGTATGCGCGGCGGCTGGGCGTGGATGTTGACAATCTTCTGGTGTCGCAGCCGGATTTCGCCGAGCAGGCGCTGGAGATTACGAGTGCGCTGATTTCGTCGGGTTCGATCGATGTCCTGGTGGTGGACTCGGTGGCGGCGCTGGTGCCGAAGGCGGAGTTGGACGGCGAGATGGGCGACAGCCACATGGGCGTGCAGGCGCGGCTGATGTCGCAGGCGATGCGGAAGTTGACGGGCATCGTGTCGAAGTCGAATACGTGTTTGATTTTCATCAACCAGATTCGCGAGAAGATCGGGGTGATGTTCGGGAATCCGGAGACGACGACGGGTGGGCGGGCGCTGAAGTTTTACTCGTCGGTGCGGGCCGATATCCGGCGGATTGCGGCGATCAAGGAAGGCGAGCAGGTGATCGGCAACCGGACGAAGGTGAAGATTGTGAAGAACAAGGTGGCGCCGCCGTTCCGCGAGGCTGAGTTCGACATCATTTACGGGGAAGGGATTTCGAAGGAAGGCGATCTGCTGGACCTGGGTGTGGCGCAGAACCTGATTGAGAAGAGCGGGTCGTGGTTCAGCTATCAGGGCGACCGGATCGGCCAGGGGCGGGAGAATGCGCGGCAGTTTTTGCGGGACAATCCGGACATCCGGCAGAAGATCGAGACGGGGCTGCGGCAGGTGCTGGGCTTGCCGGCGCCGGGCGCGGTAGCGGGGGAAACGGCGGAGGCGGCCAAGGCCGCGGTTCCGGCGGGCCGGGGAAAGTGACGTGCGGCCGGGGCTGACGCGCCGCGGGTTCCTTGCCGGTGCGGCGGGGTTGTGCGCGGCGCATGCGGCTCCGGCGAAAATCTCCGATTTTCCGCTGCCGGATGCGCTGACCGGTTCGGACGGAAAGCCGATTCGCAGCAGGCACGAATGGGAGAAGCGGCGGCGTCCGGAGCTGATGCGGCTTTTTGCCGAGCAGGTTTACGGACAGACGCCGAAGCGGCGTGTGGAGGTGGAATACCGGGTCACGTCGGAAGACCGGCATGCGCTGAACGGCGTGGCGGTGCGGCGGCAGATTGTGGCGCAGTTCGCCGGCGGGGTGGGTCCCGCGGTGCATATTCTGTTGTATCTTCCGGCGGGGATGCAGCGGCGCGCGCCGGTGTTTCTGGGGTTGAATTTCGGCGGGAACCACACGGTGGCGGCGGATCCCGGGATCGATTTGGCGGAGGTGTGGACGAGGGACCCGAGCGCGCCGCGCATTGCGGGTGGGGCGAGCGTGCCTTATGTGCAGCACACGGCGGCGGAGGGGACGCGCGGGTCCGCGGCGTCGCGATGGCAGGTGGAGAAGATTCTGGCGGCGGGGTTCGGGCTGGCGACGGCTTACTATGGCGACATTGAGCCGGACTTCGACGGCGGGATGAGCCACGGGGTGAGGCCGTTGCTATTCGCGACGGGACAGACTGTGGCGGACAGCGACCAATGGGGCGCGATCGGGGCGTGGGCGTGGGGGTTGAGCCGGATCGTCGATTATCTGGAGACGGACCGGGGCGTGGATGCGCGGCGGATTGCGTTGATCGGGCATTCGCGGTTGGGGAAGACGGCGCTGTGGGCGTCGGCGCAGGACGAGCGGTTTGCGCTGGTGATTTCGAATGAGTCGGGCAAGGGCGGGGCGTCGCTTTACCGGCGGCTCGAAGGCGAGACGATCGAGCATCTGAACACGGTGTTTCCGCACTGGTTTTGCGGAAATTTTCACCGGTACACGGGACATCCGGACCAGGTGCCCGTGGATGGAAACTTGCTGTTGGCGATGACGGCGCCGCGTCCGTTGTACGTGGCGAGCGCGGAGGAAGACCATACGTCGGACCCGCCGGGCGAGTTTTATTCGGCGATGGTGGCCGGCGGCGTGTGGGAGTTGTTCGGGCGGAAGGGGCTGGGCACGACGACGATCCCGCCGGTGAACACGCCGGTCGGGAGTGCGGATTTGCACTACCACGTGAGGACCGGCAAGCATGACGTTACGGCGTACGACTGGGAGCAGTATTTGAAGTTCGCGACCGCTCGGTTCCACACCGCGGCTTAGCGATTGGGCGGCCAGCGGAGGAGCGAAATTTCGGCGGGATGGCCGGCGACGGCGAGGGCGGCGCAGTAGCCGGGGTGGACGTCGAGGGAGTGGAGGGTCCAAGGCGGCTCGACGCCGCTGAGCAGTTCGGCGCGGGCGGGTTCGAGGGAGACGACGAAACTCGAGAGTGAAATGGTGAGGCCGCCCCCGAGGGCTTTGACGTAGGCTTCCTTGCGAGTCCAGCAGCGGAAGAAGGCTGGTTCACGCTCGGGTTCGGGATAGGCCAGGAGCGTTTCGGTTTCGCTGGGGGCAAAGAAGCGGCGCGCGATGGCTTCCATTTCGACCTGCGCTCGGATGCGTTCGATATCGACTCCTAATTCGGAGCCGGCAGCGAGGGCGACGAGGGCAAGTTCTCCGGAATGGGAAAGGTTGAAATGGAGATCTCCGGAGAGGAGCGCGGGTTTGCCGTGGGGGAGGGTCATGAACTCGAGCGCGGCGGGGTGGCGGCCGGTGTAAGTGGCGAGGATCTCGCGCAGGGCGGCGTGGGAGGCTATGAAGCGGCGGCGATCCTGGGCGAAGCGAAAGCGCTCGGCGCGTGCGTGTTCGGAGGGGGACAAGACATCCGGTGTGGCCGGGGCGGTGGCGAGGTCGACGACCCAGACGTGCACGTTGCCTGGTTTGAGCCGCGAAGGGGGCACGTGATGAGGATAGCGGGAAGCGAGGGTGCAATACTCAAGGGAAGCATGGCTTACCAGAGGATTCTCTATGCCGTGGAGGGGCTGGTGGCGCGGATCACGCTGAACCGGCCGGAGAAGCGGAACGCGCTGGATGCGTTGCTGGTTGCGGAGTTAGGGGCGGCGTTGCGGGAGGCTGACTCGGATGGATCGCTGCGCGTGGTTGCCGTGGAGGGAGCGGGGCGGGATTTTTGCGCGGGGGCGGACCTGGAGGCGCTGCGGCGTTCGATGGAGAGTTCGACGCTGGAAAACGTAGAGGAGGCGCGGCGGCTGGCGGAATTGTTTCTGGCGCTGCGGCGGCACCGGCTTCCCGTGGTGGCTTTGGTGCAGGGGAATGCGCTGGCCGGGGGGTGTGGACTGGCGACGGCTTGCGACGTGATTCTGGCGGCGGAGAGCGCGCGGTTCGGGTATCCGGAAGTGAACCTGGGTTTCCTGCCGGCGATGGTGATGGCGATCCTGCGGCGGAGCGTGAGCGAGCGGCGGGCGTTTGAGTGGATTGTTTCGGGGCAGATTTTTTCGGCGGGCGAGGCGGAGGCGGCGGGGTTGGTGAATCATGTGTACGGCGACGCGGCGTTCGCCCAAGAGGCGACCGCGTTCCTTGCGATGCTGGCTTCGAAGAGCGGATCGGCGGTGACGCTGGGCAAGCGGCTGCTGTACCAGATGGACTCGCTGGGCATCGAAGCGGCGCTGGAGGCGGGGGCGCAGGCGCACGCGATTGCGCGGACGAC
>JAKAJI010000451.1 GCA_021813825.1 Acidobacteriota bacterium | reverse complement strand
ACGGGCACTAACCTTGGCAGAAATGAGCCACGGCCGCCTGGAGATGGCGGACGCAGGCGCGGAGTTGCGCCACGGGCACGTACTCGCCGGTGCGATGGGCCGTGGTCATATCGCCGGGACCGAAGATGACCGCTTCCCCGCCGCTGGGGCGTAAGTGCGGGGCTTCGGCGCCGAAGGAGACGGTTGAGGGCGTGCGGCCGCTGAGGCGGCTGAGCAGATCGCGGAGTTCGGTTTGCTCGCCTGGCTCGAAGGGCGGGTCCAGGCGCAAGGGCTGGATTTCGGCTTCGAGCGCGGGGACGCGGCGCCGCAGGCGGTTCAATTCTTCTTCGATAAGACGCAGGGCGCGGTCCGGCGGCTCGCCGGGTACAGGGCGCCATTCCACCGTGATGCGGCACTCGCCGGGGACGATGTTTTTCGCAGTGCCCCCGCGGATGAGGCCGGCGTTGATGGTGGCGTGGGGCGGGTCGAAAGCGGGGTAGCGTGGGTGTTCGAGGCGTTTGGCGGCGCGTTCGATCGCGGTGAGCACGCGGGCGGCGTCGAAGATGGCGGAGCGGCCGGCGGCGGGGAAGGCGCTGTGGGCTTCGCGGCCTCGCACCACGATTTCCGCAAGGCCATAGCCTTTTCCGGCGTAGACGGGGGTGAGGCCGGTCGGCTCGCCGACGATGAGGCGCGGCGCACGCACGGCTTTTGCCGCGGCCAGGCGCTTGGCTCCGATGCGGCCGATTTCCTCATCGGCGGTAAGCACCACTTCGAGCGGCGCGGCGAGCGAGGCGGCGTCGAGCGCGGAGACGGAGGCGAGGATGCAGGCCAGGAAGCCTTTCACGTCCGAGCTTCCGCGGCCATAGATTCTGCCGCGGCGGAGCACGGGTTTCACGGCTTCGCGCCAGGAGGTCTCGTAGGGGACGGTGTCGGAGTGGCAGACGAGCGCGAGGGCGGGGCGGGTGCGGGGAGGGCGGCGCGTGCGCGCGACGAGATTCACTTTGAGCGTTCCGCTGGAATCGCGGTAGGGGTAGCGGCGGAGCGCCCAAACATTTGTTGCAAAGAATGTTTCGGCATAGGCGATGAGCGGCTCGTTGCTCTGCGCCGAGACGGTGGGGATGGTGACAAGATCGAGGAGGATTTTTTCAACCGGCTTCATGGCGCATTTCTCCATAGTTCCCGCTGCAGCGCGGCAAATTCGCGGGTAACTTCGGTTTCAAGAGGATGATGCCCGTCCTCGACCACCGGCTTGCCTGCGACGAAGACATCGCGAATCGCGGGGCGGCCGCCGGCGAAGACGATGTGGGTCAACAGGGAGTCCTCGTCCGCGCCGGCGAGCGCGGGGTCGTCGAGTGAGACGGTGAAAAAGTCGGCCGCGTCCTCGGGGATGCCGAGGCTTTCGGCTCCCGCCTGGGTGGCGCAGGCGAATAGGCGCGCGGCAAGTGAGCCGGGGCGTGCATCGGGGGCGAGCACGGCGCGCTCGAGGCTTTTCAGGCGGAGATGGAGTTCGAGTTCGCGGGCGTCTTCGAGCAGGTCGATCTGCGCGTGGCTGTCGGAGCCGAGGCAGACGGGCACGCCGCCGGCGAAGAGGGAGCGGGCATCGACGATGCCGTCGCCGAGATTGCGCTCCGTGGTTGGGCAGGCGCAGACGCGGGCACTGGAGGAGGCGAGTTGGGCGATTTCCTCCGGCGTGATGTGGATGGCGTGGACGAGCGTGGTGCGCGGGCCGAGCACACCATGCGCGGCGAGAAGTTCCACCGGGCGCAGGCCGTGTTCGGCGAGACAGGCTTCGATTTCCGCGGGTTGCTCGGCGGCGTGGATGTGCAGCGGCAGCGCGTGATCGCGGGCGTAGGCGGCGACGCGTTCGAGATAGCCAACCGGAAGCGCGCGGACACTGTGTGGGGCGACTCCGAGCGTTGCGCCTTCGGGCAGGGAATTGCGGAGCGCTTCGGTATCGGCGAGAAAATCTTCGGGGTCCGGCGTGAGGAACCGCTGCTGGGCGGGTTCGAGCGGGCGCCCGGAACCGGCGCGGGCGTAAGCGGTGCGGAGAAGCACGATGCGTATACCCGTGTCCGAGGCGGCGCGGAGCACGGCGCGGGCGATGAGATTCCGGTCATCATACGGCGCGCCGTTGGGCTGATGGTGCAGATAATGGAACTCGCCCACGGTGGTGATACCGTTGCGCAGCATCTCGACGAACGCCATGCGGGCGGCCTGATAAACGGCTTCGGGCGAGAGGCGCTCCGCGGCGTGGTACATGGTCTCGCGCCAAGTCCAGAACGTGTCGTGGCTTTGCGCGCTGCGGCGTTCGGTGCGGCCGCGGAGGACGCGCTGGAAGCTATGGGAGTGGGCGTTGACCAGGCCGGGAAGCAGCGCGCGTCGAGGGAGGCGGCGGGCTCGGGCGAGGTCCGCCGGGTCGCGCGAGAGGCGTGCGATGCGTCCTTGGGAGACAACGAGCGCCACGCCGGAGCGAAACGCCCCTCCGTCGTAGAGCAGATCGGGAAGCCATGCGGTTTCCGGCGCCGGTTCCAAGCGACCAGCGTAGCGCGGCGAGCGGCTTACGCGCCGATGCGGAGGGTGAGCCTTCCGCCGGCGGGGATGGTGACCGGGGTGTTGAGCGTCGCCGTGAGCAGGCCATGCTCGCGGTGGATTGCGTGCGGCAGAGGCTGATCTCCGAGCGCCAGTTTCACGGCGCCGGCCCGCGCGGGAACGGCGACGGAGCGGCACGGGAGCCGCCCTTCGATCACGCGCAGTTCAAAGCTGGCCGCCGCGCCGCGATCGAGCGAGAACTCGCCCCATCCGCTTGCGGCGGACCAGAAGCAGCGGAAGTTCGCGGCAGCCCCGCGCGGCGCGGCCGTGATCGCCGCCTGTGGCCCGTGGTAGCGGAAGCCGCTTACGGCGAGCACGGCCGACCACGCCGCCATGGCGCGCGCATAGTGATGGCCGCACTCGGCCTCGTCCCAGGGGTTGCGCTTCTCGCCGTCGTAGCGGGCGCGGATGTTGGTGATGCACTCGACGCCCTCCTTTTCCATGCCGGCGAAGATCATGTGCGCGGCGGTGGAGTACTCGAAGCCGGTCATCACTTCGCCGAAGTAGGGGAAAGGAACGTTGGGGCGCGTGGCCTTGCCGTAGTCGCAGATGACGAGCGCGGACTCGCCGTTCAGCGCGAAGGTGCGCTCGACGCATTCGTGGTGATACAGGGCGCGTTTGTAGTTGTACTCATACACCGAGTGGAGCGCTCGGCGGACATGGGCCGGATCGAGCAGCGCGCCGAGGCCGGCGACCTCGGCCAGATATTGGCCGACGAGTTGATCGACCAGACAACCCTCGCCGACCTGGTACTCGGGATGCTCGGTGTTCTGCGATCCCATGTCGCTGCGCAGCGCGGGAGCGATCTCGTTCGCCGTGAAACCGCGCGTGCGCTGGATGTAGAACTCGCGATTGAATAAGTTCGCGTCGATCCACTGACTGCCTTGCTCGAACAGCGCCTGGTAGGCGGAGGCGGCGCTGTTGTCGCCTACGGCGCGGGCCATTTCGGAGGCCGCACGCAGCGCGCCGAGGTAGTAAATGCCGCACTGCGGGTTTGGCCCGTAGAACTCGACGTCGTAGGTGTTGTGCTGCACGCCTTCCATGACGCCGTCGCGGTTGGCGTCCCAGCCGCCGGGGATCCAGGCGAATTCGAGGGCCTTTCGGACACGGGGCCAGATGCCGCGCAGCCAGCCGGTATCGCCGG
>JAKAJI010000450.1 GCA_021813825.1 Acidobacteriota bacterium | reverse complement strand
CCGCCTGCATCATCGCATGGTCGCTTTGGCGACGCGCTCATCAGGCAGAAGCACGACAAGCGCACATCAGGCGTGCAAGGCTTAAACAGAAAATGCAACTGTAATGCTAGAGGGGATATCGGCATGGCAACCAATTCCACGGCACGCACCTATTGTGCCTTGATCGTGTTTCTCGCTGGTCTCGGTGCAATGCCGGCGGTGGCCCAGATCCCCGCCGCGGCGGGCAGCAGCGACGAGGGCGTTCGAACGCCCCCCGGCCTGCCGGTCGGTGGTTTCCGCCTTCACCCGTCGCTGAACTTCTACGACGGCTATGACGATAACCTCTACCGGACCAACTCGAATCAATTGGATACGTTTCTGGTAACGATCAATCCAGCTTTTACGCTCGCGTCGAACTGGGGCGAGCACGAGTTCGAGATCGACGGCGACCTTACCCAATATCTGTACAGAAACGCGACCGACGAGAATCATACCAATTTCGACGTCGGCGGAGGCGGCCGGCTCCATATTGCCAACGGCTGGGTGGCTGACGGGCGCGCCTCCTACACCGGAACCCACGAATTGCGGACTTCGGAAGATCTTCCACAGAGCGCCGTGTCGCCGACGCGTTACACCGTCCTCCATGCCGATGCCGACATGGTGCACGCCCGCGGCCGCCTTTCCTTGCGCATAGGTGGGCGCTACGACGAGTACACGTACGACCCCACCAAGCTCGTCGGCGGCACCCTGATCGACAACAGCGATCGCAATCGCCAGATGTACGAAGGATATGTCAAAGCCGATTACGAATTCTCGCCAGGCTACTCGGCCTTCCTGCGGGCATCCTATGACCACCGCAAATATGCCTTGGCGTTGGACCGATATGGCATCGACCGCAACTCGGACGGCTACCGCATCGACGCCGGCGTCGATATGCTCGTCACGCGTCTGATCGAGGGCAACGTTTTCGCCGGCTACTCCGTGCAACGGTACAATGCTCCGCTCGGCAATATCGGCGGCCTGGATTACGGCGTGAAGCTAACATGGTATCCGACGAGACTTCTCACCGTGCATCTCAATGGCGAGCGGACGATCGCCGAAACCATCATCGCGAACGCGGCGGCGGACGACGAGAAGACGATCTCCGGAGAGGTCGACTATGCGTTCCGCCGCGATATCTCGCTGCTGGCCGACGCCGGCTATATCAGTGATCATTACAGCGGCGCCGGACGTACCGATGAGACGTTTCAGGCCGGAACCGGTGCGAAATATTTCGCCAATGAATACATGACCGGGGATCTTCATTATCAGTACAGCCAGCGGCGCTCGGCGCTGACAACCTACCGTTATGACGACAACACGATCATGCTGGGAATTCTCCTGCATGCGTGACGCCGCCCGCGCCCATCAGCTGTAGCGACCGACGCGGGCACTCCGCAGGAAGTTGTACGTGCCTGCCCTAGCTGCTCGTGAGCAGGTCGAGCGCCTTCTGGTAGTACGTTTGCGCTGTTTGCGTGTTTCCTTTGGCGCAGGCGCGGTTCCCCAGCGCGATCTGGTGCTTGGCCGCCTTCACGTGGGGCGATGTCGCCTTGCTCGACAGGGCGGTCATCACTTGCCGGTGCATCGCGATACAAGCGGCGTCAGGAGTATTTGGCGCCATGGCGCCACCCGTTTGCGGCATGGTTTGCGGTTGTCCGCTCGGCATATTCTGCGCCAGCGCAGTTCCGCTCAAAAGAATCACAACGGCAAGAGCGGGAATCGCGTCCTTCATGCTTGGCATTTGGTTAGCCTCCAAAAGCCCCTCGACCCGGTGGCGCAGACGGCCTAGCACTCAGGAAAGCTGGCACATGAACGCGATTCATCGTGTGACAAGGTTAGGGCAACACCTCGTCCCTGCGCCGGTAATGCGTGAGCGGTGGGGCGCTCCCACGTTGCGGACGGCGTAGCGTTTGGTAGACGATCGGGCGCTGATTTGTCGGGATCGTTTTGCATATATGGTTGACGATATAGTCGACATGAAGGGCGGCCGGGGCCGTGTCGAGATACGTACTGGGGTCGGACAGCGTCGAAATTGGAGCGACGAAAAGAAGGGCGAAATCGTTGCCGAGGCAGTGGCGCCCGGGGCGGTGGTGTCGGAGGTCGCCCGGCGGCACGATCTGACGCCGCAACACCTGTTCAGTTGGATACGGGCGGCGAAGGACGGCAAATTTGCGCTGCCGGTGGAGGCGGCGCCGGCTTTTGTGCCGGTGGTGGTGGAAGCGGCGGAACCGCAGCAGGCAGCGCCCCGTGACCGTTCGGCCCCCATCGTGATCATGATCGGCGACGTCCGGGTTCGGGTGCCTGGCGGTGCGGAGGCCCGTACGGTCGAAGCGGTTTTGCGGGCGGTACGGCGCGTTCTGGCATGAGCGGCGGAATGCTGATACCGCCCGGCCCGGTGCGGGTTCTGCTTGCCACCAAGCCTGTGGACTTCCGCAGAGGCATGAACGGGCTTGCGGCGCTGGTGAAAGAACAACTGCGGTTTGATCCCTTCGCGGGCACGATCTACGTTTTTAGATCGAAACGCTCCGACAGGGTGAAGCTGGTTTTTTGGGACGGCACAGGCCTATGCATGTATTACAAGCGCCTTGAGAAAAATAAATTTTGCTGGCCCCGGATCGAGGACGGCGTGATGCGTCTGTCGTCGGCGCAACTTGCAGCGCTCATTGAAGGCCTTGAGTGGTCACGGGTCCGCATTCCGAGAGTGTCGCGACCGCAGGCCGTGCAGTGACTGCGGTTTATTGAATCGGCAGCGAGAAATGCCGCGCCAAATCGGGCGAACTGTGCTCTCATTCGTGCATGGATGAACGCGCCGAGACACTGCCGGATGACCTTGAGAGCTTGCGCGCGTTTGCGTTGAAAATGCTCTCGGAACGCGACGCGCTGATCAAAGAGCGCGATGCGGCGCTGGCCGAACACACCAGGCTGCAGAATCTCTACGAACACGTGCGCCATCTCTTGCACAAGGCCAACAACGCCCGGTTTGGCGCCAGAAGCGAGACGCTTGCGAAGCTGCCGGCCGACCAACTCCAGCTGGCGCTGGAGGACCTCGAAATCGCGATGGCCAGGGACGAGGCGACCGAGGAGAAAAAGCAGCCCTCCCTGCCGCGCACACGCCGCCAGCCCGGGCGGGCGGCGCTTCCCAAGCACTTGCCGCACCTTCACGAAACGGTGGCGCCGGAAACCACCGACTGCCCGTGTTGTGGCCTGCCCATGCATGTTATCGGCGAGGAGACGGGCAAGCGGCTGGATGTGGTGCCGGCGCAGTATCGGGTGATCGTTACGCATCGGCCCAAGCTGGCCTGCCGGTCCTGCGAGAAGATCGTGCAAGCCCCTGCGGCCGACCATCTCGTCAAATCCGGCCTTCCCACCGAGGCGATGGTGGCGTCGGTTGTGGTCGCCAAATATGGCTGGCACCTTCCGCTCTACCGCCAAGAGAAGATGCTGGCCACGCAAGGCATCGAGATCGACCGTTCCACGCTCGCCTTCTGGGTGGGCACGGCGGCCGCCGAACTTGCGCCGCTTTATGAGCGTCTGAAGGACCATCTTCTTGCCTCCGCCCGAATCGTCGTGGACGAAACGCCGATCCCCGTGCTCGATCCGGGACGCGGGCGGACCAAGACGGGGTACTTCTGGAGTATTGCCCGTGACGACCGGCCCTTCGGGGGTGCTGGTCCGCCTGCTGTCGCCTACACCTAC
>JAKAJI010000064.1 GCA_021813825.1 Acidobacteriota bacterium | reverse complement strand
GTGGGCGAGGCGGTCGAGCGTCTTGGGCTGGGTGTCTTTGGGCTTATCGTAGATGGACCAGAGAACGTTACGGGAGTGGCGGTCGACCAGGAAGATCATGCCGCGGCCGCGGCTGAAGGTACTGTAGACCGGAGCTTCGTTTTCCTTGGTGATCTGTTCGGCTTCGGCTTTGGCGGCTTCGTCTTTTTCGGACTCTTCCTCGGATTTCTTCTTTGCCTTCTCTGGTGCGGTGGCCACCGCGGTCTTGGCGGGCTTCGGCGGCGCGGGCGGCGGGTAGAGGCTCTTCATCGTGTCTTCAAACGCCGCGCCCACGTGGTCCGTGAGGACAGCGTCGGCCTTTTGTGGGTCGGTAACGACCTCGAGGACCCCAAGCCGGGAAATGGCGTTGGCCAGGTACTGGTCGAAGCCGTTGCTCATCGGGAGCAGGTACACGGTCTTGATGGCTTCCAGTTGCGGGTTGGGCGCCTTCGCCGACCCCGCCAGGGCGAGAGACGCGCCGAGCACAACTGGAAGACAAAACCATTTCATGACAACATGATAGCTTGAACCCATTTGGCCTGGCTTGGTTCCGGGCGGGGAAGCCATGTACAGGTCCCAGAGCATAACCGTCATCATCCCGTGCCTGAACGAGGAGCAGGGCATCGAAAGCGTGTTGCGCCGGATGCCGGAGTTCGTCGATCAGGTGATCGTGGTGGACAACGGTTCGACGGACCGGACAAGCGAGGTGGCAAAGTCGTTCGGCGCGGAGGTGATTCGTGAGCCGGTGCGGGGCTATGGCCGAAGTTACAAGAAAGGCTTCTCCTTCGCCAAGGGCGACCTTATCGTCACGCTCGACGGCGATCACAGTTATCCACCCGACGCAATTTCATACCTGATCGAAGCGTTTCTCCACTTAGAAGTAGACTTTCTCAACGCCTCGCGCTTTCCGGTACGGGACAGGCGGGCGATGAGCTGGAAGCACAAGTTCGGCAACTGGGTGTTGTCGCTGGCCATGTCGCTGCTCTATTTCCGGTGGGTGAGGGATTCCCAGTCCGGGATGTGGGTTTTCAAGCGATCAATTCTAAAGGATATGCGGCTCATCTCCGACGGAATGGCGTTCTCGGAGGAGATCAAGATCGAGGCGCTGCGGAACCGGACGATCCGGTTTGCCGAGATATCCATTTTGTATTCGTCCCGGCTGGGAGAGATCAAGCTGAATCCATGGCGCGACGGATTTTACAATCTGTGGTTCCTGGTGAAGAAACGGTTTGCCCGTGGATGAGGGAAGCGTTTCGATCGTGATTCCGAACTGGAACGGGCGGGCACTGCTCGTGCGTCTGCTGGAGAGGCTGGCCGCGCAGACGCGGCGGCCGGAGGAAGTGCTGGTGGTGGACAACGGCAGCACCGACGGCAGCGCGGAGGCGGCGCGGGCGCTTGGCGCGCGGGTGATCGCAATGGGCACGAATGCCGGTTTCGCCAGGGCGGTGAACCGCGGTGTGGGCGAGTCGGCGGGGGCCTGGATCGCCGTCGTGAACAACGATGTCGAACCGCGGGAGGACTGGCTGGAGCGGCTGCTGTCCGGGGTGGGCGAGGCATGGTTCGCCACCGGCAAAATTCTCAGTCAGCGAGCACCGGCTCGGATCGACGGGACCTGGGACGCGTTGGCGCGAAGTGGGTGCGCGTGCCGCTGCGGATGGGGCGCCGACGACGGACCGCGGTGGAGCGAGCGGCGGCGGATCCGGATCGCTCCTCTCACGGCGGCTCTGGTGAGGCGGACGGCGTTTGAGCGGGTGGGTATGCTGGATGAGCGGTTCGAATCCTACTTAGAAGATGTGGACTTCGGGCTGCGGTGCGCTCTCGCCGGACTGGACGGCGTTTACGTGCCGGAGGCGCTGGCCTGGCACCAGGGAAGCGCGACGCTGGGTGCGTGGAGTCCGGCGATGGTGCGGCTCATGGCGCGGAACCAGGTGCTGCTCGTAGCGAAACATTTTTCGGCTAAATGTTTGATACGAAACGGCTGGGCCGTGCTCGCGGGCCAGGCGCTGTGGGGTGTGCTCGCTGTGCGGCATGGGACCGGTATGGCGTATCTTAGGGGCAAGTGGGAAGGGCTGCGGCGGTTCCGGGCATGGCGTGAGGCCGGCCGGGCGGAGTTGGAGGGAATTCTCGCCGAGGGCGAGGCTGAGATTCGGGACTTGGCCCGCGAAGGCGGGTTTGGTTGGTATTGGAGGCTGTACTGCGCGCTGACTTGAGCGTTGTCGCGGTGGTGGTTTGCTACCGCTCGGCGGGGGTTCTGGAGAAGTGTCTGCGCTCGCTTGGCGGGATGCCGGTCGTGGTCGTGGACAACGGCAGCGGCGATGGGGCCGTCGAGATCGCGCGCCGATTCCTAGGCGTCGAGACGATCGCGAACACGCAAAATCGCGGATTTGCGGCGGCGGTCAATCAGGCAGTGGCCGGACGCCCGGAAGACTACGTGATGCTGGTGAACCCGGATGTCGAGATCGAGGGAGACGCTCGGGCCCTGGCGCGCGCCTGCCGCGAGTCGGGGGCGGACATCGCCGGCGGACAACTGAAGAACGAGAACGGATCGGCGCAGTGGGGATTCTCCGTGCGGCGGTTTCCCACCCCGGCCACGCTCGCCTTCGAGGCGATGGGGTGGAACCGCGCGTTTCCCTGGAACCCGGTGAACCGGGCCTATCGCTACCTCGACCGCGACCCGGGCCACGGCGGGGAGGTGGATCAACCCGCCGGAGCGTACCTTGTCTTCCGGCGCGCGCTTTGGGAAAAGCTTGGTGGCTTCGACGAAGCGTTTTATCCGGCGTGGTTTGAAGACGTGGATTTCTGCCTTCGCGCGCGGCAGGCGGGAGCGAAGATTGTCTACGCGCCGGAGGCGGCGGCGCGGCACCTGGGCGGGCACAGTTTCCGGGCCCTCGATTGGGAAACACGGCAAGTGCGCTGGTATGTTAGTCTTATGAGGTACGCGTCCAAGCACTTCCGGCCATCCGGACGAAGGCGTTTGGCGGCAGGCCTCGTGGCCGGCGCCATGGTCCGGTTGATCCTATCTACATGCCGGAGGGCAAGTCTCAAGCCGATTCCGCTGTATAGCGAAGTGATTCGGCTGGCTTATCTTACTCTCTGGAAGGGAGGCGGCGGAAGCGAGGTGGGAATGCTGGACGAAGTGGAGCAGCGGAAACTAGGAAACGATACGCGCCTGCATGTCTTATAACGATCGGGTTTCCGTCACCATCGTGACGTACAACAGCGGCCGCTTTATCAAGCGATGCCTTGAGTCGGTACTGGCTCAGAAGTACGCAAATAAGGAAATTCTGGTCATCGACAATGCGTCGACAGACGGAACGGTCGACATTCTCGAACAGTTCGAGGACCGCTGCCATATTGTTTATAACGACGAGAACCGCGGGTTCGCGGCGGCGCAGAATCAGGCCATAGCCCTGGGCGACGGAGCCTGGGTGCTGACTCTCAACCCGGACGTGCTGCTGCTGCCCGGCTTCATCGAGTCGCTCATGGAGGCCGGACAACTGGACCCGAAGGTCGGCTCGGTCTGCGGGAAACTGCTGACCATCCGCTCGAACTTCGATCTCCCCGACAAGCCGCTGGTGGATTCGACCGGAATTTATTTCACCCCCATGCTGCGCCACCTGGATCGGGGCAGCCAGGAAGTGGATAACGGGCACTACACGCAATACGAGTATGTCTTCGGAGCGACCGCCGCTGCGGCCCTTTACCGCCGGCGGATGATCGAGGACATTTCGGTGGACGGGGAGTTTTTCGACTCCGACTTCTTTGTCTACCGCGAGGACGCCGACGTCGCCTGGCGGGCGCAACTGCTGGGCTGGCGCTGCCTTTACACGCCGCACGCCCGCGGCTACCACGTGCGCAACGTCCTGCCGGGCAACCGGCGCGCCCTGCCGCCCGAGATCAACATGCACTCGGTGAAGAACCGCTTCCTGATGCGCGCCAAGAACATGAGCGCCGACCTGTACTGGCGCAACTGGCTGTCGATCACCTGGCGCGACACGCTGGTGTTGGGAGCGTGCCTGCTCAACGAGTGGAGTTCGCTGAAGGCGTTTCCGTTCGTCTTCCGGAACTGGAATCGGCTCATGGCGAAGCGGCGCGAGATCATGCGGCGCAAGCGCGCCGACGACGCCTATATCGCAAGCTGGTTCGCCTATGAACCGGTGAGCCGGCCGGCGCAAAAGCTGGCCTCGCGTACGGCGCAGCGCACGCGGGCGGCCCGGGGCTAGCCGCGAGTCTGTTCGCGAATGCGTGAGCCGCGGCGTTTCGCCATTCTCGGTACGCGCGGAATTCCAGCCAATTACGGGGGATTCGAGACTTTCGCCGAGGAGCTTTCCACGCGTCTGGTTGAGCGCGGGCACGAGGTGACTGTCTACTGCCGCACGCGGGAGGGCGGCGCGGAATATCGCGGCGTGAAGCGGCGCTGGGCGCCCGCGGTGCGGCATAAGTATCTCGAAACGCTGTCCCACACGTTTTTCTCGACCATCGATCTTCTCTTGCATCGCGTGGATGCGGCCCTGTACTGCAATGCGGCCAATGCAGTGTTCACGCTGGCTCCGCGCATGGCCGGCATGCCCGTGGCGCTGAACGTGGACGGGCTAGAGCGCGAGCGCAAGAAGTGGAACGTGCTCGGAAAGGCCTGGTATCGCGTGAGCGAGCGCATGGCGGCGTGGTTTCCCAATGTGGTGGTGAGCGACGCGCGGGTGATTCAGGATTACTACCGCGTCACGTACCACAAAGACAGCGTGTTTATTCCCTATGGCGCCACCGCCCAACGAACCCCCGGACGCGCTGCTCTGGACGCATTGGGCCTCGAGCCCGGCCGGTACTTCCTCTACGTCAGCCGCATGGAGCCCGAGAACAACGCGCTGCTGGTGCGGGAGAGTTTCGAACAGGTGGCAGGCGAAGCGAAACTCGCTCTCATCGGCGACGCGCCCTACGCAAAGAATTACATCGAGCGCGTGCGCGCCACCAGTGACAAGCGCGTGGTGATGCCCGGCGCGATCTACGGGCAAGGATATGCCGAGCTGCAGTCGCACTGCCTGGCCTACGTTCATGCGACGGAAGTGGGCGGCACGCATCCGGCGCTGATCGAGGCGATGGGCCGCGGCGCGCTGGTGCTGTACCTGCGCACGCCGGAGAACGAAGAAGTGGCCGGCGGCGCCGGCCTGGGATTTGAGCGCGGGGAGTTGGCCGGCCGGATGCGGCAGGTGCTCGAAATGAACGAGGCCGAGCGGGCCGCCTGGGGCGAGCGCGCGGCGGCGCGGGTGCGCGAGCACTATAGCTGGGACGCGGTGACCGACGAGTACGAAGCGTTGCTGTGCGGCCTTGCTGAACGAAAGACGCGCTAGTCCGCCAGGCGCCTGTTTAGCGCCGCTGCGGGGAAAACAGCCACGGCATGCTTCGTCGTGTCCGGTTCCCGGCACTTCGCTGGCGCGCGGAACCATGGCGGCGCTCCATGTCACGGGTTCAAAGCGGTCCGATCCGTTCGTTCCATCATAAGTCCAGGCGTACGGCGCGGCGCGGGTAGCATGAAAGGATGCAGGACGTGCCGATGCGGTGTTGGATCGAGGTGTCGCTGGGGCGGATCGCGGCCAACTACGATGCCCTGCGCGAGGCGGTCAATGGCGAGGCCGAGGTGATGGCCGTGGTGAAGGCCGACGCCTACCGTCACGGCGCCGTGGAGGTTTCGCGGACGCTCGAGGGGCGCGGCGCGCGGTGGCTCGCGGTTTCAAGCGTAGAAGAAGGCGTGACGCTGCGCGACGCCGGCATCGGCGCGCGGATCCTGGTGATGGCGGATTTTCTTCCCGGCGAGCGCGAGGCGCTGCTTGCTTACGACTTGACGCCGGTGATCCACACGTTGAGCGATGTCCCGGCTTGGGAGCGTCTGGCCGAGGCGCACGGCATCGAGCGGGCGCCATATCACCTGAAGATTGACAGCGGCATGGGGCGTCTGGGAACGCGCGCGGGCGCAGACGAGATCGCGGAGGTGCTGCGCGGAACGAGGCGGGCGCGCCTCGAAGGCCTGATGACCCACTTCGCCTCGGCGGCGAACTACGAGAGCACGCAGACCGAGGAGCAGATCGCGCAGTTCGAGCAGGTGCGGCGCGGGTTGGCGGATGCCGGAATCGTTCCCGAGTATGTGCACCTGGCGAGTAGCATTCCGGTGGCTTACGCGCGGCGCGAAGCTTGGGGAAAGATGGTTCGCCCCGGCCACGCCGTTTACGGCTACGTGTCGCCGCTGGTCCGCGGTGTGGGCCCGGCGAAGCTGCTGAAAGTGTCGCCGGCGCTGGCGTGGAAAGCATCGATTGTGGCGGTGAAGGATCTGCCGGCCGGAGCGCGCGTCGGCTACGGCGGGATGTACCGCACGCCCGCGCCGATGCGGATCGGCGTGCTCGCCGCGGGCTACGCGGACGGCATTCCGCATCGTCTGTCGAACCGCGGCCGCGTGATCGCCGGCGGCAAGTACGCCTCAATCCTCGGCGCGGTGTCGATGGATCTGACGACCATAGACCTGACGCAGGCGCCGCAGCTCAAGCCCGGCGACGCCGTGACGCTGCTCGGCGAGGACGGCGACGCCCGCATCGACGCCCAGCAGATCGCCCGCACCGCCGGCACAATTTCCTACAGCGTCCTCTGCGGCATCAGCACACGCGTGAAGCGGGTGTATGTATGAAGGGAGGAGGCGCGATGCCGTCGGACAAGAAGAAAGCTCCGCCCCGGATGCAGGCGCCCCGAATCCGGACACCAATGAAGCATGAGGTCTACCAGCGGTTGCGCGCCCTCCGCGGCTCGGAGCCGCATGCCAAGGATGCGCCGCACCCGCGGGAGAAGGCGCGGGCGAAACGAACGGAACCGGGATAATCCCCGTGGACAGTACGAAGGCCTTGTGCGCGGCGGAAGCGCCCCCCTACGCCCCCGGCGCGTGAATCGCCCACTCGCTCAGATATAGAAACTCGCCCGTCAACGCGCCGAGGGCTTCCCACGCCGTCACATAGTGCCAGTTCAGCGTCGTCATGCCGTCGCTCATCATGCTGGAGGTGTGCGAGGGAAACACCGGGCCGATCAGCTTGGCACGGGCTACCAGCCTGTTGTAGTTCGTCTTGACGATCAGCTTTGGCCCGGCATCGGGGTTCTCATACTCGTCCGGCAGGCCGATCATGTGCCCGAACTCGTGCGCGGCCACGTTGTACTGAAACTCCCGCTGGCCGAGCGCGAAACTGGCTTCGAAGTCGCGGTCGATACGAAGTTCAACGGCACACTTTCCGGTGCCCACCTCCGGCAGGACCGTGATCGGGTTCTTGAGGTTGGCGGACCTCAGCACGCCTTCCACCGCTTCGGCGCGGCGGCGGCCCAGCAGCGCGGGTTCGCTGAGCTTGGTGAATCCCTTCAGCAGCACCGGAATCGGGTGCGAGCCGGGCAACTGGCGGTTGGCGGCGGTGACGA
Source organism: Acidobacteriota bacterium (assembly GCA_021813825.1). GTDB lineage: Bacteria > Acidobacteriota > Terriglobia > Bryobacterales > Bryobacteraceae > JAJYKC01. Next base: position 9,785 of record JAKAJI010000064.1, on the reverse strand, counting down.
AGTTGCGCAACACGGGCGCAAGCGCGGAGGCTTCGGTCGAGGAATCGCCGAACGGCAGATTGGCATAGGGCACCGACGGCGGGCCCGTCAAGATCTCGGCGCCGCACGCGCGCAAGGCATTTTCCAGAAATTCGCGGTCGTTTCCGGCGGTGAGCAGCCCGCCGACACTGTGATTGAACTCGCGCGTCTGGAAATCGCGCAGCTCGAGCCGGTCCGTCGCCGAGGGGCTGGTGACCTGGTCTATCGAAACGAAGCCCCGGCACTCGCGCCCGTGCGGATTCTTCTTCGCCCGCTCGTCTTCATGACTGACGATCATCTTGAAGTGCGAGTTGCCTCCGCCGAACTCGACCGAAAAGACGGGGCGCACCACAATGTCGGTCCAGCCGTGGCGCGTGCAGCGGAACGTGCAGCGGCCGTTCCAGTACACCGGAACGCTCTCGATCAGATTGCGGCTGATGGTCTCCTTCTCGTCGCTACTGAACTTCTCAAAGAAGCTCCCGCCGAAGGTCGGGCACAAGCGGACTACGATGTCGAGGATGCCCGTGCGCGGGTTGTAAGAGCAGTCGAACTTGCCGCGCGCGGTCGAAGGCACGAAACACGCCAGTTCGAAGCGGGAGGCGAGAAAGCGCTGCTTGCCCTTTTTGCAGCCGGTCGGCGGCGCGGTGGACGGATCGACCACGGCCATCGGGCCGAGTCCGTTCTCACACACCGGCGGTGGGCCACCGTGATGAATGAACGTTCCCTGGCAGTTGGTGCAGACGTAGCGTGTCGGCATGCGGGCGTTGGTCCCTTTCCAGTCGGCTTGGGGATATCCGGCGGACTTTCAGTATATATGCAAAAATAAGCGGGAAAATCTGTGAGGAGAAAGACGCCTGCGGCAGTCAAGGAGCGCCCATGAATCTGGTCCATCGCTGGCTGTGCTCGTCGGGCCGATGGCGGCGGACGGTGGAACAGCATGTCGTGCCGTGGGTGCTCGACGGCCTCGATCTCGGGCCGCACGTGCTCGAAGTCGGCCCGGGCTACGGCGCCGCAACTGACGTGCTGCGGGCGCGCTTGCCGCATCTGGCGTGCGTCGAGATCGACCCGTCGCTCGCCCGGGGCCTGGCACGGCGCGGAGGACCGGGGTGCGTCGACGTGCTTTGCGGGGATGCGACGGCGCTGCCCCTCCCCTCGGCCGCCTTCGACGCCGCGCTCTGCTTCACCATGCTGCATCACGTCGCCCCGCGCGAGCGCCAGGACCGGTTGCTCCAGGAAGTAGCCCGCGTGCTCCGGCCCGGCGGCGTCTTCTTAGGCGTCGACAGCCTGGCATCGCCCTGGCTGCGCCGCCTCCACTGGTTCGACACGCTCGAACCCGTCGACCCCTCCACGTTCGCCGAACGGCTCCGCGTCGCCGGGTTCGCCCGCGCCGAGGTCGCGCTGAACCCCTACGCTTTCCGCTTCCGGGCCTGGAAGGCCGCCGGCTGAGAACGCTCTGTCCCCCGGCGTACAGGCTCGTCCCACAAACGGACAGCTCCGGAGCCAGGAAACCCTCCCCACCGTTCCCAAGTACTGTATTTTGAGCGCGGCAGGCCGATCCGGAGGCTGGCCGATGAGTTGCCATACTTTGGGTAGAGCTTATGGACATTCCAAGGGGTAAAGAAGTAGCGCGGCGGCGGGTGGTCAAGCGCGTCGTCTGGATCGCGCTGGCCGTGATCGCGATTCCGTTGATCACCTGGGGGCTCTCGCGGCTGAAACCGGCGGCGCCGACGGTGGAGCGGGCCACCGTCTGGATCGACTCGGTGAAGCGCGGCGACATGGACCGGCAGGTCCACGGCCCCGGCACTCTGGTGCCCGAAGACGTCATGTGGATCCCGGCGCAGTTCGACGGACGCGTGGAGAAGATCACCCACCTGCCGGGAACCGTCGTCCATCCCAACGACGTGCTCATCGTCCTCAAGAACCCCGACATGGAACTGGCCGCGGCAGACTTGGAATGGCAGGTGAAGGCGGCCGAAGCCAACTACACGGACCTGAAAGTCCAGCTTCAAACCAAGCAGCTCCAGCAGAAGTCGCTGACCGAAGCCGCCCGCGCCGACTACATGCAGGCCAAGCTCACCGCCGACCGCGACGAGCAGTTGACCAAAGACGGCCTGCAGTCGGATCTGACCACGAAGCTTTCCGTCGCCAAAGCGAACGAACTCCAGAACAGCTACAACCTCGCCAAGCAGCAGCTTGACATCAGCGGGCAGTCGATTCAGGCGCAGCTTGACGCGCAGCAGGTGAACATCCAGAAATTGAAGGCCGCTTACCAGCTAAAGAAGCAGCAGGTGGACCAGTTGACCATCCGCGCTGGCGTCGATGGCGTGTTGATTCAGCTTGGGCCCGCCGGAACGCCGCTCGAAGTCGGCCAGCGTGTCGCGCCGGGCGCGATTCTGGCGAAGATCGCCGAGCCGCAGAAGCTGAAGGCGACGCTGAAGATCCCGGAAACGCAGGTGAAGGACGTCCAAATCGGGCAATCGGCTGAAATCGACACGCGGAATGGAATCATTCCGGGCAAAGTGATGCGCATCGACCCGGCGGCCTCCAACGGCACCTTTGACGTGGACGTGAAACTGTTGGGCGAACTCCCGCCCGGCGCCCGGCCCGACCTGAGCGTGGATGGAACCATCGAAATCGAGCGCCTGCATGACGTGCTCTACGTCGGCCGGCCCGTGATCGGCACCACCGGACAGAAAGTCGGCCTCTTCAAGCTCGACGCCGACAACAAGGGCGCGACCCGCGTGCCGGTGACGCTGGGCCGGAGTTCGGTGAGCACCATCGAAATTCTCAACGGCCTGAACGTGGGCGACCAGGTCATTTTGTCGGATATGTCGCAGTGGGATGCGCAGAATCGTATCCGGTTGAATTAAGGAAAAAGAAAGAAGAGAACGAGAGAGCGGGAGACGGTCATGGCGGCAAACAACACACTGATTCATCTGGACGGCGTGACGAAGGTGTTCGTCACCGACGAAGTCGAGACGCACGCGCTGGCCGGGATTCATCTCGAGATCAAGCGCGGCGAGTATGTTGCCATCTCCGGGCCCTCTGGCTGCGGCAAGTCGACGCTGCTGGCCATCCTGGGCCTGCTCGACTCTCCGAGCGACGGCAAGTACGTGCTCAACGGAAACCCTGTGGAGAACCTGAAGCTCGCTGAGCGCGCCCGCATCCGCAACCGCGAGATCGGCTTCATTTTTCAGGCGTTCAACCTTATCGGAGACCTGAACGTATATGAGAATGTCGAGCTGCCGCTGACGTACCGCGGCATGCCGGCCGCCGAACGCCGCAAGCGCGTCCAGGAATCGCTCGAACGCGTCGGCATGTCGCACCGGGTAAAACATTATCCGGCCCAGTTGTCGGGCGGCCAGCAGCAGAGAGTGGCCGTGGCGCGGGCGCTGGCCGGCGAACCGGCAATTCTGCTGGCCGACGAGCCGACCGGAAACCTGGACTCGGTGAACGGCGAGGCGGTCATGGATCTTTTAAGCGAACTGCACCGCGCGGGCGCGACCATCTGCATGGTCACCCACGACCCGCGTTATGCGCGGTTCGCCGATCGTACGGTGAAACTGTTTGACGGGCGGATCGTCGAGGATGGCGCGGAGGTGCAGTGATGTTGCGGAGGAACGCGGACATATTGGCGCTGGCAATCATGGTGCTGGCGTTCTTCGCCGGCAAGGCGTGGTGGGCTCACGTGCAGGCGCGGGAGGCGGGCATGGGACCGCTCGGCGCCCCGCACGTATGGATGATTCAGCCCTCGGGCGGCCATTTCTCCTGCCCGGACTTGAGCGGCGTCATCGGCGGACTCCCCCGCTAGCCAGGCGCCTGCGGTCCGGCGGGTAAGATGAAGGCATCGGATGGTAATTTCTCTCAAGAACATTGAAAAGTACTTCGAACACGGACCCGTGAAGACGTTTGTCCTCCGGCGCGTGACGCTCGACATCCGCGAAGGCGACTTCGTGTCGATCATGGGCCCCTCCGGCGCGGGCAAAAGCACGCTCCTGCACCTGCTCGGCATGCACGACAGCGACTGGACCGGCGAATACTGGCTACTCGGCCAGCCGGTGCACAAGATGAATAAGCGCGACCGGATGGAACTCTACAAACAATACTTTGGCTTCGTGTTCCAAAGCTACCATCTGCTCGATTCGCTTACCGTCTACGAAAACCTCGACATCCCGCTCTCCTACCGCAACATCAAGAAAAGCGAGCGGGAGAGCATCGTCTGCGACGCGCTTGACCGGTTTCAGATCGTCGGCAAGCGGGATCTTTTCCCGAACCAGCTTTCCGGCGGCCAGCAGCAGCTTGTCGCCGTGGCGCGCGCCATGATCGCCAATCCGAAAATCCTCCTCGCCGATGAGCCGACCGGCAACCTCCACTCGGCCCAGGGCCAGCAGATCATGGAAATGTTCCGCAAGCTGAACGCCGAAGGCACCACGATCATCCAGGTCACTCACAACGAGCGCAACGCAGAGTACGGCAATCGTATCGTCCAGATCGAGGACGGCTGGATCACCGGCGAGCGCACGGCGGCGGCATGAAGCCAGGCGCTAACGGGAATTATCGCCTTCTGGTGGCCGACGACCAGCCCGACGTGGTCGAGGCGCTTCGGTTCTTGCTCAAGGGCGAAGGCTATCAGATCGAGACGGCCTCGAGCCCGCGCGAAATCCTCGCCGCCGTCGAGGCCCGCGAATTCGACCTGCTTTTGATGGACCTCAACTATACGCGCGACACCACGTCAGGCGCCGAGGGCCTCGACCTGCTGCCGAAACTGCGCGCCACAGACGGCCTGCTGCCCGTCGTCGTGATGACCGCGTGGGGCTCGGTGAACCTGGCGGTTGAAGCGATGCGCCGCGGCGCGCGGGATTTCATCGAAAAGCCCTGGGACAACGCGCGCTTGCTCGCCATCGTCCGCACCCAGATTGAACTCGCGCAGGCGCTCAAGAAAGGACTGCGGCTCGAGGCCGAAAACCGGTTGCTCCGCGCCGAGGGACGTCCTTCGCTGATCGCCGAGTCGCCCGCCATGGAACCCGTGCTGCAGTTGATCGCGCGCGTGGGGCCGTCGGACGCCAACGTGCTCATCACCGGCGAACCGGGCACGGGCAAGGAAGTCGTCGCCCGCACGCTCCACGCCATCTCGCAGCGCTCGGCGAAACCCATGGTCACCGTGAACGCCGGCGGTCTCGCCGAAGGCGTCTTTGAAAGCGAACTTTTCGGCCACGTGAAAGGTGCGTTCACCGACGCCAAAGTCGATCGCGTCGGCCGCTTCGAAATGGCCGAGGGCGGCACGCTGTTCCTCGACGAGATCGCCAACCTGCCGCTGAACCTCCAGGCGAAACTCCTGCGCGTGCTCGAAACGGGCGAGATGGAGCGCGTCGGCTCCTCGCGCACCCGCCGTGTAGACGTGCGGCTGATTTCGGCCACCAACGCCCGGCTCGACGAAGAGGTGGCGGCGGGCCGCTTCCGGCAGGACCTGCTTTTCCGGCTGAACACCATCGAGATCCACCTGCCCCCTCTGCGCGAGCGCCGCGAGGATATTCCACTGCTGGCGGCGCACTTCCTGGGCATGCACGCTAATCGTTATCGAAAAACGATATCGGGTTTCGATAATTCGGCTTTGCAGGCCCTTCTCGACAATCCCTGGACCGGCAACGTCCGCGAGTTGAACCACGTCGTCGAGCGCGCCGTGCTGATGGCTCGCGGTCCCATGATCGAGGCCGGCGACCTCGCGCTAAAGGCCGCCCGGGAAGGCGCGCCGCGGCTGGAAGAGATGAGCATCGAGGAAGTGGAGGCGTTCCTGATCCGCAAGGCGCTGGCCAAGCACGAGGGCAATGTCAGCCACGCCGCCAACGCGCTCGGCCTGAGCCGCAGCGCCCTCTACCGGCGGCTGCAGCGCTACGGGTTGTAGTATCTCCTCATGGCCTCCCGGCGGCGTCTAACCCATGAGACGCGCGCGCTGTTCCTCGCCCTGGGCGCGGGTGCGCCCGGCGCCGCGGTGGCTTTGTTCTTCCTTTGGACCGGCGGCCGGCCCGCCTGGCTGAGCTGGACCGGAACCGTCGCCGTAGCCGGCTGCTGGCTCGCGCTCTCCTGGCGTCTGCGCGAACACGTCGCCCGGCCGCTGCGCACCATCGCCAGCCTCCTCGAGGCCCTGCGCGAGGGGGATTATTCCATCCGCGCGCGCGCCGAGGCCGGTAACGACGCGCTGAATGAAGCCATGCAGCAGGTAAACGCCATGGCCGCCACATTGCGGGCCCAACGCCTCGGCGCGCTCGAAGCCACCGCGCTGTTGCGCAAGGTGATGGAGGAGATCGACGTCGCCATCTTCGCCTTCGACCAGGAACGCAAACTCCGCCTCGTCAATCCCGCCGGCGAGCGCCTCCTCGGTGAACCCTCCGAGCGCCTGATCGGCCGCGAGGCGGAGTCGATCGGCCTCGGCGCGATTCTCGAAGGCGCCGAACAGGCCGTGCGGCTGCCCTTCTTCGACCCAACCCGCCGCTGGAGCATCGGCCGAAGCATGTTCCGCGAGGGCGGCTTGCCTCATCAGCTTCTCGTCGTCAGCGACATCACGCAACCCTTGCGCGAAGAAGAACTCGAAGCCTGGCAGCGGCTGGTCCGCGTACTCGGCCACGAGTTGAACAACTCGCTCGCCCCCATCAAGTCGATCGCCGGAAGCATGGGCACGCTGCTCGATCGGCGGGAGCAGAACGAGGATTGGGAACAAGACATGCGGCGCGGCCTCCAGATCATCTCAAGCCGCAGCGAGTCGCTGAGCCGTTTTCTGTCCTCCTACGCTCGCCTGGCCAAGCTGCCCAAACCCGTGCTCGCTCCGGTTCGCATCGGCGAAATGGTACAGCGCGTGGCAACTCTGGAAACGCGGATGCGCCCGCACATCGTCCCCGGGCCGGAGGTCACGATCCCCGCCGACGCCGACCAACTCGAGCAGGCCCTCATCAACCTGATCGCCAACGCCGTCGAGGCGTCGCTTGAAACCGGCGGCGAAGTCGAAGCCGGCTGGACCCGCGGCAACGGAACCGTCACCATCTGGGTCCGTGACGAAGGCCACGGCATCGCCAACTCGAGTAACCTCTTCGTCCCGTTCTTCACCACCAAGCCCGGCGGCTCCGGCATCGGCCTCGTCCTCGGCCGCAAAATCGCCGAAAGCCACGGCGGAACCCTTACGCTCGAAAACCGCCCCGACCGCCGCGGTTCCGAGGCGCGGCTGGTTCTGCCCTCGGGAGCGGATTTCACGTAACCTCGCCACCGTTCAGCAGTATTGAAATTCGCGGAACGGAAGACGCCCCGGCTTCGTAATAGCCGGTAAAGGAAGAAAGCGAGGGACGCTCGATGAGCCAATCGACGCTGCTGCGCCTGAATGGCGTGACGAAGGTATTTTCGACCGACGAAATGGAGACTCACGCGCTCGCTGGCATCCATCTCGAGATCCGGCAAGGCGAGTACGTGTCGATCTCCGGGCCTTCGGGCTGCGGAAAATCGACCCTTCTGGCCATCCTCGGCCTGCTCGATTCGCCCACCGGCGGCAACTACGAACTCAAAGGCGAACGCGTGGAAAATCTCAAGCTCAGCGAACGCGCGCGCATCCGCAACCGCGAGATCGGTTTCATCTTCCAGGCCTTCAACCTCATCGGGGACCTCAACGTCTACGAAAACGTCGAACTGCCCCTGACCTATCGCGGCATGCCGTCGTCCGAGCGGCGCAAGTGCGTGCAGGACGCTCTCGAACGCGTCGGCATGTCGCACCGCATCAAGCACTATCCGGCGCAGTTGTCCGGCGGCCAACAGCAGCGCGTCGCCGTGGCCCGGGCCCTCGCCGGCCGCCCGGCCATCCTGCTCGCCGACGAGCCCACCGGCAACCTCGACTCCGCCAACGGCGAAGCCGTCATGGAACTCCTCCGCGAACTCCACGGCGAAGGCGCCACCATCTGCATGGTCACCCACGACCCGCGCTACGCCCGCATGGCCGAGCGCGGCGTCACCCTCTTCGATGGCCGGATCGTCGAAGAAACCGGCGCCGCGGCGTAGCTTCTAAATCGCGTGATCGGCCGGGGCATCCTGGCCGGCCCATAACCGCCGTTGCGTCCAATCCTCCGCCGCGCCCAACCAGAATGCGTCCGAGGGCGGCAGCCCCAGCGGCAACAGAGCCGTGGCGCAGAGATACAAACTGCCCGTCGAGATATACGGCTCGCCTAAGTGCGGCTGATGGCCGCAAAACCCGATCTGCAGCCAGCCGCGTTTGTCGAACGTCCCCGGCGCATCCATGAGCCGGTGTAAGACGGCAGTTAGTGCGGACCGTACCCTCGCTCCCGAAAGCGTCGCGGGAAGTTCATGCTCGAGCGCCAGCCAAGCGAGCAGATGAAACACCCCGGCGCGGTAAGTAATGGACCGGCCGATGGGCGGGAACGTCGCCTCCGGCGAGATCAGGCGCTCCTGAACGGCCCCATAGCGCCGGGCGCGCGCAAGCGCCGTGGGTAAGTGGGTGCTCCAGCGCCCGGAATGCGCGGAGATACTCCGCAGCGTATCAAGCAGCATCGGCTGAATCACGTAACTGTTGTAGTAATCCCAGTGAAACTGCGGCCCGTCACCGTAAGTGCCGTCGCCTAAGTACCACTCCTCGTGCTTGCGGATCGCGTAATCCACTCGCATCGCGTCCCACGTCTCGCCCATCATCGCCAGCGCCGTCTCGACCATCGCCGAAAACAGCAGCCAGTTGTTATAGGGCGGTGAGATCCCGCGGGAAGCGGCCAGCGCCGCGGCCAGATTCTTCTGCGTCGCTGCATCCAGCTTCCGCCACAGCTCATTCGGCGCCCGCAGGACCGCCTGGGCCAGAAATCCGCAATCCACCAGCGGCTGCCCGCCTTGGCTGAAATTGAGAAAATCCGGCGACGCAGGATCCGTAGCCGAAGCGAGCCCTTGCCGCGCAAGCGCCGCGTACCGCTGCTGCAACGCCCGTTCCGCCCCGTCTTCAAGCGGCGCTTCGAGCCACGGCGCAATCCCCGCCAGCAGCCGTCCAACGGCCTCAAGATGCGTATACTTCCGCCGGTCTTCGACGTTGCCCGTCACGCACTCCACCGGCATCTCACGCCTCAGCGTGCCCGCCGCCAGATGAGTCAGCACCGGCTCGCTGAGTTTCTGCAGCAGCCCGAGCCAATAACTCCGGTCATCCGCCGCGACCGGCGCGGGCGCGGCGTCCGCCGCCACACTTACCGCGGCCAGCGTCTTCATCCACGTGCGGCGATTCGTCACGAGCGACCAGTTTACTTCACCCAGATTACGGCGGCCTGCTCGCCGAAAGGAATCGGCACCTCCGCCGCGGTTCCGTTGAAGCGAGCTGTCGCCTCGATCAATGATCAGCTTGGTCTTACGCCCCACAACATCCCCTTGCCTCGCCCACCCAGCGGACTTAGCATTGTGCTGAGGGGGGAAAGTCGTGGCTCAGTTTTGTATTCACTGTGGGGCCGCGCTCAGCGGTCCGTTCTGTGGTTCCTGCGGGAAGCCCGCTCCGGGAGCGCAGGCCGCTCCGGTTTCTCAACCCGCGCCGCCAACGCCTTACCCGCCGCCGCCACCGAAATCCGGCGGCGCCGCCAAGTTCCTGCTGATCGTCGTCGCGGTGCTCGGACTCCTCGGGGTCCTGACCGTGGCCGGCATCGCCTACGGCATCCACAAAGCTCGCGGCGTCATCGCCCGGATGGAAGGCTCGCCCGCCGCCTCAAGCTCCAGCCCAACCCTCCCGTTCGGCGGCCAAGCCTGTAGCCTGC
>JAKAJI010000449.1 GCA_021813825.1 Acidobacteriota bacterium | reverse complement strand
CGGCGGCCCGCCCGCATTCGCCACGCGCCGGGCCTTCCCCGCGGCCACGCCGATGAAACAACTCCCGCAGGCGAGGACATCGCGGCAATCGAAGTTCAGAACACGGGTCCGGCGGCAATATCAACCGCCGTGGCACCTAACCGAAAGCGTGCGATGCCCGCCTCACCCTACCCCTCGCAGCAATGCAAGTAGGTCACGGTGTAAATCACGCCGATATTGCAGTCTACCCCGCTGGTCGAAATTTGGCGCTGGTAGCACTGCGTGACCTGATTCTGATTCCCGCAGACGGCGCGATTACCGCTGCTATCTTTGTAAAGGTTGCAGGCCAACGGCGTGGGACTCTGGCACGTATCAATGGGATCACTTGTCTGGCTCGCGTCCGTCTGGCCCGGACAAGCGGAAAGTGCGCACTGCTGGCAGTTCATGGTGTAAATGATGCAGTTCTGGCCGCCGCATGAGCAAGGAGTCTGAGCCAGCCCAAACCCACCTGCAATCACCCACCAAAGCACGCTACAAATCCGAACCGTTCTCCTGCCCATTTCCAAGTGTCCTCCTGTTCAGTTCCTGAATATCTCCGGAATCTTGTACACCATCACCAAGCCAGCGCGGTCCGCGAGATAGAGTTCATTCCCGGAGGCCGCAAGGGAGGTGGTGACCAAGACGCCGCCGTCCCGCCGCCCAATTGGACACCGCAGAACCACCCTCTCATTCCCTTTCCGGCCGAGCATTAGCACCGGCGCACCCTCCGCCGGCCGATAGGCCGTAACCAAGCAGTAGATATTTCCCACCTCGTCTGACGCCGAAGCCGCAACCACGCTCCCCCTAACCTGGGGCGGATAGCGCTGGTAATACCGCCGTGCCGCGTCGATTTCCGGCGCCCGTAACTCCCGCGCCTCGTGGCTCCCCGTGTTGAGATCGACGATTGTGACCTCGGCGCCGATGCCGTCCACCACCGCGATCCGGTTATCCGGCAACTTCTCCCCCAACACCACCCTGGGACCGCCGCTCTCGGGAAGCCGGACATGAGCTAAAGGCGCACGGCCAGTCGCCCCATCCCGCGGAACAATGTCGCCGCTGCTGAGCAACCGGAATGGCGCCGCCTCTGACAGCGTGGGGAAATACTCCTGGCGCAATGAGCTCACCCGTCCCAACCTTCGGCCTTCCGCGTCATAAGACACGATCTCGACCTCGTTGCCATCCGCCGACTCCAGGTTCACCGTCGCCCCTCCCCCGGTGTTGACGTACCAGTCCCGAACCACTACAACGCCAAGCCTGACGCCATACACAACCGCGCCAGCCATGCTCGCCCGGATCAAACGCATCTCGGAAGGCTCGGTGAACCCCGACTGAACCAGCAGGAAAACATCCCCTGCGGCGGCCCGAATGCCCGTCACGAAGGCCTTCGCGATGCGCTGCTGCGCCAAGGCGGGCCCAAAGTTCACCTCCGCCGTCTTCGGTATCCGCGCATTTTCGAGCCCCTGCGAGCGCGCCCCCGGCCCGGCCGCAAGGAACGCAACCGCCCACCCCACCGCCGCCGCATATATGCGCGCGCACTTAGCGAGCCGCCACAGGATCCGCATTCTCCATCCCTCCAATCACCAGGCTACGCGCAAGCCCGCCACACCTCCCCGCAGCACCACACCCTCCCGCGAGCGCCGCATGCAAACCCGCCGCATCCCGGATCCCATCCACCTGCCGCCCGTTCACAAATACGGCCGGCGTCCCCGTCACCCCCAGCCGCGTCCCAAGCTCCCGGTCCCGAATCACCGCGCCCAGCGACATCTGCCGCTCCATGCACACTCCAAACGTCGCCACATCCAAACCCGGAATCCTCGCCGCCATCTCTCGCACCTTCCCGTCCACATTGCCCGCCGTCAACCCCTCCTGCCCGGCGAACAACGCATCGTGCATCGCCCAGAACGCCCCCACACTCTGAAACCCCGCGCACGCCGCCGCCTCCGCCGCCCTCATCGCCCAATCGTGCTGCGCCAGCGGCATGTGCCGGAACACTAACCGCGCCTCGCCTCCCGGTTTCAGCATCGGCTCCACCTCGAGCAACCCCTCCAATCGCTTGCAGTACGGACACTGGAAGTCGGAAAACACCACCACCGTAACCGGCGCATCCACGCTGCCCCGCGCCGCGTACTCGCCCTCCAGCAACTCCGCCATCGCCTTCCTCGCCGCCTCCTGCTCCTCCTCCCACGGGTCCCGCCGCGTGTCCAATACGTCGCTCGACAGGAAACGAAAATCCGGCGAGGCGTAAAGGATTAGTTGATAAGCGCCCAGCGCTCCATCGCCCCGAAACGTTACTTTGTGATAACAGGCATCGCCAACCGGCTCAACCCGCTCCACCCGGAGCCCCGCTTCCGGCGGAACGTGATACTTCTTCGCCACGTATGCCGCCAACCGCGCCGCCTCGCCCGGCTGGGTGCCCGGACAAGCTTCGCCGCCCGCAAATCCAATACAGACCGGCGCAAGCGCCAGTCCCGCCAGCACAACTCCGCGCGCCATGCTCATTTGGCCTCGCTCGTCGGCCGAAGCTGCAGGAACACGTCGTAACACTTGTTCGCCGCATGTCCCGCCTCGTCCCACACCATCGCCCGGTAGTGAAACCAGTTCCCGTATGCGTCAAAATAGCGGTCCTCCACATAGTGCAGGTCGATCGAAAATACCCCAGCTTCCGCCAGCGGAATCAACTCCTCCGGCTCGCTGATCCCGTTGTGATTCCGGTCCACCCACAGCCGCAGCGAAGAGTAAATCGCATCCCCCGGATCGATCCGCCCGTTCCCGTTTCCGCCATTCCGAGGATCGTCGAACACCGCCAGCGCAGCGTACCCGTTCGGATTCGCCGTCGGCGGCTGCGGCGTAAACTCCCCAAATAACTCGCTCCCGTCGTCGATCTTTCCATTCCCGTTCCGGTCCAGCGCAAGAAAAGCATTCTGAAATGCCGGATTTGTCCAACTTACTTGCATCGGAGTCCCCGGCGACATCTCAAATTGCACGCCTTTATTCAGACTGGTCAGGTGAAATCCCTGCCCCTGCGCGTCAATCAGGATCGGGCTGCCGTAGCACGTCCATCCGGCGGTGGTGCAGGACTCGTAACACTCTTGGCAGCAAGGCGCCGGCTCCGGGCCCACGCACGGCTGCGTCCCATCCGAGCACACCCATACGCCGTTCACGCACTCAACGGCGCCCGTATAACACTGCGCCGACCCAATGCACGTAGGACAGGACTGCGAATAACAAAGTGCTCCGGAGACCGCCCCGCCGCGAGCACAACTGCGATCGCGGCAAGTTTCTGGAACAACTGGCGCGCACGGGCCATCGAAGCGCAACCTCCGCCTTCCCGGCCCAACTACTGGCCGTGAATGAGAGCCGTCATCAAGAAAATTACGCCCCCCCCAGCGGGTTTTGTCAAGACTTTTTTTCGCGGAATAGAAAACTATTCACGCACCTACTTGAACGGATATCGAAACGAAAGCAAGCGAAAGCTCCGCGCGCAGTCGTTCTCCTTCGGAACTTACAGAACTGTGACACAACTTATACACAGCTACTCCCACTTACAACAGCCCCTTACTCAACCCTCCATCCACCGCCAGACTCACCCCGTTGATATAACCCGCCCGCTCCGACACCAGAAACGCCGCCGCATCGGCGAACTCCTCCACCCGCCCCAGCCGCCCCTGCGGGATCTGCGACGTCCACCGCCGCTCGACCTCCTCCTCGCTCACTCCCTCCGCCGCC
>JAKAJI010000063.1 GCA_021813825.1 Acidobacteriota bacterium | reverse complement strand
GACTCGACGAGAGGTTCCTGCGAAGGCCGCTGAACGGGGCCGTATTTTACCAGCGGGGGGAATGAGGAGGCCAACGATGTTGATGACCGCCGGCGACCATGCGATGGAAGCGGCCCGGATTGTGCGAGACGTATTCGCTGAGATGCTGAGCCTGGACGTCTCACCCACCGGCGATGTGCCGGCCACTGCAGGTCCCGAGGGAATTCTGTCTGCTGCCGTCTATTTCGCCGGACCGTGGAGGGGTGGCGCCATTCTCGAATGTCCGGCCAGCCAGGCCGAGGACTTCGCGCGGCGCCTGCTTCCCAAAGGCATCGAGCTTAACCGGGACGACGTTCGCGACAGCCTCGGAGAGATTGTGAACATGATTGGAGGGAACTTCAAGGCCGTGTTGCCCGACGGCGCTGCGATCTCGATGCCCTCGGTAGTGGAAGGCTCCGACTACACGCTGCGCGTGTGCGGCGGACGTATCGTCACCAGCTTGACGATGCGCTGTGAAGCAGGGACTTTCCGCCTGCTGATTGTCGAAACGGGTGAGCGATAATCGCGCCCGTCGCGCGGCTTCTCACACTGAATGGATCGGGCTTCGCCGGGGCAAGAGCAACAGTCCTGCAACGACGATGAAAGCCGCGCAGAACAGGGCGGCGCGCTGGGGCCCTGCCACATGGATCAGCCAGCCTTCCGGAAAATCGCCGAGCGGGCGTATTCCCATCACCAGCAGCGTGTTCAAGCTCATCACTCGCCCGCGAAGTCCCGCCGGGACGCGGCCTTGTAGCAACGCCGCCGTAATCACCGAAGTCGCGGCCTGGCCGACTCCAGCCAGCATCAGCAGCGCGGCAACGACCCACATCGGACGCACGCTCGGAAACACGCCGAGGGCGATGGCCGAGGCGAACAGTCCCGCCAGGTACGGCACGCTCTTGGAGCCGCGATCGCCGCGATGAGCTACGACCAGCGCACCCGTCACGGCCCCGATGCCTGAGCAGGCGAACAACGCCCCGAGTTCTGCATCCGAAATGTGCCAGACCGAGTCGGCGAGCACCGGCAACAGCAGCGCCGATGAGGGTGTCAGAAAAAGCACCGCGGCGTAGCCGCTCAGGACGGCTCGTAACACCGGATCGGCCTTGAGCGCTGCAAACAACTCGGCCACGGCCTGAATCAGGTTCGGCCGGCTCTGGCGCGTGCCTTTGCCCTCTCCGCCGGCCACGAGCAGAGCAACAAGAACGGCGAGGTAAGAAACGGCATTGAGATAGAAGCAGCCTGCGTAGCCGAGGCTCGCTGCGGCCAGACCCGCGAGCGTAGGCCCGGCGATCGAAGCCCCCTGGAAAATCATCGACTGCAGCGCGATCGCGTTCGTCCGTTCGGAATCCGGTACGAGCGCCGGCAGTAGTGCCGCCCGCGCGGGTTGGTCGGTGCTGAGCACGCAGCCGCTCAAGAAAGCCAGCACGAGCAGCATCCACAGTTCGATGCGACCGGAGGCAGTCAGATAGCCCAGCAGGGCCGCCAGGCCGCCGAGCACGGTCTGTGAAACCAGCAGCAGTTTGCGCCGGTCGAATGCGTCCGCGATTCCGCCGCCGGCGAGAGCGAACAGCAAGAACGCCGCCGCCTGCGACAGAAGCACCGCGCCGAGGGCGAACGCCGAGCCATGAGTGATCTTGAGCGTCACCAGGCTCTGCGCGACGATTTGCACCCACGTGCCGACCGCCGAGCACGCCAGTCCGGTCCAGACAATGGCGAATCGCCGGTGAGCGAATGACCGCAGCGCGCCGGAACTCATGCGGGGTGAAACTGCATCTCTCTCATCGTATGCGACTTGCCGGCGTCGCCCGAAGCCGCCCTGTCCGGAAGTCGCCCGCGGTGGCGTGAAGCCCGGCGAACTGTTCCAATAGAGGGTTTGGGAATCGCCCATCCGTTTAGAGACCCACGTTGGATTCGCGAAACAAAATTCTACCCTCCGATGAGATCGTCCGCCGCACCGCCGGTCGGAAAACGCTCTGGCTGTGCGGCCGCTTCGATCCGTTGCTCGCCCATCATGCGCGCTTCCTCGAAAAGCGGAAAGACCCTGGCACGACACTGGTGATCGTCGTCGAGAAAGGCGAAGCGCCTCTCATGGACGTAGGAGCCCGCCGGGAACTGGCCGCCTCGCTTGGCGCCGTTGATTACGTTGCCCTCGACGGGACACCAGCCGACGTCTCCGCGGAGATGCTGGACGACGCCGAGGCCCGCCAGGCATTCATCTCCCGCGTTCGCGCGCGCAGCGGGGCTGCGGATTGACGCCCACTTCCTTTCGCATCCTCGTCGTCCGGCTGGGAGCGATGGGCGACGTCATACACGCACTGCCGGCGGCGGCCAGCCTCAAGCACGGCTTGCCGGGCTCGATGGTCGATTGGGCGATCGAGGAGCGCTGGCTGCCTTTGCTCGAGGGCAATCCCTACCTCGACCGCGTCGTCCCCATCGACCGCAAGACCTTTCGCGGCATGCGGCGCGCCTGGTCGGACCTCCGCTCCACCCCCTACGACCTCGCCGTCGACTTCCAGGGCCTGATTAAGTCCGCTCTCATCGCCGCCATCGCCCGTCCCGAGCGCATCTTCGGATTCGACCGGACGCGGGAGAGGCCCGCCGCATGGTTCTATTCCCGCCGTGTACGCGCTCAGGCCGCTCACGTGGTGGATCAGAACCTGGAACTGGTGGCCGCCGCCGGCGTCTCCAACCCGCTGCGCCAGTTCCCTTTGCCCGAAGGCCGGCCGGAAGGAACTCTGCCGGAGGGGCCCTTCGTCCTCGCCAACCCGCTGGCGGGCTGGGGCGCCAAACAATGGCCGCTCGAATATTACACCGCTCTCGGCGCCATGCTCAAACGCGATTTGGGACTCGCCCTGGTCCTTAATGCTCCGAAGAAGATCTCGCTTCCGGACATTGTGCCGCATGTTTCCGGCATCCCGGGCCTGATCTATGCGACGCGGCGCGCGGCTGCGGTGGTCGGCCTCGATAGCGGGCCGCTGCATCTGGCTGCGGCGCTCGGTAAGCCGGGCGTCGGGATCTACGGCCCCACCGATCCGGCTCGCAACGGACCTTACGGCAACACCATCGCCGTTCTGCGCGCACCCGGCGCGGTCACTTCGTACCGCCGCCTGCGGGAGACCGGCGCCGACATGCGCTCGATCTCCCCGGAGATGGTTCTAGAGGCGCTTCGCGAAAGGCTTGCGCAATCCCGCGCCGGAGAACATCCATGACCGGTTCGCTGTTCCCCAAAGCTTACGCCGACCTGGTGGCCCGTCTCCGCGTGCCGAGTGGATTTCTGCTCGTTGCGGCGTTTGCCTGGCTGGCCCGTCCCGAACCGATCGCCCTCGCCGCTGGCGTGGCCGTGTCGACCTGCGGCCTGCTGCTTCGCGGATGGGCGGCGGGCCACCTGGAGAAGAACCGGCAACTGGCTCGCAGCGGGCCCTACAATTGGGTGCGAAATCCTTTGTATATCGGCACCCTTCTCGTCGCGGCGGGCCTCGTCGTCTCCGCGCGGCGCTGGGAACTCGCTATCGTCTTCGGCGCCGTCTTCCTGCTCATCTATCTTCCGGTGATCGAACTCGAGGAACAGCACCTCCGGCGCCTGTTCCCCGAATATGCCGGCTACGCGGCGCAAGTTCCCAAGCTTCTCCCGCGCCTGCCCGTCCACCCCGCGACGGGACGATTCCGCTGGGCGGTGTACAAGAAAAACCAGGAATACCAGGCACTGCTCGGTTATCTGGCGGGATTGGCGTGGCTAATCTGGAAAACCATCGCACGGTGAGACGGCCAGCCCTCCTGGGGGCAGGGTAGCCAGGCGAATTCAATAGACAGCGCCGCCTGCCTGAGCCGATTTGAGCGCGCCGTTTTCCACCGACATGGAGTAACCCACTCCGCCGGTCCCGCTCCAACGGAGCAGATCGAAAATCCCGCCCTCGGAAGCCCGGTAGACTTCGGCGCCGTGCAGCGTCAGCGGGTCGCCCGGGTTGCAATCGTCGGCCTTTTTCGTCAAGCGGACGAAATACGCCGCGCCGGATCCCAGCACTGACACCTTGCCGTCGGGTTCGATCAGCGCCGCTGTTTTGTCGTCGATGAAAATGCCGCGCGGCTCCGGCGTCCATCCCTGGGCGGCAAGTCGCGCCAGGAACGCCAGATCGCGCCCCATGGCGTCCTGCGCGGCGAAGTGGGCGTCCGTCAACGTCCCGCCCAACAGGGGGATCTTCAGGAAGTGCCGCGCCAGTGTGATCCGGTCATCGAAAGGATCGGCCAGTGCCTGGGCGGAAGTAACCGTTCCGCCGGCCGCCGTGTCGACAAATTCGGAGAGCACATTCAGCCCCGCGGCCACGCCTCCTATTGGCACACCCCGCGCGACGGCCGCGTTGATCTCATCCTGCAACGGCGACCCTTGCCAGGAATCGACATATTTGGCCTGATCGCCGCCGGCGATAAGTATCGCCTCCGCATGGCGCACCGCCTGGACCACGAAATCCGCCCTCGCCCCTTCCCGCCCCGTGACGACCAGCGTCGCCACCGAGTTCAGTGAGGGGCAGACGCGATGGATATAGCCGTTATACGCGTTATCCCCGGCGTCGCCGAGCACGAGCAGGTCGCCACCGTTTGCCTTTGCGCAGAACCAGGCAATTCCTCGGTCCACGTCCGCTCCGCCACCCGCGAGAAGATAACCCGCGGAGGGCTGGGGCGAGGCATCTGTCGCCTTGCCGAGCCGCGCGTATTTGTATCCGGGATCCTTTGTCGCGGCCGGTTGGCCATGGGCCAGGACGCATATCGCTAGCGCAAAATTCGCCAACGCAACATTCCCCAACGCAACATTCCCCAACGCAACAGCGGGCTTCATCAGTGACCATGATAGGTCACAGGGGCGGTCACTCCTGGACGGTGCG
This sequence comes from Acidobacteriota bacterium, assembly GCA_021813825.1. Lineage (GTDB taxonomy): Bacteria > Acidobacteriota > Terriglobia > Bryobacterales > Bryobacteraceae > JAJYKC01. Next base: position 12,620 of record JAKAJI010000063.1, on the reverse strand, counting down.
CACCCAGGCGAGCGTTTCTTCGAAGCTCAGCAGTCCAGTGATGCTGCCCACCGCCGTCACGCTCCGTGCCCCCACGGCGTTGGCAAGCCGCGCCGCTTCCGGGAAATCCATTCCGCGCGCCAGGCCGGCCAGGAAGCCGCCCGCGAAACAATCGCCCGCTCCCGTCGTATCCCGTACCGTCACCTTGAATCCGGGCGAATGAAACTGGCGGTTTTTCTCGAAAATGGCGCAACCTTCGGCGCCTAGTTTGATTACGACTGCCTTGGCGCCGGCCTCTCGGAGGATTTCCGCCTGCCGGGGTGGTTCGGTATGGCCGGTTAACTCCCTCGCCTCGTCATGATTGACAAACAGCACATCGGTTTCGGCAAGGCTCGGAGCGAGCGCCCGCAGCCATTCGCCGCGTGAGTCCCACCCGCCGTCGATCGAGGTCCGCATGCCCAATCTGTGCGCTTCCTTCAGCATCTCGGGCCCGTTCGCTCTGAGTCCCGGAACTCCAAAAGGATTCCCGATATGCAGAAACCCACATCCCGCGCTCAGCGCTCCTTCGAGCGCCGGTGGCGGGTTGAAGACGGACCGGCTCACGCCCGGACAATGCAGGAGGGCGCGCGCCCCGTCGGCCCGCACCAGGGCCACCGAAGCAGAGGTGGGCTCTTCGCCCCGGTCCACGAATGAAATGTCGACGCCGGACTCGCGCAGGATGGCGAGAACTCTCTCGCCGTTGGCGTCTTTCCCGACGCGTCCGGCCAACCGCGCGGGCACGCCGAGCCTGGCAACGGCGATGGCTGTATTGGCGCCGTTGCCGCCTATCTGTTGTTCAATCGAATCGACCCACAGGCTGGTGTGCCAGTGCGTTTCGTTTGGCGCCGGGCGCACCAGCGTGTCGAACACAATGTTGCCGCAGCAGAGAACCCCGGGCGTTTGGGTCATCGGCTCAGTTCGCGCCGCCTTCTCCCAGCATCGCCAGGAACTGGACCGGCAACGGCCATTCGCCTCTCACACGGTTCCGCTCGCAATGGAATGTTCCGGAGGCGAGCATCGCGCCCAGGCTCGCTTGATTCGCGGCTGCGCCATTCTGTTGCGCCAAAGCGGCCCGAAGCGCGGCCGTGCCGCTTTCCAGTTGCGCTTCGAGTTGGGTCGCAGCCGGGGAATCCTGGCAGTCCAGTTGCACCCCCAGCACAAGTCCGGCTCCGCGCGGCGAGAGGGTAAACACAATGGGGCGCGTTCTGTCCGCCGAAGCCAGCAGCGGCTTGGCTGGCTCCGGCAACAGACCCGATGCCGTAATCGCCTGCGCGCTCGTCTTCACCCAGACGGCGCCGGTAGGCTTATCGGAGAGCCGTGCTTTTCCGGGGTGGATCTGCCGCACCGCTTCGCCGTCCGTGCTCACCGCCAGATCGAGCACGTCATCCTGCTCGAGATAGAACGAGATCCGCCGCTCCGGACGGCTCCCGCTCATCCGGCACATGCCACCCTGGCAGACGCCTCCTTGCTGTTCGGCATACGCCGCCAGCGACTTCCAGTCGAAACGCCCTCGCAGCGCAAAGAATTCCTCCCCGCCGGCGAACAGTATTGCGGCTGCGTCCAGGTCGCGCTGGTAGTCGAACCGCGTCCGCGCGACAAACTCGCGGTAGTCGGCGTCCTGTTCGGCGTCCGAACCGTTGAGAAGACGAAGCAGCCCCAGACGCCTCGCAGAGGCGAAATCCAGATAAACGACTGTGCCCGCTCGCCCGGGCAGCAGCGCCACCAGTTCCGCGGGTGACATCGCTCTGTCGCGGCGCATCCAATACAGGCCGCCCAGAATCGCCCCGCACAGGACGAGCAGTGCGGTTGCTAGCTGGAACGGGTGCAGGTGGAAACGCACGAGCGAAGCCGCTTAAACCGCTACCGCCGCTACCGCCTCGCGGGAGGACTTCCACAGCTTCACGTAAGGCTCCAGGTCGCGCATCATACCCGCGAACTGGGGCAGATCCAACGACTGCGCTCCATCGCTCATCGCCTTGTCCGGATGCGGATGCACCTCGACAATCAGTCCATCGGCGCCGATCGCCACACCTGCCCGCGACAGGGCCGGCACCAGGCTGCGTTTCCCCGTAGCATGGCTGGGGTCGAGGATCACGGGCAGATGCGTCAGTTCGTTCAATAGTGCGATCGCGGTAATGTCGCAGGTGTTTCGCGTCGCCGTCTCAAAGGTTCGTATGCCGCGCTCGCACAGAATCACGTCCGGGTTGCCATGCGCCACCACATACTCGGCCGACATCAGAAGTTCCTTGATCGTCGAACTCATGCCGCGCTTCAAAAGCACCGGCCGGCCGCAGCGGCCGAGCGTTTTCAGCAGCGAGAAGTTTTGCATGTTCCGGGCGCCGATCTGCAGAATGTCGGCGTAGGATGCGACTAACTCCACGTCGCGGTCGCTCATCACTTCGGTGATGATGCCGAGTCCCGTGGCCTGCTTGGCCTTTTTGAGCAGCTTCAAACCTTCTTCTTCGAGCCCCTGAAAATCATAAGGCGACGTCCGCGGCTTGAACGCACCGCCGCGCAGGAACTTCGCCCCGCCTTCGGCCACGCCCTCGGCCGCCTCGAGGATCTGTTTCTCGTTCTCGACCGAGCACGGCCCGGCAATGACGATGAACTCATCGCCGCCGATCTCGACACCGTTGGCGACGACCTGCGTCTTCGCCGGCCGGAACTCGCGGCTCACGAACTTATACGGCGCCGAAATGCGCACCGCACGCTCCACCTGCGGCATCGCTTCGACCGATTCCAGGCAAGCGGTCACATCGCCGATGCCCACCACGCCGATTACCACCCGCTCCTCGCCTTCAATCGAGTGAACCTTGTAGCCGAAGTCGCGAATGCGCTCGCAAACCTGGTCAATCTCTTCCTTCGTTGAATGCCGCTTCATGGAAATAATCATTCTCTAGGTGCCTCTAAAAATAAAAAACCCACTCTTTCGAGTGGGCCGTTACTTACTCAAACTCAAACTTCCAGCGCCACTCGTGCCGAGTCAGGTCCCGTACCAGAACCAAAATCGAAACGAGTTAGACGCCACGAATCGCATCAAATCGAAGTATAGGCTGATTCCCCGAGCGATTGCAAGCGGAATCTTCGCAAAGGGCGCGCCCTCATGCCGTCTTCGTGAGAAAGCTCTCCAGGTCGTGCTCGTTCACGGCCGGTTCCCCCGGCGCCACATTGCTCAGCTTCCCCGCCTTCATCCAGCGCTCCAGCTCGCCCACCAGGTCAAAGAGGTGGTCGAAAGAATCTACGATGAAAAGCAGCGGTTGAAAGTGATCGATCTCGAACGCCTGGTTGACGGCCCACTCAAGCTGAATCGGATACCGCTGAACCTCCGGTGCATCGATGGCATGAGCGATCTCGCCATACGAACTGAGCAGTCCGCTGCCGTAAACCTTCAAGCTGTTACCCGATCGCATCAAGCCAAACTCGACGGTGAACCAGAAAAAGCGCGCCATCGCCCGAATGATGCTCGTTAGCGTGTGTATCTTGGTGTCGTGATCGCGAATGCCCTTCACGAGGTCCGCCGCCGTGTGCGCGCACTCGCCGAATCGCACCAGTGTCTCGGCGAAGTTGCGGTCCGTGTGCATCGGGACGTGCCCCGCGATGTCGTGAAAGATGTCGGGCTCCGGCAGATAGTCGAGCCGGTCCACGCGGCGAATCGTAATCGTTGTGGGAAACTCGCGATTGCGCAAACAGTCGAAGAACAAGAACGCCGGCACGTACCCGCTCACCGCTTTGGCACGAAAACCTGTCAAGGGATTCAGAAACCGATTGACATCGTCGAGCCTCGGCACCCGGCGCGGATCCAGACACAGAGATCCGATCCCGCGCAAAAACTGCGGATTGGCGTATCGCTCCCAGCGCGGAACCATCCGCCCGTACAAGCTCCGCCACGCCTCGTGATTGGCCTCCGAGTACAGCTCGTACGGCTGATGAATGTAGAGCTCGCCGCGCCCGCGCGCGTCCTCGATAAACGGCGCCTCCGACGTGGTGAGTCCGGCGGTAGCGGATTCGATACGCGGCATGCCGAACCTCCTCTACCAAAATAATACTACTGAAACACCACATATCGGTGGTGTGATAATTCGGCGCCTGGACGCGCTGCGGGATGCCGCGTTGTTTATAATTGCCTCGCCATGCTTCGATGCCTCCATGCAGGCCTATACCTCCTTGCCAGCGCAGGGGTGCTCCTTGCGCAAAGCCCGCCTACCTCGCCTTCCGATCTCGCTTCCAGCCTGATGCCCGAGATTACGGCCGCCTTGCGTGCCAGCGGTGTTCCGAGCGTCTCGGTCGCCGTCGTGCGCGACGGGCGGCTTGGTTTTGCGCAAGCTTTCGGTGCGGCAGACCTCGCCGCAAGCCGCGCCGCCTCGGTCGAAACGCGCTACGCCGTTGGCAGTGTCAGCAAACAGTTCACGGCCGCGATCCTGCTGTGGCTCGCTGAGCAGGGCAGACTGTCACTCGACGACCCCGTCTCGCGCTATTTCCCCGATCTCACTGACGCCGGCCGCGTCACGATCCGCCAACTGCTTTCACACACCTCGGGTTATCAGGACTACGCTCCGCAAGACTATATGATCCCCGCCTGGACGAAGCCGGTTACGCCCACATATATCCTCGACCGATGGGCCAAAAAGCCGCTTGACTTTGCGCCCGGCACACGTTGGGAATACAGCAACACGAACTATGTCCTGGCAGGCGAGATCATTGAGAAGGTCAGCGGTCAGAGCCTGATGAGCCTACTGCGCGACCATATCTTCCAGCCGCTTGGCATGTCGTCAGCCGGCGACTGCAGTGAACGCCGGCCCGGAGACGCCACGGCGTATACGCGCTATGGACTCGGGCCGCCGCGTCCCACGCAACGCGAGGCTTCCGGCTGGTACTTCGCAGCCGGCGAGCTATGCATGACGCCGTCGGATCTGGCTCGCTGGGACATCGCGTTCCTGAATCACCGCATCCTCAGCCCGCGCTCCTACCGCGAGTTCACCAGCGAGGTCCGCCTCAACAACGGCGATCACACCAATTACGCCCTCGGTCTCCAGATCGGCTCTCTCGATGGCATCCCCACGCTGACGCACGGCGGTGAGGTGTCGGGCTTCCTCGCCTCGAATTGGATTCTGCCGAATCGCGGCGGCGCCGTCGTGGTGCTATCGAATCAGGACGCGAGCAACCTCGTAAGCTCACTCGCCCGGCAGCTCGCTGTCTCTGTCTTCCTGCCGCCGGCCGAGCGAATCCAGCCTGCCGATACACAACGGGCACGCGCTTTCCTCGAACGGATCCTGCAAGGGAAGGTGGACCGGACGCAGATCACCGGCAACTTAAGTTCGTACTTCACGCCGGAATCTCTTGCCGATATCCGGCGCTCTCTCAAGGCGCTTGGCCGGCTTCAGTCCGTCACCGGAGAAATACAGCGCCATCGAGGCGGGATGACCGAGCGTATCTTCACAGCAAGGTTCAAGAAACGCGCCGTGACAATCGTCACCTATACGACCCAAGATGCAAAATACGAGCAGTTTCTGATCCTGAGTTGAGCGGCTCAACGATACTTGCGCAGCACCGCGAGCAGCCGTCCCTGGACCTGGAGACGCGCCGGATCCACGTAGATCGGATTCATCGCCGCGTTCGCCGGCTGCAGACGAATCCGCCCGTCGACCTCGCGGTAGAAACGCTTCAGCGTGGTCTCGGCGCCGTCCACTAACGCCACCACGATGTCACCATCCTTGGGCTCCTGCGTCTTCTCGATCAGCACGTAGTCGCCCGGGCAGATGTGGTCCTCGATCATCGACTCCCCTTGCACCTCCAACGCATACGTGCCGGGCGAACCGGCGAAATCGGCGAACTGCAGTTGTTCCGCGCCGGGGTACGTCTCCACCGGCACGCCGGCGGCGATCCGGCCGAGTAAGGGAACTCCGCCAGCCTCGGCCCGTGCGCCGCTGGCTCGTTCGGCGCGGCGGGTTTCGAGGTAGACCGGCTCCACTTCGAGCGACCGGCTTTGGTTAAAGCCGCGACGAAGATACTTCCGGCCCTCCAACGCCTCTACGTGCTTGTGCACGCTGGCGAGCGAGGAAAGCGCCAGACCATGCGCCATCTCCTCGTAGCTTGGACTATAACCGTGGTCGAGGATGAAATCCGCCAGAAAGTCGAGAACTTCCTTCTGCCGCCTTGTGAGAGCCATACCTGTCCCTATTATTGGCGAACAAAAGGGGAAAGAGCAAGAAAAATCTGCCCAATCGGGAGAATGCCGCTTTAGCGGGCTTCCAGGCCGTACTCCCGGACCAGCTGAAGCGAGCCGGACACCGCATAGAGCCGCGCCCAGTACTTGCCGGAAGGCAGCAGCCGGGATGGTGCGAAGTGGAGTTGATTCCTGACCCCGCCCCCTGTCCCCGACCACACAAGCTGCCCATCGTCATTCACCAGATCGAGCCGGTAGGAAGAAGCTGGGGGGATTTCGGTGAGATCAATATCAAGCCGGAGAGGGCGCCCGGAGGCGAACTGCGTCGATAATTCTTGCGTGGCTCCGCGGGAGACGGCCAACGCCACCTCTTGCGGCGTACCATGCTGGGGAAGTTGCTTGGGGACGGTGAAGGAAACCGCCAGTGCGGCAAACGCGACTGCCCCTGCCGGCCAGAGCCACCTCATCCCCCAATGGAGGGTCGGCCTTTTTTTGCCCCAGAGCGGCGATATGGGTTCGGTAGCCGCCCTTGGCTGCTCGGTCAGCAACAAGCGAGCGGCATCCCGCATCGCCAGGACATACTGGTCCGCCTCGCTGAGACGATCCTGGCAGTGTGGGCAGACGAGGAGATGTTCCTCGATCGGTTCGAGGTCGGGCGCACCGACACGTCCGAGGACGTACCTCTCAAGAATCTCCTCCGATGGATGATGGGTAAAGTCGGACTGCGCTACCATGACGCCTCCCGGCCGGCGCACATGCTACCTGCGCCAACAACGAAATCGCTGTTATTGAACTAGTGCGGGGCGGGCGTCGATGTTCTCAGAATAAATTTCCGCAGGGCGCCGCCCTGCAGCCTCTTTCGGCCGAGCTCCCCGAAACGGGCCTTGGCCCGGCTCTTGAGAAGCCGGAACTGCGTCTCACTCAGTGACATCTCCTCGCAGATCTGGTCCTGTGACTGCTCATAGAGATAGAAGCGCGTCAGGATCTCGCGGTCCTTCTCCGACAGGGAGCGCAGCACGTCGGCCATGAGTTCGGCCCGCTGGCGCTCACTCGCCGAACGCTCCGGGTTGTGCCGGAAGTCTGCCACTCGGGAACCGATCTCGAGGTCAACCTCCTCTTTGCGGCTATGAACGGCATGGTCGATATGGGCGGCCACCTGGCGGCGCACCACGGTTCGAACAAAACCCATCAGGCGCTCTGGCTCGCGAAGCTCGCCTCGCTGGATGGCCTGAACGACAATCAGAAACGCGTCGTGGACGCGATCGTCGAGTTCCTGCGGGCCGAGCTGCCGGCAAAGGTAGAACCTTATGCCTTTGGAAAACACCCGGTAAAGGTCTTCCAGGCCGGACTCGTCCCCGGTTCGGATGCGCGTCACCAGCTCAGGCCAGTCGGTGCCGGCAGCGGGCGCACCCTGGCCGGGTATTTCCTGGGGACTGATCCCCTCGTGTCCCAGAGCCTGCTGATTCGTTGGCCCCGCAGCCGCATCCGGAGCCCTTCGAGCCGCGAACATGCCTCACTCCTTTCCCATCTCGTAGAACGACGCCCAGTAGCTGGGTTTGGCCCGCCAGGAGCCCGATCGGATCATCCCGAGTTGCGCCGCCCGCAGCGCTTCCGCCGTGGCGCGCGTCCCGGAGCCCGATTCCTGCCGCAGATTCTGGTAGAACTTCACAAAAAACGAACCGCTGTCATCCGGGTCCGCCCAGCGGGTCCCCACGACCGAGTCGGCGCCGGCGATCAGCCACGCTCGCGCCAGCCCAAGCACACCGATCGGGTCCGGCGCAGGCGCCGAAGCCGAACTGCACCCGCTCATCACAACGGCTCCTCCGTGCAGATTCCAACGGACAATATCGTAGTGCGTCAAAACTTCGGGGCCACCCGAGCGATTCAGTCCGAGCGCGATCACCGCTTCTTCGGGCCGCCCATCCGGCTGCAGTACATGCGCCGCGATATGGACGACCGCCGGGTTCCGCTGGATTGCCTCTTCGACAGTCGCCCGCGTCGCGCGAAGCCCAGTCAACAATGCCCCTTCCGTCATTCCAAAAACCCTCGCGCAAGCCGCTAACTCCTGCCCGCTACCCACCAGGCGCGGCAACTCGATTGACGCCTGTGCGCTAAACACGCTCGGCAAGCGCAGGGCTGGCCCGCGCCCGGCCTCTGCGGCCCTCCATCTTGGATCGGCGCGATTGTAGACCCCGTCTCCAATTCCCAGGAACGGTCCGTCCCGGCGCAGCGGCAGGGAGGCGCGCATCGAAAACGCGCTTGGAACAAACCGCAGGGCATGCCGCTCAACAAGAAACCCGCTTCCGTCCGTACGCGCCGGAAGGGCGGCCAGCGGTATTCTCAGCAGCGTCTCGTCGCTGGTCAACACCCATTCCGGTTGCCGTTGCACCTCGACGCCCAGCGGCTTGAACAGCGAGGCGTACAACCTCTCGCCTGTCCTCTCCGCCGACGGTTGATTTTGCTGGATGTCCGCCAAGAATTTCTCCGCGTCCTCCCGGATTCCGGAAGCTGCTCGAAGACGATGCGCTTCAAAGCCACGGCGTCTGACGGCCCAGACGCAGGAGGAACGCAACCCTAGATGGAAACTCAGTAGTACTTCCCGGGGCGATAACTTAGCCTCGATACTACTGAGTGTTTCCCCTACCGAGATTCTCTCGTCCGGGCTATACAGGGTAGTACCAGGAATCGCCAGCGCCTTGACTTCGATCTCCTGAAGACGCTGCTCCACCTGGCGCAATGACGCCCGAAGCGCTCCCGAGTTGCCGGAGAGCAGGCCGGACTGCGCGGCTCTCAACTGCGCCAGCAGCATCCAGTAGGACTGGGGAAGAGAGACACTCTGCCGTCCCCGCTCGATCAGAGTCTGCCGCAACGCCGCCGAGCGGCTCTCCTCGGAAGCCAGGAACGCTTCCCGGGCCGATGTCGAGCCGGGGCGATCAAAATCCGGCGCGTCAATCAATGTGTCGATGTACTGCGCGTAGAGCGCATCCAGCCAATGCGAAGAACCGGCTCGCAACGCATCGGTTGGCGCCGTGCCCTCGCGCCATGCGCGGGCTCGCGCGACAGCCTCCCGGTATTCGTCCAGCGCGGCGGTGCGATGCTGCATCCGGGCTTGAATGCGTCCCGCCTGAAAATGCAGGTACCAGTCCGGGGCGCCGGCCGCTGCGGGATTCGCAAAAGCCCGGCGCAGCAGCACCCAGGCGGTCTGCAAATCGCCCTCGCGCTCGGCAAGCTCGCTCAAATGCGGGTAGTTGGGCGGGCCGGCCAACTTCGGAAACAGTATCGAAATCCGGTATGACTCAAGCAGCGCCCTCGCGGCGTTCCCCAGGTCGCCCGTCTCCAATTCCACAAAACCGAAGTTGTCCCAGGCCTGCGCCAGCAACCGGCGGTTATTCAGGCGATCGGCCTCCGCAATCGCAGCGCGGAAAGCCTGCTCGGCCTGCCGATGGTCCCCCAGGCGCGAATCCACCTCGCCACTCAGCGTCAGCAAAGACGAACGCGTCCCCGTGGCATCATCCGGCCCCAACTCCCGCAGCCCCCGCTCAGCACTCTGCCGGGCCCACTCGAAGTTGCCCAGTTGGATATAAAGCGAGGCAAGGTTGGCGCTCAGCCGTCCCGCTCCTTCCATGTCTCCCGAGCCGACCGCCATGTCGTGTGCCTGTAAGAGCGTGCTAAGCGCTCCCCTTAGATCCCAAACCGCAAACCGGCAACTCCCCGCATCACCCAGATATCGGGCGGCCAGGGCACCCCGGCTTTCGCGCACGGCGGCATCGAACGCGCGGCGGTACAATCCCTCAGCTTCGGCAAAATTTCCGCGCCGGATGGCTGCGGATGCGCGCTCGTGGAGTGGGCGCAGTTCCGGTGTGTCCTCCACCTGCGACTTCGCGTTTCGCCGGTGGCAACCGGGCAACATCAGAACTGCAACAGCAACGGCGGTGAACGACGCCTGCCTCAGATCCAGCCTCTTTCCTGCTCTAGTAGCTCTGGGCGTACTAGTACCGGTGGTCTAAATTAGGACTATATCAGATCTTCACCCGATTGCAAGAGGAATTTTTTTCATTAGGTACTATTCCCCTCTGAAATCAGGAAATACTCTCGCACTTGACACAACTCGCAGGTTCTCCGCGCCCGTAAGCGGGCGGACATTCAGGCGGATCCGGTTGGCCAAGCCGGCTCCACCCCGTATCGCCTGCGCTCAAAATTGCGGCGATGTCGTTGCTTTACCAGAAAATGATGATCGGTGTCGGCATTTGCGTAAGGGTCCTTTCTTTGGGAATTGCTTCCAGCGCTGTTCCGCGCTACCCTCACGCTAATTCGGCACGTTCTCGCAGCAGGTTTAGAGTTACTCTAAGTGATTCATAGGAGGGGAGTAAGTAAAATGAAAAATTTTGTGAACGCCTTTTGCGCCGCGGTCGCCGCCGGTTGCGCACTACTGGCGCAGACCGCCCCTAAGCCACCGGCTTTCGATGTGAAGGCGCACTACACGAAGTACGAGTACAAGATTCCCATGCGGGACGGCGTGCACCTGTTCACCGCCGTGTATGAGCCGAAGGACGCCTCCCACACGTATCCGATCCTTCTGAATCGGACTCCGTATAGTATTGCGCCTTACGGCGTGGACAATTACCGCGAGCGACTCGGACCGTCGGCGAAATTCGACGAGGCCGGCTACATTTTCGTGTTCCAGGATGTTCGCGGGCGTTACCTGTCGGAAGGCAAATTCGTCGAGATGACGCCGCATATCGACCACAAGCGCGGCCCGCAGGACACCGACAACAGTTCCGACACCTACGACACGATCGAATGGCTGCTCAAACACGTGCCGGGCAATAACGGCAAAGTCGGCATTTGGGGCATTTCTTATCCCGGCTTTTACACCTCTTCGAGCATCATTGACTCGCACCCGGCACTAAAGGCAGCGTCTCCGCAGGCGCCGATGACGGATCTTTTTATGGGCGACGATGCCTACCACGGCGGCGCCTTCCAACTGGCGGCGAATTTCGGGTTTTACGTTTTCTTCAAGCCCTTCGACGAGCCCACCCGCCCGCCGCGAGACTTCATCCCGTTCGACTACGAGACCCCCGACGGCTACGAGTTCTTTGAACGCATGGGCCCGCTTGCCAATGCCATGCGGTATTTTAAGGGGGGCAATTTCCTTTGGAACGACCAGGTCGCGCACGACACATATGACGAGTATTGGAAAGTCCGCAACCTCGCGTCCCACATGCGCAACATCCACTGCGCGGTGATGACCGTAGGCGGATGGTTCGATGCCGAAGACCTCGCCGGCCCGTTCAAAACCTACCACTCCATTGAAGAGAAGAACCCGGGCATCACGAACATCCTCGTGGTCGGCCCATGGTTTCACGGCGGCTGGGCCGCCTCGGATGGGGACCACCTCGGCCCGGTTCAATTCAACGCAAAAACCGCTGAATTTTTCCGCGATAATATCCAATTTCCTTTCTTCGAGCAGTATCTGAAAGGGAAAGGCGACGCGAATCTGCCGGAAGCCTACGTCTTTGAAACCGGCACGAATGTCTGGCGGCGTTACGATGCCTGGCCGCCGAAACAAACGACATCGAAAATGTTGTATTTACGTTCCGGCGGACGGCTCGCTTTCGATCCTCCCCAGGCCGGAGAGCCGGCTTTCGACGAATACGTGAGCGACCCTTCAAAGCCGGTTCCGTTCCTTGATTACTTCGCTCTCGGTTTTCCCCGCGAGTACATGTCGGGGGACCAGCGCTTCGCCTCCCGCCGTCCGGATGTGCTCGTTTATCAGACCCCCGAACTCGGCCGCGATGTGACCATCTCCGGGCCATTGGCGGTGAAACTCCGTGTCTCCACCTCGGGAACAGACTCCGACTTCATCGTCAAACTCATCGACGTCTATCCCGACGACTACCCCGACCCGAAGCCGAATCCTTCCCGCATCCGGATGGGCGGCTACCAGCAGTTGGTGCGCGGCGAACCCATGCGCGGAAAATTCCGTCACAGTTTCGAGAAGCCGGAGCCGTTCACTCCGGGCAAACTGAGCGGCGTCGACTTTGAGATGCCGCCCGTGAACCACTGCTTCCGCACCGGTCACCGCATCATGGTCCAGGTGCAGAGCACCTGGTATCCCCTGGTCGACAAAAATCCGCAAAAATTCATCGACATTCCTCACGCTACCGAGGCCGATTTTCAGAAGGCCACCGAGCGTATTTATCATGAGCCCGGGCAGGCTTCCGGCATCGGCGTTCTGGTTCTTCCGGAGCAATAGGCGTCCGGACCGCCGAAGGTCGTTCTGTTACCAACACCGGAAGACTCTGATGCCGCAGTTCCCGCACGAAGGCGAATGAGAACGATGCAAGGCTACGAGCGGGGTCCCCGAACCGGCGCGAAACACGGCGGCGGTCCCCGGCATCGATGGCGGGAGTTCGCCGGCGCTGCCGCAGTGTGCTGC
>JAKAJI010000448.1 GCA_021813825.1 Acidobacteriota bacterium | reverse complement strand
CCCTCTTCCCATGTCGCATACCCGAACCGCTGCGCCTCCGCGCCCCGAAAATACTTCTTCACAAACGCCGCGTTCGCCTCCCCCGTCCGCCGGTCCTTTATATGGCACCCCGCCACGTGCACCCGGCCCTCCTTCAACAACCGCAGCGCATCCGAACTGTTCGCCGTCCACGCCACTAATCTCACCCCCGCCTTCCGCAGCGGCGCCGCCAACAGCGGCATCGCCGGATCGCACCCCGCCATCACCAGGTCGTCCCCCTCCACCCGCCGGATCTCTTCCACCAGCACTCTCCCCCCGCGGCTCTCCGCCACCACACCGTCCGCCTCCGGAAACACGCTCGCCCCAGCCGCCGCCGGCGCCGCAATCCGCTTCTCCCCCACCACGCAGATCTGCACCGGCTCCCCCACCCGCATCACCCGCCGGCCGTCAATCGGCAGCAGTTTCTCGAATCGCTTCTCCTCCTCGCCCGAAGCCGCGAACAACTCCTCCACCGTGCTCTCCAGCGCCCGCGCCAGCTTCAGCGCCACCATCGTGTTCGGCACATACAGCCCGGCTTCAATCGAATAAATCGTCTGCCGGCTCACCCCCACTTCCGCCGCCAGGCGGCTCGCCGCCAGCCCCATCCGCTGCCGGAACTCCGCCACCCGATTTCCCGCCGCGCCCATAGATGCTCCCAGTGTCGCCGATACGCGACGCTTTTATCCTATGCGCGACGCCCCGCCGGAATCAACGCGGCTTGACTGGCGCCCCGATCCACCACGTCAGCCCCGCCCCGTCCACTACCCCCGCCATCCGCTGCCCGTAAGGCTTATCCTCCGGCGCCGACTCCGATTTCGCCCCCGCTTCCAGCGCTTTCCCGTACACCGCGTCTACATCCTCCACCCACAAATAAAACGCCGCGTCCCGCGCCTTCACCATCTCCCCCGCCTGCCCCAGCATCACCAGCGAATCGCCGATCAGCAACGCCGCATGCATCACCGCGTTCTGCTCGTTGCGATGGCACAGCATCTCCCGCGCCCCAAACGCCGCCCGCAAAAACGCCATCTCCGCATCGCCATCCGGCACCACCAGGTACGGAGTTACGGTCTTATAGGTGTAAGTTTCTTCCGTCATGGCTCATCATGCCACGCCCGCCCCGCCGCCGGATTGTACAAATTTGACGTGATTTTGAAATTCCCCGCGCCCCGCCTCGTACTCCCGCGGAGCAATCCCGGCGAACTCCCGAAAGTCTCGGATGAAATGGGATTGGTCGTAGTATCCGCTCTCCATCGCAACCCTCGTCCAGTCCACTCTCCGCCCCAACTTCACCTGCCCCACCGCACGTTGAAACCGCAGCAGCCGGCAATACCGCTTCGGCGTCATCCCCGCCGCCGTCCGGAACCGCTCGATGAACCGCCGCGCACTCATCCCCGCCGCCTCCGCCACCTCCGCGATCCGCGCCGTCTCCGGCCTCCGCCCAAACTCCTCCAGCGCAAATCCGATCGCCCCATCCACCAACCCCGGCGCAGCCATCTCCTGGAGCGCCCGCTCCAGCACATCCAACTTCGTCCCCGCGCCTTCTGCCTCGAACAATCGTTCCCGCAAACTCCGCGCCCGCCGTCCCCAAATCAAGTCCAGCGGTACATGACTGCCGGCCGTCTCCTGCGCCGGCATCCGAAAAAATGCCGCCGCCCCGCCCGGCCGGAACACCACTCCCGCCACCTGTTCCTGCTCCTTCGTGTCGATCACCGCAAACCGCGAAGCCGTCCCGCACAGCACAATCCCCGACGCCAACTCCTCGCACCGGTATCCGGCCTCCGCGTCATACGTCCGCGTCCGGTCCTCCTTCAGATTCACAATCAGCCCCGCCGTCCCCGTCGGCAGCACCCGCTCGAGCGCCACCGGCCGCGGATCCATTTCGCAGTACCACACCGCCGCGATGTAGCGGTCCAGCGGCGGCCCCGGCGCCCGGCTCAAATAAACCATCGCCTCCGCATTCTACAATCGAACCAACGGAGGTTCCACCATGCCCCGTCTGTTCCTCGGGCTTCTCGCCCTGCTCCCCCTCGCCGCGCAAAACATCACCCTCACCGGTGCGGGCTACGCCGACCCAACCGTCCTCCGCGTCGCCCCCGGCCAAGTCGTCACTCTCTTCGCCGCCGGCCTCCAGACCGTCCTACCCAACCTCCAGGTCCAGGCCACCACGAACCCGCTCCCCACCACGCTCGCCGGCATTTCCGTCATCCTCAACCAGTTCGACCTTCCCTCCCGTCCCGTCCCCCTGCTTTCCATCCGCCAACTCCCCCTCTGCGCCCCGCAGGCTCAAACCACGCCCGCACCCTCCTGCCTCCTCACCGCCATCACCGTTCAGATCCCCTTTGAACTCGTCGTAATCCAGCCACTCAACTCCGCCGCCATCCCAACCGGCATCGTCTCGCTCTCCATCTCCGAGAACGGCGGCTCCAGTCAGGCCACCCGCATCACCCCCGTCACCGACAACATTCACGTCCTTACCACCTGCGACGTCGCCCTCTCGGCCCCCGCCTCCGCCTCCTGCCAACCCATCGCCACCCACGCCTCCGGCGCGCTCATCACCGCCGCCGCCCCCGCCCAACCCGGCGAAGTGATCGTCCTCTGGGCCTACGGCCTCGGAGCCACTTCACCCTCCGTCCCCACCGGCGCCGCCAGCCCCACCCCCGCCGCCGTCCTCGCCCAACCCATCACCCTCGGCTTCGAATTCACCCCCAACGCCTCCCCCTCGCGTCCCTACTTCAACCCCCTCATCATGGCGGCCATCGCTCAACCCGCCCCCGACTTCGCCGGCCTCGCCCCCGGCCAGTTCGGCCTCTACCAAATCAACGTCCGCGTCCCCGCCAACGCCACTTATTCACCCGCCTGCCCCGCCGTCTCCTCCAACCTCACCATCAACCTCGCCGGCCCCTCCAGCTTCGACGGCGCCCCCATTTGCGTCCAACCCAACCCGTAGCGCACAGCCGCAACCTGGAAACTTGCTGGACCTGCCATACGAGATTCCAGAGCCAACTCTTTTTATGTCGAAAACGTCCCCGCCGATCTCTACGCCGCCCTCCGCGAACGCGCCAGGCACAAACGCTCCTCCATCTCCGCCGAGGTCCTCGCCCTCCTCCGCGACAATGTCCCACCCGCCAAGGAACTCGCTCGCCGCAAGGCCATCGCACGGAGCCTTGCCAAACTCCGAGCCCGCCGCTCTCCATCGCCGGGCCCATTCCCCTCCGCCGAAGACATGCTCCGCCAGGATCGCGACCGTTGACCTCCTACATTCTCGATGCGAGCGTAGCCGCCAAATGGGTGCTACCCCCGGCCCACGAACCCAACGCCGCCCAAGCGCTCGCCTTACTCCGGCAATACGTACAAGGCGCCGTCCATCTCACCGTCCCCAGCCTCTTCTGGACCGAAATCGCTAACCTGCTCTGGAAGTCCGCCCGCACTGGCCGCATTTCCCCGAAGACCGCTCAGGAATCTCTCGCCCACCTTGAAGACCTCCAAATTCCCGAAGTTGCCTCCCGTGGCCTTGCCGCCTCCGCCCTCTCAATCGCTCTCGCCTTCGATCGTTCTACCTACGACGCCTGCTATCTCGCCCTTGCCCTCCAATCAGCAAGACCTCTCATCACGGCTGACCTCCGCCTCGTAAACGCCGTCGCCGCCCATTTCCCCATCCGCTGGCTCGGCGCTCTCGCCTGATCTGGATCGCGTTCTGGCCGATCCAGTCCCATTGCGCGCGCCGCTCCAGTCCGGCCCGCGCTACACTCCCTCATGATTCAAATTCCGCGAGTTCCCGGCGCCGGCGCACCCGCCATCAGCCCTTGCTTGCGTTCCCGCC
>JAKAJI010000062.1 GCA_021813825.1 Acidobacteriota bacterium | reverse complement strand
ACGTAATCTATGCCGGGATGGGAGAGGCTTGCGTGCGCGGCAACCTTTCGAACGGCGATGGGGTTTACAAGTCGACCGATAGCGGCAAGACGTGGCGAAATGTCGGACTGCAGGACACCTATCAGATCGGCCGGGTGGCGATCCATCCACGCAATCCCGACATCGTCTTTGTGGCGGCTTTAGGCCATGCGTTTGGGCCGAACGAGGCGCGCGGAGTCTATCGCACGAAGGACGGCGGGAAGACGTGGGCCAAGGTGCTGTACCGGAATGCCGACACGGGCGCAGTGGACCTCGCCATCGACCCGAGCGATCCGGACACAATTTACGCAACCTTGTGGCAGGTCCGGAGAAAACCATGGACGTTTGAAAGCGGCGGACCGGGAAGTGGAATTTTCAAATCCACCGACGGCGGCGATCATTGGACGGAGTTGACGCACAACGAAGGTCTGCCGAAGGGCATCCTGGGCCGGATTGGAATCACGGTTTCGCCCGCGAATCCCGAGCGCGTATGGGCGCTAGCCGAGGCCCAGGACGGCGGCGTGTTCCGTAGCGACGATGGAGGCAAGACCTGGACACGCACAAACCAGCAGAACATCCTTCGCCAGAGGGCCTGGTATTACTCGCACATTTTTGCCGATCCCAAAAGCGCAGACACGGTTTATGCGTTGAACACGTCGATGTGGAAGTCCATCGACGGCGGACGGACTTTTTCCTTGATTCAGGCGCCGCATGGCGACCGCCATGCGTTGTGGATTGCCCCGGACAACCCCCTGCGGATGATCGAGGGCGACGACGGAGGGGCGACGGTGTCGACTGACGGCGGAAAGAACTGGTCGACGGAGGATAATCAGCCGACCGCTCAGTTCTACCGTGTTGCGCTCGACAACGATTACCCCTACCACGTTTACGGAGCGCAGCAAGACAATACGACGGTGCGCATCGCCAGCCGCAGCGACGATGGTGCAATCGGCGAGCGGGACTGGTACCCGGTGGGCGGGGGCGAGAGCGGTTGGATTGCGCCGGACCCGAAGAACTCTCAGATTGTGTACGCCGGGTCCTATGACGGGCTGTTGACCCGCTACGACCATTCGACCGGCTCCATGCGCGACGTAACGGTATGGCCCGACAATCCCATGGGCTACGGCGCCGAAGGGATGAAGTATCGCTTCCAGTGGAGCTACCCGCTGCTGTTCTCGCCGCACGATCCCCGGATGCTCTACGCGGGCGCCAATGTGCTGTTTGCGACAACCGACGAGGGTCACAGTTGGAACGCGATCAGTCCGGACCTGACGCGCGACGACAAATCGAAACAAGGCCCGGCGGGTGGGGCGATCACCAAGGACAATAGCGGCGTCGAGTATTACGACACGATCTTCACGGTAGCGGAGTCGCCGCTCGAAAAGGGGCTGATCTGGAGCGGGTCCGACGACGGCTTGGTGTACGTGACGAGCGACGGCGGGGCGCATTGGAAGAACGTCACGCCGAAGGCGCTGCCGGAGTGGAACCAGGTCAACACGATTGAAGCTTCGCCGCACGACGCGGCAACGGCGTATGTGGCGGCAACGATGTACAAGTCGGACGATTTCCGGCCGTACCTGTACGTTACCCATGACTACGGCGCGAACTGGGAGCTGATCGTCAACGGCATCCCGCCCAATGCGTTCACACGGACGATTCGTGAAGATCCACATCACAAGGGTCTCCTTGTGGCGGGAACCGAATACGGCTTGTACATTTCCTTTAACGCCGGGACGGATTGGCACCCATTTCAATTAAACCTGCCGATCGTGCCGATTACGGACCTGGCGTTCCAGAAACGTGACGAAGAATTGGTCGTGGGCACGCAAGGCCGCGCGTTTTGGATTCTTGACGACGTTCCGCTCTTATACGGGCTTTCGCCGCAGGCGCTGAGTGAGGCCGCCCACCTCTACAAACCCAAGGATGTGTATCGTGGCGCCGGTGGCTTCCGGATTCGGCCGGGAATGGCGGCCGGCCAGAACCCGGCGAACGGGGCCGCAATTTACTACTCGTTCGCGGCGAAGCCGAAGGACGAGGTCACGCTGGAGATTCTCGATGCAAAGGGGAAACTGGTGAAAAAATTCTCGAGCGTGGAGAAGAAGGAGGCGCAAGTGGGCGAACCTTCGGAAGACGAAGGGCCGGGGGCGCGGCGTGGCGCAGCGAAGTTGCCCGTGGAGCAAGGCCTGAACCGTTTTGTCTGGGATTTGCGTTACGAAGACGCGGCCAAGTTTCCGGGCATGATTCTGTGGGCGGGCAGCGTGCGTGGACCGGTTGCGGCCCCCGGTGTGTACACGGCGCGGCTGACAGCGGAAGGGAAAAGCCAGGAGCAGAGCTTCAAGGTGCTGCCTGATCCGAGGTTGAAGACGACACCGCAGGAGTACGCGGCGCAGCTCGAGTTGGCCTTGCAGATCCGGGACAAGCTCAGTGCGGTGAATGGCGCCGTGATCGAGATCCGGCAGGCCAAACAGCAATTGGCGCGCTATGAGAAGGACCCGAAGACAGCCGAGGCGGCAAAAGCGCTTGATAAGAAACTGACCGACGTGGAAGAAGCGCTGTATCAGACCAAGAACCGGGCGAGCGAGGACCCGCTGAATTTCCCGATTAAGTTGAACAACAAGTTGGCCGCGCTCAAGAGCACGGTGGAAGACAGCGACACGGCTCCGACGCGGCAATCTGAGCAGGTCTACGAGGGATTGGCCGGGCAAGCCAACGCAGAACTCGCGAAGGCGCGGAGTCTGTTGGGCGCGGAACTGGCGGCGTTCAACAAGAAGGTTCGGGAAGCGGGAATTCCGGCGATCGAGGTGAAGGCGCCGTAAAACCAGACGCCCCGCAGGACCGGAAAGGAAGCCCGGAGCGGGGCGTCTGGCGCGGATCGAGCCGTGGGCTTACTTGTGCTTAGCGCGATAGATGTTCCGACTGGAACGGTTGAGGGCGCGGTTGGCTTGACGCCGTTCTCCCGGGGTGAGAGGGCCGCCGTTGGCCTTGCGCTCCTGGCCGATACGATTGGCGATGCGGGCCTGTTGCCCCTCAAGACGCGCGGTCTGGCCGGCGTTCAGCCTTCCGCTTCGCACCCCCTGGGCGATCCGGTCCTGCTGGTTCTCGCGGCGCGCCCCGACTTCTGTGTTGGAAAACTTCTGCGTCGCGGCATTGTGCTTGTCCTGGTAGATTTGGTTGCTGAGACGGTTCTGCTCGCGATTGATCTGGGCCTTTTCCTGGCCGGTCAGTTTGCCGCCGTTCGCCGAGCGGTCGGTAGCGATCTGGTGATTCAGATTCGCTTCTTTATGTTCCAGGTTTGACGTTTCCCGGCTGGTAAGTTGGCCGCTCTGGATCCCGCTGGCAATTCGGTCCTGTTGGTTTTCGCGGCGTTGGCCGACTTCGGTGGGCGGATTCTGGTTGTTTTGGGCGTAGATGCCACCGGTGAACATCAAGCCGGCCGTAGCAACAAGTAGGAAAGTTTTCATAGGTATCCCCTTCTTTTCGATCAGTTCTTCGTTTGTTTTACGGAATTCGTGAGTCCGGGCAGGCCAGACGGTCCTCCGAGGCTCGCGCCCCCAACCGCCTGACGCCCGGTTTTTTTCACTCTGCTCACACCCATCTGAACGTTGGGCGCGGGAGGAAGTTGCTCTCTACTGTGCGAAGAAGCGTTAAATCCGTTTCACAATTTTCGCCGAAACCTGGTTGGGAACGCCATTTGGGCAAGAAACACCCCATAATGTGGGAAAGACCATGTTCCTGGCCCCAAGATTCCTCCTTTGGCGCGGGATTCTGTCCGCCGCGATGCTGGGCGTGCTGGGGTTTGGTTGCGCCTCGGCGGCTGTCAAGAAGGGCGAGGTCAAGCAGGTGAACCTTGAGCCGACCGGGGACTGGATCGACACCGGGATCGATTGCGGACCGGGTGCGAAGTTGCGTTTCACGGTAACCGGGACGGTCCAGTACTCTGACTCCAGTGCGACCGGCCCGGAAGGGTTGCCGCGCGGGTGGAAGGACCTGCTGCGAATGATGCCGGTGAATTCGGCCGGACGTGGGGCGGCCCTTGGGCGTGTTGGCAACGCTGACTATTCGCAGCCGTTCGTGATCGGCTCGAGCCTGGACTACACCGTTGGCGATGCCGGAAGGCTTTATCTGGCGGTGAATCAGCCGAGCGGGGATTCGGGTACGGGCAACTTCATGGTGAAGGTGGAGGTGTTGGACGGCGGGAAAACCGGCGCCGAGGCACCCGCCACCGAGATCTCCAATCTCAAAACCGTGAAGGAATTCGACGGTATTACCGCCGCAACGCTCGGCAAGATCCCTCGCCGCGTCAACGATAGCCAGGGCAATGCAGGCGACATCGTCAACTTCCTGATTCTCGGGCAACAACAAGACGTTCTGAAAATGTTTTTGGCCGCCGGCTGGGTCCAGGTGGACCGCACGGTAGGCGACGCGGTTCTTCATGGCCTTCTGGCCACCCTCTCAAAAGATGCCTATACCCAGATGCCGATGAGCACGCTGGAGCTATTCGGGCGGCCGCAAGACTACGGCCTGGCGCACGCCGAACCGTTCGCTGTAGTAGCGACACGGAACCATTTGCGTCTTTGGAAGGCTCCGTTTGAGATTAACGGCCGCGAGCTTTGGGCGGGCGCCGCGACCCACGATATGGGCTTCGAGCGTGACCAGCGCAACGGCGGCGTCACGCACCATATTGATCCCGACGTCGATAAAGAGCGCAGCTATGTCGGCGAGACCTTGTTCTCGACGGGCATGATCAAGAACATCGCCCTGATGATGCCTGCTAACCCGGTGCTTACTGCCAAAACAGCTACGGGCGGGAGTTTCCATTCCGACGGCCGGGTGTTGGTGATGGACATGGCTGTTGCAAAGGCAACCGGAAATGCGGCGGCGGCAAAGTTCTCGTCCTTGTTCTGTTCGGTCTTCGAGAAAGAAAAACCGGATGCGGGAACATACGGTCCCTGCCAGGACTACATTATGAATCCCGCGGCCGGGGGCGTGGATCTGAAGCCGATCAGCACGAACTACCGCGTATTGATCGTGCCCGGCGTCTTGAGCCTGTGCGCATCCTCGGCGCCGGCGTTTGAGCAAGGACAGGCACATCTGAAGCAGAAGCACGGCATTGATGCGTCGCTGCTGCCGGTTCCCAACGCTAGCTGCGAGGCGAATGGCAAGATGATCGCCGATTATCTCAAGAAACAGGCGGGTGGAAAGAAGTTTCTCATTTTCGGCTACAGCAAAGGTGGGCCGGACGTTGAGACGGCGCTCGAAACCGATCCGGAGGCAGCCAAACAGGTAGCAGCGTTCATAACCGTTGCCGGTGCCGTTGGGGGATCGCCGATCGCGGATGTGATGCCGCTGGCGGCGAAGCGCTGGATAGACGCCCTACACATGGGGAGTTGCCAGGGCGATCTGACAGCGGCGTTTCAGAGTCTGAAGAGCGATACACGGCATGCCTTCGAGAGCCAGCATCCGGCGCCGGCGGTCCGTTCGTACTCGATCGCGGCGGTATCGGACTCGACGAACACCTCGAAGGCGCTGGCCCAGACCTGGCGTCTGCTAAGCGTCTATAACCAGCCGCAGGACAGCCAGTTACTCGCTCCCGATACGCTCGTGCCGGGCGCGACGGATCTCGGGCAGGCGCGGGCGGACCATTTCGCCATTGCTCTACCGTTTGAAAACCTCAATGACAGCACGATCCAGTCACTGGTGAACCACAATCATTTCCCGCGTACCGCATTGCTGGAGGCGCTGGTGCGCTACGTCATCGATGATCTTGAAGGGCGCTGAGGCGGTGCCTGTGAGATGCACGCTGAGTCAGCGGCTTCCGTGTGGTCTACGTTCTGTGCTGCTCTGGTCCGTCCTCGGGATGCTGATCCCATTGGGGCACGCCCAGTCCCCAGCGCCGGATCCGGCGCTGCTCGACAAGGTCCGCGCGCGGATGCAGCAGAACCTGGCGACCCTGCCGAACTACACCTGCGACGTGAATATCGGCCGTTATTATCGAAACGGGCACAAGAAGCGGTGGACCCCCTATGACCGGGTGCAGTTGAGCTTAACGGTGGTCGACCGGGTCGAGTTGTACGGGCAGAGGCACGGCGGCGAGATGCGGCAGGACGATCCCCGGAAGCTCGTGCCCACCGGGACGATTGGAAACGGAGAATTTGCCGCGATCGCGGAGACGCTGTTTCGCTCCGACGCTCCGCAATTTCGTTACGCCGGCGTGGGGCAGTTCGAGGGGCGTGCGGCGGTCCGGTTTGACTATGTCGTGCCCGTCGAACGGAGTAAGTACGATGTCACGGGCGATGGGCGCACGGCGCGCGTGCCGTTCTATGGTTCCTTTTGGGCGGCGATGGACACACTCGACGTGCTACGAATCGAACTCGTGGCCGATCAGATTCCCGCTCCGCTCGGCCTGCAGAAAGTGAGCGATGTCGTCGATTATGACTCCGTTCCGGTGGCTGGGCGCACGGTTCTTTTGCCGCGCGAGGGGCTGAACGAAATCGACGCGGCCGACGGTCAGGACTCCTTGAATCACACGAAGTTTCAGAACTGCCACGAGTACAAGGGCGAGGCCCGGATGCTGCCGGGCGACGGAAACTGACTGCACAGCTCCGCAAGAGTTGCCATCCAAGCGCTGGCTACAATCGCGTGCATGAGGCTGGGCGTCAAAATTCTACTGGCCGGGCTCTTCGCCGTATGCGTTTATCGCGCCGCCACCCAATCTTTCGTTCATGATGAGGCGCTGACGTTCCGGCTGTATATCGCCGGCCCAGCGGAAGCCATTTTCGAGTCCTACGACCCGAACCATCACTTCCTGAACACTCTGCTCATGCGCCTCTCGGCCTCGATTTTTGGCGACTCCGAGTTGGCGCTGCGGCTGCCGGCGCTGGCCGGCGCCGCGCTCTACTTCGTGTCGATATACCGGCTCTCGCTGGCTGCTTTTGGCGAGACGGCATTGTTCCCGCTTGCCGTGGCCCTGATGTCACTGAACCCGTTCACACTGGATTTCATGGTCGCGGCGCGGGGCTACGGAATAGCCCTGGCGCTGATGATATTCGCCCTCACCATGCTTTATGAATCGCTGGCCCTGGCTTCGACGCCGCGGAAGAAGTTGGTGCTCGCCGGCGCGGCCCTGGGGCTTTCGGTAACGGCAAACCTGGTCTTCCTGCTTCCGGTGCTTGGCGTGGCCGGCATCGCCGTATACCTGCTTCCCAGGATCGAGCCCGCTCCGGCGAAAGCGGCAGGCAAACACTCCAAGCGGAAGCGCCCGCAGCGGCGCAAGGCATGGCCGCTCTGGGTCTGGCTTGTTACCCCGATGGCGGTGGTAGGGCTGTTGTATTTGGAGGCCGCGCCAATTGAGCAAATGAAGCTTGAATTGTTTTATGTCGGCGCTCACTCCATCGCGGAAAGCCTGAGGAATATGGCGCTGGTCGCACTTGAGCATTCGGGCCCGCTGCGCTACGGGCGTGTAGCGGACTTGTGGCGCGACGCGGTCGCCTTCGTGGTGGCACCCGGGATCGTTGTGGCCGCATTTGCCGCCGGATGGCGGAAGAAGGACCGTCTCCTACTGCTCGTGAGCGTCCCGCTGGTTTTCGCTTCCGTCGCACTCGTGCTGATGCACTATGTTCTAGACCGTCCGTACCCGGCGGACCGAACGGGGATTTACTTTGCGCCGCTGGTTTGTCTTGGCCTGATCGGGTTGGCGCGTCTGCATAAAACCGCGACCAAGGCCGTGTACGCGCTCTCGGCGATCCTGCTGGTTCAGTTCGTACTGGCCTTTAACACGCGCATGTTCTGGGTCTGGGAGTACGACGCCGACACGCGGGACATGAGCCGCTACATCGCGGCACACAGGAACGCCGGCGCCAATACCGTTCGTGTAGGCGGATCGTGGGAGTTGAGCGAAGCGATGGCCTACTACATGGTCAAGAATAACTGGCAGTGGATGGCGGTGGAGCGGCGTCCGCCCGAGCTGGGGTACGACTATTACATGATCGTGCCCCACGACGTGGGGTTGTTGAGCCAGATGGGGCTGAGGCTCGTCTATCGCGGGCCGGTTTCGGGAAGTATGCTGGCGGTTCCCGCTCGATAACGGACGGCCCGCCGCCTGTCCGGCTACTTCGGTGGTTCCTTTTCGGGCCGCTGCCGGTGCTCTCCTTTTTCTGCCGGCCGTTGGCCTTCGCGGGGGCGTTCGGCTGGAGCACGGCGTTCCACCTGTGCGGGGCGCTCGCCCGCGGGCGGCCGGGAAGGCTGCGTCCATCCGCCCTGGCGCGGTTGCTGCTGCTCCGTGGGCGTCGTCCTGGGCTGTGCGGTTGCCGGAGGGCGTCCCGGGGGCTGTGCCCGTTCTCCAGAGAACGTCCGCCAACCACCGGCGGGAGCCTGGCCCGGGGCTGGACGGGCTGGCGCCGCCATCCGAACCTGTGGACGCGCCGGTGCCTCTGTCTGCATGCTGCGAAGAGCCGAGGGCGGTACCGGACGTCCGGGATTCTGCCGGAGTGCGGATTGCTGGCGCTCGAATGGCACCGGCGCCGGCGGAGGTGTGTTACGCGCCACGACCGGCCGATTTATGACACTGGCGGGAGGGCGTGGCGCGAAAGCGGCCGTTCCGGCGCGCGGACCGAGAACCGCCGCTCGCTGCGGCGCCACGGGCGGCGTCGCCACAGGAGAATAGTTTCGTGCCTGCGCCGCGGGAACGACCATTCCACCCTGGCGGACCGGCGTGCCATTGGCGAATGCGGCCCGCGGCATCGCCGCCACGGCGCCTTGGACGTTCTGATTGGCGTAGCGGAGGTTGGTGACGGAGCTATTGTTCACGTAGACGTTGTTATAGACGTTGGTAATGTTTATGTTGCGGTTGATCACCGTATTGTTTACGTTCACGCGATTGAAGTAACCAGGCGACACGGCGTAAGCCGGTACAAACGGCTCACCGAAGCCCAGCGCGAACCAACCTACTCCGCCTCCCACGCCGAACGACAAGCCGGCGCCGAAACGCGGTCCGCCGACCCAGGCTACCAGCGCCGGCGCGTAGAACGGCCGGACCGCGATCGGGCCTGGGCACCAGCCCCACATACCTCCCGCGAATGCCCAGCGCCCGTAATGAAACGGCGCGAAGCCCCATGGGGCATCATCCACCCATGTCCAGCCCCACGGCGCGATCCAAACCCAGTGACCGAAGTGGTAGGGTGCCCAACCGATCGGCACACCGGCCGGGATCCACATCGGCCCGTAGGGAGGCATCACCGTCCAGTGACCGTAGGCGTCGAGGTCTTCGTAGCCGGTCACTTCCGGCGAGACGTACCGCCGCGACATGGCCTGGTCCTCGCGACGGTCCCGGTTTCGGCACCAATTGTCCCAGCCGTCGAGTTCTGGCGCGGGCTGCAGATTCGCGCTCACCTGTTCGTCACCGACGACCACGGCCTGCTGGAAAGGTGGAACGTTCAGCGCTTGGGACACGGTCGTCACCTCGCCCTGGCCTTGGCGGACGGTTACCCGCGTAGTCTGGTTATCGGGGTTGGCGTCAATCCGGTACTCGCCAGGACGGAGAAGGCTAAAAGCCATGTTCGGTGTGTCGACCTCAAACACCTGATTTTCGCCGAGGTAGCGTAAACGGATCGTCAGCGTGCCTTCCGTGAGGCTGATCTGAACAGTCTGATCATTCAGATTGAGGAACTGAAACGCGGTATTCGAACCCAGCCGCAGTGCTGTCGAGCCGATGTGCAGTTCGGCGCGGCCGTTGTCGCTGACCCAGAGATGGTCACCCGTCGTGAGGGGGCGGTTGATCACGGCATCCACCCAATCGGTGACGCCGGCGGGTTGAAACGACACTGGCCCCGTCATGTAATTCAGGCGCGCGGCCCGGCTGGGCGGGTCGTCCTGGCCGAAAACCACCATGCCGGTCAACGCAGCGATCGTGAGCAAACGTGTAGGTTTCACTTCTCTCAGGCTCCCTGTTTGACTAAACGCAAGTCCGGCTGCGGTGATTTCGTCACCGCACATTAAATTCTTTGCATCTTTTCGGCCAACGGGCCTTGCCGCCGGATTTCTTAGTGGGGGCCTGTTTCGCCGCGAATCGAGGCAAGTAATCTTTCGGGATCATAACCGGCGCCATCTTTGAAGACCATGGTGACCTTCTTGATGTCGGCGATCCGGGCCTCGGGGTTGCCGTCGATCACGACGAGATCGGCGGCCTTGCCGGTGGCGATCGAGCCGGTATCGCGGTCGATGCCGAGGAATCGGGCGCCGTTCAATGTAGCGATACGGATCGCCTCGACGGGCGTGAATCCGCCCTGAACGAGAAGTTCGATGTTCCGCTGGTCACCGAAACCCGCCAGGGCGCTTCCGTTCCCCGTCGGGTCGCAGCCAGCTTGCAGGAGGCCGCCGGCTTTGACGAAAGCTCGCTCGAATTCGACTTCGCGGCGGATACGTAGCGCACTCAGCTTGAGGACAGCTTCGGGAAGCATGTCGCGTCCCGTAAGGTAACTGCGTAGGGCGTCGGGTGATAGGGCATCAGAGAAGCGCCGCTCGAGCGGGGGAGCGTCCTCAAACACCGCGAGCGTCGAGGTGATCGCAACCCGGTGACGGACGAGATCGCGAATCATTTCCTGGACGGGCGCCGATTGCACGTCGAGCTTTTCGAGATCCGCGGCCCCCGGGCCGAATCCGGGACAGACGTCCGGTTTCTTCCCGTCCATGAACTCGGTATCCACGACAATGCCGTGTTCGAGATTGTCGATGCCGAGTGCTGCCGCTTCGCGGAAACCAATTGAACAGAGATGGCCGGTGAGCTTTAGTCCCCGCGCGTGGGCGGCGGTGAGGGCGGCTTCGAGTTCGGCCCGGGTGATGTGCATGTAGGCCTTGAACGACTGCGCCCCTGTACTGGCCCAGTATTCAACGAAGCGGCGAGCGTCGTCCGGGCCCGTAAGCTCTAGCATCTGCGGCGTAAAACTGCCTTTGCCCTCCAGGTAGCCGACGGTGACGTACATTTTCGGTCCGGGCATCGCGCCCGCGTCGATGAGTTTCTTCAGGCTCAAGTCGGTGTACGGCTCGAGCGTTCCCCCGGTACGGGCTGTCGTCACACCGCTGGCCAGGTACAAGCGAGGGAAGCTGAAGGCCTCCTCCGTGTAAATGGGAATCCGCCCGCCGGAAGGATAGAACATGTGCTCATGCATGCCGACGAGTCCGGGGATGACAGTGTGGTTCGTGAGGTCGAGCCGCTTGGCCTCCGCGGGGACGCGCGCCCGGGAGGAGGGGGTGATGGACTCGATGCGGCCGCCGCGCAGGACGAGCGTCTGGTCCTCCAGCGGCGCGGCGCCAGTGCCGTCGATGACACGCACGTGCTCCAACGCGACCACGGGGGAGTCCACAACGAGAAAAGGGCGCACTCCGGGCGTCAGTGGGCTCTGGGCAAAAGCGCTGCTGAGCAACAGGATCGCGAGAACTGAGGTTTGAACGCGCATGGTGGTGGAAAGAATACCACGCGGATCCGGCGAGGTGGGGTGGTTAGTATAATGTGGGGCAATGTCCAAGACCCTGTCTGCTCTGACGTGCCTTATCGCCACTTCATTTTTCGCCTCCGCGGCGGTCAAGATCGAAAAGATCGACTATCACGGCTGGAAGAACAGCTATCGCATGACCAACGGAACGGTCGAGGTGATTGTCGTCTCCGATATCGGACCGCGGATCATGCACTACGGGTTTGTGGGTGACAAGAACATGTTTCTCGAGGTCCCGGCGATGCTCGGCAAGAGCGGCGAAACGACATGGCAGTCGCGGGGCGGCCACCGCCTGTGGGCGGCGCCGGAGGTCATGCCGGATACGTACGCGCTCGACAACTCCCCGTGCGAGGCGGAGGTGAAGGGCAACTCGGTCACGGTGACCGGACCGGTCGAGAAAGAAACCGGTCTGCAAAAGCAGATGGTGATCACGATGGCTCCGGCTGGCACCAGCGTCACCGTGCTGCACACGATCACCAACAAAGGGGCGAAGGCGCGAAAGATGGCTCCCTGGGCCCTGACGCAGATGGCGCAGACGGGCATGGCCATCCTTGCATTTCCCCCAAGGCGGCGTCATGAAGACTACCTGTTGCCCACGAACCCCCTGACCATGTGGGGCTTCACGAATTTCACTGATCCCCGCTGGAAGATCCTGGAAAAGTACATTACGCTGAAGCAGGATCCGAAGGCGACGAACCCGCAAAAGACCGGAATTTTCAACACCAACACCTTCGCCGCCTATCTGCTTGGTTCCGATCTGTTCGTGAAACGCACCCACGCCTATCCGGCGCGAACCTATCCGGATTACGGCTGCTCGGTGGAAACCTACTCCGATCCGGACATTCTGGAAATCGAAACGCTCGGACCGATGGCGACGCTGGCGCCGAATGCGTCCGTGCGGCATACCGAGCACTGGAATCTCTACCGGAACATTTCGGTTCCCGAACTCACCGATGACGCGATCGACCAGGCGTTGAAGCCCATGCTCTCTCAACCCTGAAGAATCACCGGGTGGCCGGGCCGCGTCCTTAAGTCGATAGGATAGAACTATGAGGAATGCGACGAGACTGGTGTCGGCCGTAATATTCTCGGCTGGCCTAATTTTTGGTCAATACAAGGCGGAGCCGGCGGGTGCGCCTCCGGCGGAGTTGGCTGCCGGCGTTCGCAGCGCCATGCAGCAGCAGGGTGTGAAGGTGTCGGGCAACGGAGTCACTGTGGAAGTCTGGTTTTGCGCGACTGAGCCTACGGGGCCGAAGTCGACTGAGTCCGACGTCACCCTGCCAAACATTCCGCAAGGTGCTTTGGTGGGTGCGTTGCGAGTGAGCGGGAATTACTCCGATCGCCGGGGACAGACCATCAAGCCGGGTGTATACACGCTGCGATACAGCAACTATCCGGTAAACGGCGATCATCAGGGTGTGGCGCCGCAGCGCGACTTTCTGCTGCTCGTGCCGGCAGCCAACGACAGCGACCCCGCTTCGACACCCAACTTCGATGCTTTGGTGGCGATGAGCAAAAAGGCCTCCGGCACGCCCCACCCGGCGGTGCTAAGCTGTTGGAAATCCGACGACGGGACGAAACCCGGCCTGTCCCAATCCGGCGACACGGATTGGGTAGTGAACGGGCTGTTGGGGAAGGAAATGATTTCGCTCATCGTCATCGGAACGGCCAGCAGCTAACACGCCCTTGTCATGGCATTGCTTCGCTACACGACTCCACACGGCATTTCCGTAAAGCGCACCACTTCCAAGGTGGGCTTCCAGAAGGGCGTCGGGCATCTGCTCGATCGTCTCGACAAACGCCGGGGGTTCTACCTGTCATCAGGCTATGAGTATCCTGGGCGGTACTCTCGCTGGGATATCGCATCGGTGTGCCCTCCGTTGGAGGTCTTTTCACAGGGGCGCGTCGTGGAGTTTTGTCCGCTGAACCGGCGGGGCGAGGCGCTCGTGACAATGCTGACTCCCGTACTTGGCGGACATCCGCATTGGGAAGAATTCAGCGCGCGGGAAGGGCGGCTTGTTGGGCGATTGCGGCCGCTTGAGGGCATTTTCCCGGAAGAGGAGCGAAGCAAGCAGCCCTCGGTGTTTTCCATTCTTCGGACGTTCCGGGCGGAATTCGCCAACCCGGAAGACAATCGCCTCGCCTTGGTTGGTGCCTTCGGGTTCGACCTGCTCTTTCAGTTCGATCCGATCCAGTTGCGGCTGCCACGTGACGGCCGGCGCGATCTGCACTTGTTTTTCTGCGACGACATTTACTACATGGATCGCAAGAAAGAGCAGATCGAGCGTGTTCGGTACGAGTTTGAGGGCTCTGGTGTGTCGACATCCGGCCTCCCTCGCGACGGGAAAGCGGTGCCGAAGCCAAAGGCACGCGAGGAGACGCCGATCGTTTCTGATCACACGCCGGAGGAGTACATGGCGGGCGTGGAGAAGGTCCGGCAAGGGATGCGGCGTGGCGATTACTACGAGGTGGTGCTGCGGCAGACGTTCCAGGCAAGCTACACCGATAGTCCGGCGGCGTTGTTCCGGCGCATTCAGAAGGCCAGCCCCAGCCCGTACGAATTCTACCTGCAGTTCGGCCGCGAGCAACTGGTGGGCGCTTCCCCGGAGATGTTCGTCCGAATCGAGGGTTCCCGGATCGAGACCTGTCCAATTTCCGGCACGGCGCGCCGCACGGGGGATCCGCTTCGTGACGCGGATAACATCCGCGCGCTGCTGGACTCGGCCAAAGAAGAGAGCGAGCTAACGATGTGCACCGATGTCGACCGCAACGACAAATCCCGTGTTTGTGTTCCGGGGTCGGTGCGGGTGATCGGCCGGCGGCTGATCGAGTCGTACGCAGGTGTGTTCCATACAGTGGACCACGTCGAGGGGACGCTTGCGCAGGGCTTCGATTCGCTTGATGCGTTTCTGACCCACATGTGGGCCGTGACGATGATCGGCGCGCCGAAGAAGGCGGCGGCGCAGGCCATCGAGGACATCGAGAAGAATGCACGGGGCTGGTATGGCGGGGCAGTGGGGATGCTGTCGATGAACGGTGACATTAATACGGGCATCCTGATCCGCACCGTCCACCTGTCGGACGGGGTGGCGCGCTATCCGGTAGGCGCAACTCTGCTATACGACTCCGTTCCGGAACTCGAGGAGCAGGAGACGCGGATGAAGGCAACAGGCTTTTTCCGTGCGTTGCGGCCGGCACCGGAGGACACTCGTCCGGCGGGCGTCAAAACGGAGCGCGGTCACGGCGTCCGTATGCTGCTGGTCGACAACGACGACTGTTTCATCCACACGCTCGGCAATTACGCGCGACAGACCGGCGCCGAGGTGGTCACCTACCGCGCTGGCGTTCCGCACGAGAAAATTCTCGAACTGGCGCCGCATCTGATCCTCATTTCGCCGGGTCCGGGGCGTCCGGAAGACTTCGGCGTGCCGGAGTTGGTGCGGTTTGCGGCGC
This sequence comes from Acidobacteriota bacterium, assembly GCA_021813825.1. Taxonomy (GTDB): domain Bacteria; phylum Acidobacteriota; class Terriglobia; order Bryobacterales; family Bryobacteraceae; genus JAJYKC01. Next base: position 2,789 of record JAKAJI010000062.1, on the reverse strand, counting down.
GCGAGGGGATCCCGGTGTTCGGCGTGTGCCTTGGGCTTCAGGGCGTGGTCGAAGCATTCGGGGGGACGCTCGGCGTGCTGGACTATCCGATGCACGGCAAACCATCGCAGGTCACGCACTTCGGCGTTGGGGTGTTCGAGGGTTTGCCGGAGCGCTTCCGCGTTGGGCGGTATCACTCGCTGTTTGCGCGCCGCGAAACTTTTCCGGCGTGCCTCGAGGTGACCGCGGAAAGCGAAGATGGCGTCATTATGGGCCTACGCCATCGGGAACTGCCGATCGAGGCGGTTCAGTTTCATCCCGAATCGATTTTGACTCTCGATGGCGACTGCGGCTTGTGGTTGATCGAGAACGCGGTAGCGCGTCTGTCTACCGCGGCGGCGCGCTAGCCCGGAATGCCCTCGGTCATCGTCATCGGTGGCGGTCTGGCCGGCTTGGCTTCGGCAGCGGCGCTTGGCGAGGCGGGATTTGACGTCGACGTTTTTGAAAGCCGGCCGTTCGCCGGTGGTCGCGCCACGTCGTATGTGCTGCCCGGGGACACCGGAACCATCGACAACTGCCAGCACATCCTGCTGCGCTGCTGCGTCAATCTGCTCGACTTCTACCGGCGCATGGGAGTCGAGGACCAGATCGAGTTCTACCGCGAGTTCGTTTTCATCGAGCCGGGCGGCCGCAGGTCCTGGCTGCGGGCCGGCGCGCTTCCTCCTCCGCTCCACTTTACCGGTAGCTTCCTCAAACTCAACAGTCTCGGACTGAGGGACCGCATCGCCATCGCGCGTGGTCTTCTGGCGCTACGCCGGGAGCGAACGCGACGTACGGATCTCGATCGCATCACCATGCGCGAATGGCTGCTTGAAAAGAAACAAACCCCGCTCGCCATGCGCCGCTTTTGGGACCAGGTGCTGGTGAGCGCGATCAACGAAGAGCCGGAACGCATGGCCGCGCTACATGGCTTTCAGGTTTTCTGGTTGGGCTTTCTGGCGAGCTCGAACTCCTATGAAATGGGCGTTCCGCGTGTTCCCCTCGGTGAGTTATATGGGGCGAAGGCATGGGATCGCCTGCCGCGCGTGCGTTTGCACTTCCGCACGCCGGTAGAGGGGTTAGAAGTCCATGACGGGCGCGTGAATGCGGTCTTAGTGCGAGGCGAGCGCCGCGCTGCGGATTACTACGTCTCCGCCGTGCCTGTAGAACGAGCGGGCACGCTGCTGCCGGATCTCGGCCTTGACTTTGGGGCGTTCTCGCACTCGCCGATCACCGGCATTCATCTCTGGTTTGATCGCGAAGTGACAACGCTGCCGCACGCCGCACTGCTCGACCGCACCATCCAGTGGATGTTCAACAAAGACCGCGGCCGCTACCTGCAACTTGTCGTCAGCGCCTCACGCAGCCTGGTGGAAACCCGGCGGGAGGATATCATTCGCCTCGCTGTTTCCGAGCTAACCGAATTTTTCCCCGCGGTTGCCCAGGCCGAACTCGAAAACGCGCATGTCGTTAAGGAGGTGCGCGCGACGTTCTCCGCCGTGCCCGGTCTTGAAGGAAAGCGCCCCTTGAGCAAGACAGGTATCCCGAATCTCGTGCTCGCCGGGGACTGGACGCGTTCTGGATGGCCTGCCACAATGGAAGGCGCAGTGCGCAGCGGCTATCTCGCCGCGGAGGCGGTCATGGACGCGGCGGGGCGACCGGGGCGCGTGCTCCTTCCCGACATCGCATAAAGGGCTTTGTGCCCACCCCTTGGCCTTTGGGGCTCGGAACACCTGCTACGATACGAACATCGAGGTGTTCGCGCCATGCGCATTTTCAAGCCCCAGGTGATAGCAGTTTTGTGCCTTTGGGGCCTCCTCCCGCTTCCTTTCGCCGCCGGACAGCCATCCCGCGACGATGTTGCCGCTTCCCTGCGGAAGTTTACCGAAGTTCTGAACCTGGTGGAGACGAATTTTGCCACCAAAATCAGTCCTGATACCACCATCTACGACGGTGCGATCCCCTCGATGCTCCACACGCTCGATCCGCACTCGAATTTTCTGGATCCCGAGGCTTACCGCCGCCTGCGTGAGGACCAGAGCGGCCACTACTACGGCGTCGGCATGATGGTCGGCGAACCGGAGGGCAAGGCGCTGGTGATTTACCCGTTTGAAGGTTCGCCGGCCTTTCGCGGCGGACTGCGGCCGGGGGACAACATTGTAGCCGTAGACGATCACTCGACGGAGAAACTCGATGTCGAAGGAGTCTCGGCGCTGCTCAAAGGTCCACGCGGCACTCCGGTCTCGGTCGAAGTGAAGCGTTATGGCGTTACGGACCCGCTCTGGATTCACCTGGTGCGCGCCGAGGTTCCGCGCAACAGCGTCAGCTACGCCTTCTGGCTGAAGCCCGACATCGCATACGTTAAGATCGACGCATTCAACGAAAACACCGGGCGAGAACTGGAACAGGCGCTGAACCGTCTCGGGGAAAGCTCCGTCCACGGCCTGATTTTGGACCTGCGGGGTAATCCAGGCGGCATTCTGCAGGAGGCGGTAGCGGTCTGCGATCATTTCTTGCGCAAGGGTCAATCGATTGTTTCGCATCACGGGCGTGCCTCGGCGGAAGTGAAATTTGTCGCGCGCCACGGCGAACAGGGGGCAGAATACCCGATGGTTGTTCTCGTGGACCGTGGAACCGCCTCGGCCGCGGAGATTGTCTCGGGCGCTCTGCAGGACCACGACCGGGCCTGGATCCTGGGGGAAAAGACATTTGGGAAAGGTCTCGTACAGGCCCCGTACCCGTTGAGCGGAGACACGGCGCTCCTGCTCACC
>JAKAJI010000061.1 GCA_021813825.1 Acidobacteriota bacterium | reverse complement strand
CGATCTCCGAGGTGAGGGCGGTGCCGCAGGCCCAGAGGACGTAGCCGAGGAATTCGTGTTGCGGGGTCCAGACGCGATGGAGGGCCCAGAGGACGGGAATGTGGCAGAGGTAGATTCCGTAGGAGTATTTGGCGATTGTGGCGGTGATGGCGTTGAAAGTGCGGGAGCGGGAGTCTTCAAAGAGGGGGATGGCGGCTCCGAGGGCGAGGCAGGCGATGCCCTGGACGGGGATCTCCCGCGAGGGAATGCCCAAGAGCTGAGCGACCATTCGGAACCACAGGAGAAGCGCGACGGGCCAGAATACCGCTGGGATCTCCGGCCTGCGGTCTGACCGTGAGGCATAGGCGTAGACGCCACCGAGGAAGCAGGGGACGTAGGTGAACAGGTTCGCGTCGCCCGTCCAGAGGCGCAAGAGAATTCCAAGCAATAGAGACAAGAACCAAAGCGCGAGGATTGTTCTGCCCGATCGGGGTTTTACCGCGACGAGGAAGAGGAACGGCAGGACCAGGTACATCTGGGCTTCAAAGGGCAGACTCCAGAGTGGATTCAGGACCAAAGAGTGGGAAACGACGTTCTGGATGAGGAGGAGGTTTGCGGCGATTGCGGTGGGTGTGAACGGGTGATAGGGTTGCCCGATCTCGGGTGCGGCGGGGATTTTGAGAAGCAAGACGGTGAGAACCGTGAACGCTGACAACGGATAGATCCGGAAAGCGCGGCGGATGTAGAACTGCAGCGACCGTCGGGGAGGGGCGATGCGGTGCAGAGATTGCATGAGCACGAGGCTGGTGTGCACAAAGAATGCGAGAACGCCGGCTTGTCCAAAGATGCCTCCCGGGGGGACTAAGACGATCTCCGAGTGCATGTGTGCGTGCCAGTTGTACCCGTGGTAGCCGGCAACAGCCAGGACGGCGAAAGCGCGGAGGCAGTCGAGGTTGGCGGCGTGGCTGGTGGACTCCATGGAAGCGGTGCGAATGCCGAGAGGCTATGTGCGTCAGGATCTCACAGTGGAGCGGGGAATGGCGCGCGAAGGCCTACGTTACACTGAAGGGTATTCGGTGCTTGGGGTAGGGACTTCTCATTCGACATGCCTGTTTCTTCTGACGTTGTAATTATCGGCGCGGGGCCGACGGGGCTTGCGTGCGGGATTGAGATCGGGCGGGTGGGGTTGAAGGCGCTGATCATCGACAAGGGTTGCGTGGTGAACTCGCTGTACCACTATCCGACGAACATGGTGTTTTTCACCACGCCGGAGTTGCTGGAGATCGGCGGGCTGCCGATGACGTCGCTGAACGAGAAGCCGGGGCGGACGGAGGCGCTGAAATACTACCGGCGCGTGGCCGAGCACTACAAGCTCGACATTCACCAGTACGAACTGGTGCTGGCAATCGAGGGTGCGGACGATAACTTCACGGTGGTGACGGACAAGGGGCGGTATGGGTGCCGGAAGGTGATCGTGGCGACGGGCTACTATGACGTACCGAACCTGCTGAACGTGCCGGGCGAGGACTTAGACAAGGTCATTCATTACTACAAGGAAGCGCATCCGTATTACAACCACGACGTGCTTGTGGTTGGGGCGAAGAATTCGGCGGCGATTGCGGCGCTGGAGTTGCACTGGACGGGGGCGCGGGTGACGCTGGTGCATCGCGGGGCCCGGCTGTCGGACAAGATCAAGTACTGGATCAAGCCGAACATTGAGAACCGGATCAAGAACGGTGAGATCCGGGCGTATTTCAACACGACGGTGCGGGAAATTCTGCCGAAGGAAGTGGTGCTTTCGACGCCGGAGGGGGAAGTCCGGCTGAAGAACGATTTTGTGTTCGCGATGACGGGCTACCGCCCGGACCTGGAGTTTCTTTCCGAGAACGGGATCGTGCTGGATGCCAAGACGCAGCGGCCGCGGACGAATCCGGAGACACTGGAGAGCGACCGGCCGGGCGTGTACCTAGCGGGTGTGATTGTGGCGGGGATGCACACGAACGAGATTTTTATTGAGAACGGGAGATTCCACGGGGCGGCGATCGCCAAATCGATCGCCGCCCGGGTTTGCCCTCCACCCTGTCCCCCAGCCGAGGGCTGAGGGATTGTCCACATTTATACGCTGACCACGGGGCAGTGAGACTGCCGGATCAGGGAATAGGAGTTGGTCAACAGCGCCCCGAAGGAGGAACTGTCGGTACCTCGCCCGATGACGAGCAAGTCCGCGTTTACGTTTTCGGCCGCCGATGCGACGACGGAGGGCACCTCGCCGGTTTCGACGTGAACGCCGGCGCGCAAACCGAATTCATCGACTCGCCGCTGAAGCGCTTCTCGCGCTTCGCGCCGCAATTCGGCGGCCCAGCGGGCGCCTGCGGCGAGCCGCTCGCCGGGTGGGATGGCGTGGACCACAGTAACCGAGGCACGAAGATTCCGGGTCAACCGGCGTACCCAGCCGAGGACCTCGAGCGCCCGTGCATCCCGGTCCACGGCGCAAACGATGCGGCGGAGGTGCATTCGCAGGGGACCGACACGGTGCTCGAGGTGAGCGCAGGTCCAGACCGGACACGGAGCCGTTTGCAGGACGCGCTCGGCGACGGAGCCGAGGATCAGTTTCCGGAAGGGACTGGTTCCGCATGTCGGCATGAGAATGAGGTCCGAGTGTTCCCTGGCGGCGCATTCGGCGATCGCGGCCGCGACGTCGGGACCGTACTGAAGGACAGTCCGCGCCGTGACACCGTCAAGCAGCGGGGACCAATTTCGATCGAGCGACTGTCGCCTGGTTGGGTGGCATGCCGTTGCCGGTACGAGGGCGCCGCGTCCGCCCGCGCACGACGGCGAGTGGGAGAGTTTGTGCTCTTCCATCACGTGAAGGAGGGTGACGGTGGAACGAAAATGCCGCGCCAGTTCGGCAGCCTGGTTTGCGGCTTGCCAAGAACGCGGGGAGAAATCGATGGGCAGCAGGATTCTGGCGATGGCGTGAGGGGACTCGTTCTTGCCCGGCGCCTCCCACAACGGCACGCAATGCTGGCTGGCTTCGGCCAGAGTTTCCTGAGCCGAAGGCCGGGCCTTCTCGTGCTGCGTGTGAGCCGTAACCGAGCGCAGCGCTCCGATGACCTGTCTGGTTTCCGGCGAACAGATCACGGCCGGGCTGCTAATCGAGTCTCTGACGGTCACGGTTTCCCATGCGTCCTACGTGGAACGCGGAAACAAGGGAAGCAACTTAGCTGCCATCCCCGTCATCCGTCGGGATTTTCAGGGATTTGAACTGCTCCAGCGGCTGGCTGGGCGTACAAACCGTTGAACACGGCTGCCAGGTGCGTTCAAACGGTTTGACAGCTCGAGCCGAAACCGGGGAATGGGCCACGAAAACGACGGGAATGGATAGGTATGCCTAATCACACTTTGGGGGTGTGAAACTATGAACCAGGGGCGCGGGGTGCGTACAAGGATTTGGACGCCGGGCCGGGGTGTCTTAGCGTAAATCTTGTATTTTCAACGGCAAGAGTTCCTCGTCCTTGCGGCAGGCGGATTGCGGTACAGCTAGCCGGACGGCTGGCACCATTGTGTCGCCCTCCAGGAAGAGAGGACCACATGAGACCACTTCGCTCACTCACCAGTGGGCTAAATCTGGCGCTCCTGGCAGCGGGCTGCCTGTTGACGCCTGCCGTGATGCGGGCGCAACAGGCGGACGGGGAGCGGATATCGAAGCTGCTCTCCGAAGCGAAGGCAGAGGCTGTGCAGCTCAGAAACGACTCCGATGAGCTGGTGTCGATTACGCGCTCTTCGAAGGCGTGGCAGACCTACGGCGAGAAGATCGAGATGATCAAGGAGCACGTCAACGCTACGGGGAAACTGCTGACCGACATGCGGGAAGCGGAGGCCGTGGCTGATCCGTGGCAAAAGAGCGCTATCGAGCAGATCGAACCGCTGCTGCGGGAACTGGCTTCCAATACGGAGCGAACGATCAAGCATCTGAACGAGAATCAGAACCGGGTTCACATGCCGGAGATGAAGGACCTTGCGAAGGCGAACCTGGCTCTGGCGAAGGACCTTGAGACGCTCATCCGCGACTACGTGGAGTATGGTAACGCGAAGCAGACGTACGAGCGGTTGTCGGGAAAGCTGAAGGTTGAAGACTGAAGAGAGGTTCCCGGCGCAAGAGGAAGCCGCACGCTGTGGAGTATGAGCGGGCGCGGTTACTTTGGCCGTATCCGAGCCTGCTATGCTGATGGCGGACGTGTTTCGGAGGCTAGTTCGGGAATCATCGCTCCTGGCGCCGGATCTTTGCTCCTTCCGGCGCCAAGAGACGGGGTTCCTAATCGTCAACTTATTTGTCCTGGCTGCGCTGCTGCTGAGCCATACGCTATTTTCGTCTTATTTGGGCGTCCCTCCTGCGATCCTGGTTGCGGTTCTGACAGCAGGTTTCCTGGCGAATGTGATCGAACTCATGTGGCTGCAAGGGGTGGAGAGGCTTTCGGCCAGCGGCATGGTGGCGCTTACGTGGATGTCGATTGGTTTGAGTATGACGCTGGCTTTCGCGCTGGCGACGCTTTCTTACCGGCAAGACATACAGTACTTCACGTTACTTGCGGTTCCGATCGTCCAGAGCTCATTCCGGTTATCGCTTCGGGCGGCGGTATTTGTGGTTGTCTTGAGCGACTTACTGCTTCTGTTCTGGGTGTGGAATTACTTTCGGCTGCATCCTCCGGCGGACGTGGTCGAGTACATTGAGGCGGCGACGATCGCGGCGATTTACTCGATGGTCGGGGTTCTGGTATGGATTCTGGTGAACCATCTGAGGGACAGGCACGGTGAACTGCAAGCGAGTCTGACGGAACTCGACCAAGCCAAGGAGAAGCTGCTGGCGGAGGAGAAACTGGCCGCCATGGGGCGGCTGTCGAGCGCGATTGCGCATGAGATTCGCAACCCCGTGGCGATGGTGTCGTGCGCGTTGGCGACTGCCACACGGGAAGGGCTGACCGAGCCGGAGCGCAACGAGATGTTTGAGATTGCCGCGCGGGAGGCCTCGCGGCTGGAGAAGCTGACGACGGACTTTCTCCGGTACGCGCGGCCGAAACCTCCGTCGAAAGAGCCGGCCGATCTGGCGGATTCGATCGCCTATGTGGCCGACATCTGCCGGCCGCGGGCGGCGAGCCGTTCGGTTGGGATTGAACTGGAGCCATGCGGGAGGCTGCCGGCGGAGATGGACAGCGGGCAGGTACACCAGGCGTTGCTGAACCTGGTGATGAACGCGATTGACGGGTCGCGGGAGGGCGACACGGTAACGCTGCGCGGGATTGCGGAGAACGGCGAAGTGAGGGTGGAGATCGAGAACGCGAACGGACCGATTCCGGAGAGCGCCGTGCAGCAGATTTTCGAACCTTTTTTCACGACGAAGCCGTATGGCACCGGGCTCGGTTTGGCGATTGCGCGCAGCATTGCGCGCAGCCATGGCGGGGACGTGGTCCTGGCCCGGAATGAACCAGAAGTGATAGCGTTCCGCGCGACATTTCCCGCAGCGGCGGAGGCGAAGGAGAACCGTGGGTAGAATTTTGGTTGTCGACGACGAGCGCAATCTGCGCCGCATTCTTGCGGCGAACCTCCTCCAGGAGCACCACATCGTGTCGGAGGCGGGCGGCGTGACCGAAGCGAAGGCCGCGCTGGCAGCGACGCAGTTCGACGCGGTGATTACGGATCAGAAGATGCCCGACGGGGAGGGACTCGACGTGCTTGCGTTCGCCCGCGAATCGGATCCGGCGCTTTCGGTGGTGGTGCTGACCGCGTTTGCGACGGTGCAGCTTGCGGTGGACAGCATGCGGCGGGGTGCGTTTGATTTTATTGTGAAGCCGTTCGAACCGGAGACGGTGCGGGCGGCGATGCGGCGCGCGTGTGAACACACGAACCTGCTGCGGGAAAACGGTCTGCTGAAGTTCACTGTGGACCGGCTGGGGGGATCGTCGGAGATCTATGGGGAGAGTCCGGCGATTCTGGCGCTCCGGGAGATGATCAGCCGGGTGGCTCCGACGAACGCGACGGTGCTGATCACCGGGGAAACGGGGACGGGAAAGGAACTGGTGGCGCGGGCGATTCACAAGAGCAGCCCGCGGGCGCAGAAGCCGTTTCTGGCGATCAACTGCGCGGCGTTTACCGAGACGCTGCTGGAGAGCGAGTTGTTTGGCCACGAGAAGGGGGCATTTACGGGCGCCGATCGCGCGCGTCCCGGGCTGTTCGAGGCGGCGCACGAGGGGACGCTGTTTCTCGATGAAGCGGGCGAGATGTCCCCGGCCGCGCAGGCGAAACTGCTGCGAGTTCTGGCGGAGGGGAAGGTACTGCGTCTGGGTTCGACCAAGCCGCGGGATGTCGATACACGGGTGCTGGTGGCGACGCACCGGGACCTGGCGGAGGACGTGCGGCGCGGGGCGTTCCGCCAGGATCTGTACTACCGGTTGGCGGTGGTGCCGATTGCGCTGCCTCCTCTGCGGGCGCGGCGGGAAGATCTGCCGGGGCTGTGCGCGCTGTTCTGCCGGCAGGTGGCGCAGGAACTCAAAGTGCCGCAGCGGGGGATCAGCGCGAAAGCGATCGAGAAGCTGCGGCGGTACGAATTTCCGGGCAACATCCGGGAGCTACGGAATCTGATCGAGCGGGCGCTGATTCTGTCGACGGCGCCGGAGCTTGGGCCGGAGGATTTTCCGCTGGCAACGGGACAACCGGCCGCCCCCGGTGGCAACAGTTCGTATGCCTGGATCGACGCGATGCCGGAGTCGCTGGCGCTGCGGGAATTCCTGGACGATGTGGAGAAGCGTTTGATCCAGAGAGCGCTGCGATCGAGCGATGGCGTGCAGGCGGAAGCGGCACGCCGGCTACAACTGTCGCGGAGCGACCTCTCTTACAAGCTCAGCAAGTTTGACATTCGGGCGAGCAAGGACTGACCGCCGGCTCAGTGGCCGTTGGAAGCGCGCACCTGGGCGATGTGCGGCGAGGCGGGTGGGGAGACCGCGGCGTCGAGTGCCTGGGATAGTTGGGCGCCCTGACGGGCGGTGTGGGCGAGAATTACGATGCCGGCCGCATAGAGCAAGAGGTAGACAACGGGCAGGGCGGCGGGAGCGGGCCATACCGGTCGATTCCGGAGGCGCCGCGGGGCAAATACGATCGCCGCGAGGATCACGGTGAGCCCGGTGAAGGTGGTTCGCGTGAGCCCGGCCAATTGGACATGTTCGTTCAGGACCACCCTGAGGCGGAGAGAGGTATTGCTGAGACCTTCGAGCGCCGATGCGTTGCCGCCGGCCACGTATAAAAAGATCGTGCCGGCGGCGACGAGGGCCAGCGCCGTCCGCAAGAAGGGGAGGCTCGGCGCCTTGCGCCAGACAACCGCCAGCACGATGAACAGCGGCGCCAGCACGAGCACCGGAATCGCGATATGCATCACGATGGGGTGCAGTGCCTGCCAACCCGGGAGTGAAGGCAACGCCGCCACAGGAATCGCTCCTACCTCACCTGCTCGAACTGCTCTTTGGGGGTCGCGCAACTTGGACAGGACTCAAACTGGGGATCACTGGCTGTGAATCCGCAGACCGGGCAGACGTAGAAGACCCTGGCTTCCCTGAAGCTCTCCAGATTGTCGAGCGCGTTCTGGAACAGTATGGCGTGTTCGGTTTCGGCGGCCAAGGCGAAGGTGAAGGTCCGTTCGGCTTCCGAGTTGCCGTCGCTGTCGGCCTGGCGGAGGAAGTCGGGGTACATCTGGTCGCGCTCGTAGGTTTCGCCCTTGATGGCGACTTCGATGTTTTCGCGCGTCGATCTTACGACGGGCTCCTCCAACTGCACATCCGGCACGCCTCCGAGCTTACGGATGACGGCGGCATGATTGGCGGCGTGGATCTCCTCGGCGCGCGCGGCGGCGCGGAAGAGGCTGGCGGCACCGGCGTATTCTTCTTCGTCTGCCTTTTGGGCGAAGGCGAGGTAGCGCTGGTGCGCGTTGCTTTCGCCGCGGTAGGCTGCCTGGAGGTTTTTCATGGTCGCGGCGGGGCTGCCGTTTTCCTGAGCGTGACTAAGGAGCGGAACCGCTGCTATGGCCAGCAATGCAAGCGTTGTTCTCATGGCTGTGGCACCTCGGAAATGCAATTGGGTACGACGGGCATGGCTGCCCGAATAGAACGCAATTGGAGCGCCATGTTTTAAGTACCTGTATTTGCAAGCACTCCGGCGGCGAGTTCCGGGCCGGCGCGCGTGGATATTTGAACGGAAGCGGAGGGCGGTTCGAGAATTTGTATGAAGAGGCTAGAGGGTGGCTTCGGCGGCGCCGAGGACTTTGCCCTCCTCGCCTTGCGACTCGAAGGCGATGACGCGGAGTCCGTCCTTGCCGGCGCCGGGCGGCACGGCGAGCCTGACGGTCTGCCGGTAGACGCCGTCCTTGCCGATGCGGCCGGCCTCTTGAAGCAGGCGGGCGACGGCGACATGGCTGAGGGTGCGGCCTGCGTTCTCGCCGCGGCGGACTTCGGTGGTGTCGCGCGCATCGGCGAGGGCCACTATGACGCGCGTTCCCTTCTTGCCGTGGGCTGTCAGGAGGAAGCTAACGCTGCCGTCGGCGCCGCGGGCCAGGCCGGTGATCCCGATGCCGGGGGTGGCCGAGGCAATCGCCTTCCGGATTTCCTCGACGGCCTTCGGGCCGTCACTGCCGACGAAGGCAGACTCGCCGTTGACGATCATCTCCGGCGTGAAGACGCCGAGATCGGCGAACCGCTGCGCGTAGCGTTGCTGGCGCTTGCTGAATTCGGGCGAGGAGTAGGGGTCGGTCCACCCATCACTGTTCCAGTAATCGACGTGCTCGCTTAACACGATCAGGGCGGCGCCGTTCTGCTGGCCGATCCGGTCGATCCTTTCAAGGAGGCTATCGGCTGGGGGGCAACTCGAGCAACCTTCGCTGGTGAACAACTCGATTAACACGCCGGGCCGCGGCGGCGCATCGGCGGCTTGCAGGAGGCAGGCTGGGGCCAGAGCCAGAGCCATCGTCCATTGCAGTGTCATGGTCGGCGCTCCGTACTTTTCCAGGATACGCCGATTCGGGCGGATTGTTTCAGGCTGGCTCCGGCGGCGGAGGTGGGCCGTGCGGCGCGGGAGGGGCTATTCGCGGTGGGCTTGAATGAGATAGCTGTAGTGGCCCACGTTTTGGATCGTATCCACGGTCCAGCCGTTTCGGGAGAGGGACTCCGCGACGGCGGCGGCGGGGAGGCGATGATTGTCCGGCGGGCCCGGGGGTGAACTGCGATCGCTGCGCCAATCGAGGATGGCCAAGCGGCCTGCCGGCTTCAGGAAGCGGGAGGCTTCCTCGATCACCTTCACCGGGTCATCGACCTCATGCCAGATGTTGGCGAAAAACGCGAGATCGCAGGTGGCTTCGGGCAGGGAGGTGTGGTCCGCCGAACCTTCCACCAGTTCGATGTTGGCCGGTGCATCGGCGGCGTCGAGTTTGGCGCGGATGCGAGCGAGCATCGCGGGTTGAAAATCGACGGCGAAGACGCGGCCGTTTGGGCCTACGGCCCGCGCCAAGGGAATCGCGAAATACCCGGTGCCGGCGCCGATGTCGGCGACGACCGAGCCGGGTTGCAGGGCCAGGCGGTCGAGCACATCGGACGGAGGGAGCCATTCGAGCCTCGCGGGATCGTCGAGTTTGTGGGCGTGGCCGGCTTGAAACGTTCTTTCGTTCACGCCCCGATTCTAGCGCGCACGAGCGCAGGCGCCCCGGTCAGAACGTGTACGCGAGGCCGAAGCCGGGGACAAACTGCTGCAACCAGCCTGAGATCCTGGCGCCGGGCGCGGGTGCGATGACGCTGGTGGGGAACGGCGACAGGTAATCGTGGACTTCGATGCGGAACTGCAGCCGTTCGGAGAGATTGAACTTGATTCCGGCGCCGACGGACACTAAGCCGGTGGCCTGATTTGTCTTGCTGAGCAAGGCGATCTGTTCGAGGGGCTGATAGGCCTGCTGCTGGCCGGTGCCGCTGTAGATCTTGACGCCGCCGCCGCCGATGACGAACGGGCGGATGCGCGCTTCGCGGGGAGCGAAGTGATAGAGGAAGTCGTAGTGAAAACCCTGGGTTCTGGCGGCGAACTCGGCCGGGCCTCCGCTGCCGGATAGTTTGAGGCTGCCGGTGGAGAAGTCGTAACGGAGTTCGCCTCCGAGGTGGTCGCCAGTGTTGTTGCCCAGCCAAGCGCTGCCGGTGACGCCGGGGGCGAGGCTGGCGCTTGCCGAACCGGAGGCGGACTGCGCCGTCTGGCTGGTGTAAAAGCTGCCTCCCACCGCGCCGCCTATCTCCCAGTTCTGCGCGACGGCAGAGGGGACGGCGGCGAGGAGGAGAATGAGCGATCCAGAACGCCAATTCATCATGAAGGTTAGTGGGTTTACGAGTCTAATTCAGCACCCGGACATTGAGGGAAGTCGAATCGCCGGCCTGGGAAATCTGGAGCGGGATCGACATGCCGGCCGGAACGCCGCGCGGAACGGTGACGTTGATCTGGTAGACGCCGATCTCTCCCGGCGCGAGACCGGAATACATGACGGGCAGTTGAACGCCGCCGAGAGTGACCAGGGGAGGCGCGATGGTCAGCGCCAGGGGGTTTGAGGGAGCAGGCTGGCCGGTGGCTACCGAGGGAAGTGTGGCGCCGAGGCCGGTGAGGTAGATCGAGAGCTGGTCCTGGGGGTGGATCGGATTCGCGTTGGTGACGAGCTGGCTGTTGGAGAGGCGGACTACGGTGGGGATGTTTGTCACCGGGCCGGCAGTTCCGGAACGGAACACGGCCGGGGCGCCGGGCAGCACCTGGAGGTTATAGTTTCCGCTGACGCCTCCGGCGGTATGAAGCACGAGGGTGACGTCGCCGATGGCCTCGAACGGCATTTGGGCGTTGATCTGCGTGTCGGAGACGAAAAGCACGGGCATGGGGAAGCCATTTACCAGGAGACAGCTCTCGCCGATGGCGGTGGAAAGCGGCAACTCCGTGGAGCCCTGATTCACGGGGCTGAGGTTTTGACCATAGACGCTGACGAGCCCGCCGGGCGCCAGGGCGGGGCTGCCATCAGCGGCGTTCACGACGCTTGCGATGATGGGTTGGGCCACGCCGGCGTCGAAGTTCCAGGGCACGACGGTAAAGCCGGACACCGAGAGGCTCACGATGGCCTGCTGGTTGGCGAGCGGGGCGACGGTTCGGGTGAAGCCGGAAAGATTGACGGCGCTGATGGAGCCGAGCAGCGGCGCTTCGGCCAGGTGCGCCGAGCTGACCAACGGCCCGACAGCCGTCCCGCTCGCAAGGGAAACTCGTTCCATTGTTCCCGGCGCCGAGCTTGGGGTGGAGACGGTGGTGGCGGTCGTTGTGGTGGAGCCGGACGGGGACGTTGAGGGCGAGCCGGCACCGGTGGTGGTGATCAGCACGGGGACCGTGGAACGGAATCCGGTCTGGCCGGCGAAGGCAAAGCCGGATGAAGTGCCGGTGCTGGTTTCCAGTTGAGTGGCCGGAACCAGGGAGGAATTCAGGAGGTAATTTCCCGCGACGTACTGGTGATAATCGGAGGCGGCGTAGGAGCCGGATAAGGATGCCAGATCCTTGCGCGAGGCGACGAAGGTATCCTGCGTTGCGTCGTACAGCATGACGGTTCCGTCTGCGCCGGCGACCAGGATGTTGGCGCCGTTGGGGGAGGCGGCGACGACGCTGTCGGTGTTTAGCGAGTTGGTGAAGACGCCGAGCGAGGACAGCACGGTGCCGGTGCGGCTCGGAACATCCAGGCTGAGGATGCGGGTGGTCCCGTCGTAAAAGTGGCCGACGGCCAGAATGCGTGTGGCGGAGGCGGCGACCGATACGGCTTCGTAACCCGAGGGCAACCGGATGGGGTCGAGCGTCTGCAGGGTCTGCAGGTCGAAGACACTGACAAGCTGGGCGCGCGCGCAGGCGACGAGAAGGTAGCGCTGGTCATAGGTGATCGCCATGCCCGAGGGGACGTTGAAGGTCGGCATGGAGCCGATCTGGGCGTAGCTGGTCCCGTCGAACACCAGCACTTCGTCGGTGTTCTGCCGCAGGATGTAGAACCGGTTCCGCCCCGGATCGGCGAGGACATCGACCAGGGTTCCGGGGACGTTGACAACCATTCCGCGCTGGTCGGGTTCGTGATTGTTCGCCAGGACGCGCACGGGGGAGGGAAGATTGACGGCTGCATTGCTGCTGAGTTTGAGCATGGCGGTTACCGTGCCGCCCTGGCCTCCCATGCGGGCCGGGTCGACGGAAACCTGAATCGTGGCCGGGGTCATGCCGTTGGCCGGGGTCACGGTGACGCCATTGGCGGCGCCGCTGATCTGAAAATCGGAGTTGCCGCCGCTGGGATCGACGACCGAGAAGTACTGCGTCTGGACGGTGCGGGAACAAGGCTGGCTGACAAAGAGGAGGTCGGAGGCGGTAGCGATGACTCGCGGCTGCTGACTTAATTCGCCGACCGGCATGACGAGCACGCCGCTATCGGAAACGGCGTAGAGCGTATTGCCGTCCGGGCTGAGCAGGCTTTTCCCGCGCAGGTTCTCGGGCAACTGGAGCGACTGTTCGACGCTGAGGTTGTAGGCGTTGGCGACGAGCAGCGTCGGGGTGTCCGCGGCGGTTTGGGGCATTTGCGCATAGACGAGCCCGCGGGTGGTGTCGAACGCCGAGCTACCGATGCCGGTTACGTTGCCGGCCATCGCGAACCGGTTCGTGATGCGGCTGAGCGTGTCCACCTGCGCCCAGCCTGCGAGGAAGCTGGTGCCGTTCTGGTTGGCGCTTACCACGCGGGGCTGCATGGTTCCGCTGGCGAGGACGATGCCGCCGGGCATCACCGCATGGCCGTTGACCACGTAGCGGAAGGTAAAGGTGCTGGAGGCCCCGGCCATGCCATAGATCGTGAGGCCATCGCCGGAGACGGCCATGGAAGCGGTTGTGATCTGCGAGGGGGGTGTACCGGCGGTCACCGGCAACGTTTGGCTGGTAACGCCCGAGACGGTTGCGATCTGCTGCGCCGAGCTGAGGACGGGATCGAAGAGCAGGAATGCGGTGGTGGTGACGATCAGGGCCTTGTCGTCGGCGCCGAATGCCACGCCGATCGGGCTGGATCCGAGAGCGAAGGTCTGCACGTTCTGGGTGGTCAGATCGACGATGGTCAGCGAGTTGGAGGGTGACTGCGGCGCCGCGTAGTTGCCGAAATTCACCGCCAACAGGTAGTGGCCGTCGGGGGACACCGCGATCGAGGACGGTGGACCGGCTACCGGGATGGAAGATTGGATCGTGTTGGTCGCCAGCGACATGACGTCGATCTGTTGTCCGGCAAAATCGGCGATGTAGAGTACGCCCCGGGTTGCGTCCAGGGCGATATCGGAGGACTGGCCGCCGATCGGGACGACCGTCCCAAACGTTCCGGCGCCCGCCAGCACCGGCGCGCAGAACAGCAGCCCGAGTTTCCACCTTCCAACAACAGTATTCATACGATCCGTTCCTTGCCCATTGGTTATTTCTCTTCGATTGCCGGCGGAGAAGCGCCAAACGCGCGGCGCTGCTCCGCCGGAACCTTCCGGCGCTTTCCATCTGCCGGGTCTACTCGGCGCTTTTCTTGCGGCGCATCACGATCAGTGCGATAAAGACGACCGCCAGAACCGCGCACACGATTCGAATCATCGAAGCGTCCATATTCGTTCTCCTTTCCGCAGAGCCGCCGCGATGGCGTCACATCTGCGTCATCATCGGAATTAACTCCCGTACGATCTTCACCGCCACTGGTCCTACCGTCACCACGAACAGGGAGGGCAGGATACAGAAGAAAATCGGAAACACGAGCTTGACGCCCAGCTTGGCGGCCTTCTCCTCGGCCACCTGCCGAGCCTGCACCCGCATGAAGTCGGCGTGGGCCCGGAGGCTCTGCCCGACGCCGGTGCCGAAGCGGTCCGCCTGAATGAGGACGGCGACAAGCTTTTTCAAATCCTCGACACCGGATCGGTCGGCCAGATTCCGCAGCGCCTCGGCGCGGCGCTTGCCGGCCTTCAGTTCGAGATTCACCAGCCCGAATTCCTCGCTGATCTCCGGATGCGCGCGGTCCAGTTCCTTGGACACGTGGAGGATCGCCTGGTCGAGGCCCAGGCCGCTTTCGACGCACACCACCATCAGGTCCAGGGCGTTGGCGAGCCCGCGTTGGATCTGGTGTTGGCGCCGGCGCGCCGCCCGCACCAGGAACTGATTCGGGCCGAAGAAGCCGATCAGGAACGACATGCCCACAAGCGCCATCTTGTTGCCGAAGTCGGTCTCGAAGCCGGCGACGGCCAGGAAGGCGGAAAGCGGCAACAGCCCGCCGAAGAAAGCCTTGGCGCCATAAAGTACCTTGACCGCGTTCGGGCTTCGGAAGCCGGCCCGGATCAGCCGCCGCTGCATGAGCCCGGCGTCTTTCGGCGAAGTGGGGATGAGGGTGCCCAGCTTCTGGGCGATCTCGCGGAACACCAGGCTGGGATGGACCGGCGCCCGCTCCGGCGCGGGGGCCGTAACGGCCGTGCTGCTCACCCGTTCCAAGACTTCCTTCGGCCTGACATATAACTTCCAGCCCGCCAGTGTAACGGTGAGCACGAGCACGGCGAATAGAATGGCGGTCAACAAAACGTCCACTGCTACACCTCGATCTTCACGATCTTTTTGATAATTCCGTATCCGATGATTTGCAGGCCGATCGCGCCAGCCAGCATGTAATGGCCGATTTCCTCGAGGAAGAAGAACTTCACATAGTCCGGATTGACGACGAACATCATGACGCCGACTCCGACGGGAATCAGCGTGAGAGCGAGGCCGGTCATGCGGCCGTGGGCGCTGATGGCGCGGATTTTGCCGCGGAGCTTGAACCGTTCGCGGATCACGTAAGCCAGCTTGTCCAGGATCTCGGCCAAATTTCCTCCGGTGCGCTTTTGCAGGATCACCGCCGAGACGAAGAAGTGGACATCGAGCGAGGGCACGCGCACAGCCAGTTTCTGCAGGGCCGCATCGAGCGGCAGACCGAGATTATGTTCCTCGAAGGCGCGCCGGAATTCGCCGGCGAGAGGATCCTGAAACTCCCGGTGAATCATTTCGAGCGAGACGGAGAAGGCGTGGCCGGCGCGCATGGACCGCGCGACAAATTCGAGACTTTCCGGAAACTGCTCCTCGAACCGGCGCAGGCGCCTGGCGCGTTTTCGCCAGACATAGAGCAGCGGCAACGCCCCGGCGAGGAGCGCGGGCAGAAAGGCGAGTTCCTGCAGACCCGAGGGAAGCAGCAGCCAGGCGAGCGCAAATCCGGCGAGAAACATGCCGAGGATCGTGTGCAGGAAGCGTCCGGGACGCCATCGCAGACCGGCCTGCTCGAGCAGGTCCCTCAGACGGTCCTGGAGCTGGAATTTCTGCGCGAGCTTCATCACGAGGAAGCCCTTTTGGGCCTCGTTCTGGAACAGGACCGGCGTTTCGGGTGCTTTGGGTTTCGCCGCACGCGAACGGGCCGCCGGCCGGTCGTCGGTGAGGCGCTGCTTGAGTTTGCCGGCGTCGGCGCGCTCAAAGGCGCGGCTCAGCCCGAACCAGCCGGCGAGCACGACGATCCAGATCCCCGCGGCGATGAGAATGTATGTCGCCATAACTTAACTCGCAGCCTCCTCCTTTCGCGGCTAGACCTCCACAGACTCGTCGAACATCTCCGCGTCGAGGCGGATGCCGGCGGCAAGTAGCTTCTCGTAGAACTTCGGACGGATTCCCGTGGCGGCGAAACGACCTACGACGCGGCCCTCACTGTCAATGCCCTGCTTTTCGAAGACGAAGATGTCCTGTAGCGTGATCATGTCGCCCTCCATGCCGGTGACTTCGGTAATGCTCACGACGCGGCGCGAGCCGTCGCTCAACCGGGATGCCTGCACGAGCAGGTGGACGGCGCTGGAGATCTGTTGGCGAATGCTGACAAGCTGCATGTTGGCGTTGGCGAGCGAGACCATGACCTCGAGGCGGCTGACAGCGTCGCGCGGGCTGTTGGCGTGCACAGTGGTGAGCGAGCCATCGTGACCGGTGTTCATCGCCTGTAGCATGTCAAGGGCCTCCTCGCCGCGGACTTCGCCAACGATGATCCGGTCGGGGCGCATACGCAGACTGTTGACCAGCAGTTCGCGCTGGCGGATGGCTCCGTGGCCTTCGAGGTTGGCGGGCCGGGTTTCCAGGCGGACGACATGGGGTTGCTTGAGCTGGAGTTCGGCGGCGTCTTCGATCGTGATGATGCGCTCTTTGGGGGAGATGAAGGCCGACATTGCGTTGAGGAGGGTGGTTTTGCCGGCGCCGGTGCCGCCGGAGACGATGATGTTGAGGTGCGCCTTTACGGCGCCCTCGATGAGGCTCATCATTCCGGGCGTGATGGTTTTGCGCTCGACCAGATCGGCGGGCATCAGTTTGTCGGTGCTGAAGCGGCGGATGGAGACCAGCGGGCCGTCGACGGCGAGCGGCGGGATGATTGCGTTCACGCGGGAGCCGTCGAGCAAGCGCGCGTCGACCATCGGCGTCGATTCGTCCACACGCCGCCCGACCTGGCTGACGATCTTGTCGATGATGCGCAGCAGGTGGGAGGAGTCGCGGAACGAGATTCCGGTCAACTCGAGGACGCCGCGGCGCTCGACATAGACCTGGCGGTGCGTGTTGACGAGGATGTCATTGATGGTCGGATCCTGTAACAGGGACTCGAGTGGGCCGAGGCCGAAGACTTCATCGAGGACTTCGTCGATGACCTGCTGCTTTTCAACGGAACTGAGCAGCGTCGGTTCGCTGTCGATCAGGGACGCCAGGGCCTGCCGGATCTCAGCGCGCACGCGTTGGTTGTCGATGCTGGCGAGGGCGTCGAGATTGATC
This sequence comes from Acidobacteriota bacterium, assembly GCA_021813825.1. GTDB lineage: Bacteria > Acidobacteriota > Terriglobia > Bryobacterales > Bryobacteraceae > JAJYKC01. The sequence continues at coordinate 900 of JAKAJI010000061.1, read as the reverse complement.
TTGTCCACCAGCTTCCGATGGAGGGCGAATTTTAGCTCTTGATATTCCGGCTTCAGGATGGCCCGCGAGCGTGCCGGATTGCGCATGAGCCGCTGCTCCCAACTGCTGGTTTCGGGTTTGGTATCGGGGGAAGTGGGCATCGGCATGGGTTTGAAGGGCTCCGTAAAGTCTTATCGGGTGTTCCCGGCGGTTCGTGCGCCGGCGCCGCGCGGGGTGTGCTGGCGGCTCACCGGGCGCCTCCGGAGGCGGGCGCGGCGGCCTCGGCCGCCAACTTTTTGACCCGGTCGCTCGCCAAGGCCGCGGCCAGCGCCGAGGCGGCCCGCCCGAAATCGCTTTCCGGATTCACCGGCGCGCCCTCGGCGATGGCGCGCTGCAGCGCGAGCGGGTCGTTCGGCAACTTCGCCTGCACGGCGGAGGGGAACAGTTTTTCGATATCAGCGGCCGCGAGATCCCCGCGGCGGTCGACGCGGTTCAATACGACCCGGAACCGCTCGGGTGGGAAACCCAACTGGTGCAGGGAGGCGACCGCCTTGCGGGCCAGATGGAGGCTGGGCAGTTCCGGGGTTGCGAGGAGATAGGCTTGGTCGGCCTCGCTGATGGCCAATAGGCTGATGGGCTCGAAGACCGGTGGAAGGTCCGCCAGGACCCAGTCGTAGCCCTGCCGGGCCGACTCGAGAAACTCCTGCAAGCGCTCGCTGCCGGACGGCGATTCCGGCGGGGCCTGCGGGTTGGCGATCAACGATACTCCGTGGTGCTCGGTGGCGCGTGGGCGGCCGCCGTCGTCGAGCCAACCTTCCTCGGGGGCGCCGATGGGGACGGCGTCCTGGATTGCGTTCAGAGTGAAGGCCAGGGTCCCACCGAAGGTGTCGAGGTCGGCGAGCAGAATGCGCTGCCGCGTCT
>JAKAJI010000447.1 GCA_021813825.1 Acidobacteriota bacterium | reverse complement strand
ACTACGCCAACTTCGCCCCCCGCATCGGGATCGCGCAACAGATTCGCAGCCTGGGGCTCGTCGTGCGCGCCGGATTCGGCCAGTTCTATACGCCTGTCGATATGAACACCTGGTGCAACCAGCGCCACAATCCGCCCTACGTCTTTGCCGAAACCTTGCAGAGTGACAATTACGTCCCGAGCCTCTTCGGCTTCAACTTCGCCCCACCCGCCCTCGGCAAGACACCCGTCTCTTTCAATGCACTTGACCCCCACTCGCCGGCCCAGTACATCAACCAATGGAGCTTCACCGTCGAGAAGACGCTGCCCGGCCAAATCGTGCTCGAATTGGGCTACGATGGCGCGCGGGGCTACCACCTGCAGCGTTCGTTCCTGCTCAACAATGCCCCTCCCGGACCCGGCCCGATCCAGCCCCGGCGGCCCTATCAGACCGCCACGTTCCTTCCCGGCACTTCATTCGCCGGCGACAACCCCGAAAACTTCGCCATCGATGGCTTCACCACTCCGGTCTCGGCCATCAATTACCTGGAGAACACGGCCAACAGTTGGTATGACGCCGCCTGGATCGACGTGCGCCGCGAGTTTCGTGGCGGCCTGACCTTCTTGAGCAATTTCACCTGGTCAAAGGGCATCACCGATGCCCCCGATTTCCGCTCCGCCATGATGCAAGCCTCGATTCCACAAAACAACTCGGATCTGGCCGCCGAGAAGGGACTCGACGGAATGGATGTCCCCTACCGCTTCGTGGCCAGCGTCGTCTACAACGTACCCGGCTGGCAAGGAAACCGTTTCCTTCACCGCCTGACCTCGGGCTGGACGCTAGGAAGTATTTTCACCGCGCAAAGCGGTATGCCATTTACCATTCAGGTCTTCGGCGACACGGCCAACGCCGGTACGCTGCTCGGGCAGAATCCGATTCGCGCCAACGTCACCGGCAAGCCCGTGTTTCCCGCCGGCACCCAGACCACCGCGCAATGGTTTAACCCCGCCGCCTTCGCCACACCCGCCCCCTATACGTTCGGCAACGCCGGCGTCAACACGCTCTTTGGCCCCAGTCTGATCGATCTCGACCAGTCCCTCCAACGGCAGTTTTCCTTGACCGAGCGCTTTAGCTTCACCCTCCGCGTGGACGCGTTCAACGCCCTGAATCACAGCAATTGGGGGTATCCGAACAACTACGTCAATACCCCCCAGTTCGGCTCCATCACCATGGCCGAGGGTACGGGCCGTGAACTTCAGCTCAGCGCCCGCCTCAGCTTCTGAACTCATACCAACTCAAGGCCGGCGCGCCGAAGCCAACTCCTCCCGCAGCCGGCTCAGCTTCGCTTCATCGCTCCGCGCCAACGGGGCCCGCTCCTGCGCCTTCAGCCAGCGATTCCGGCTCTGCTGGAACCAATCCGCGGCCTCACTCCGGCGGCCCAGCCTCAGCCACACCCGCCCCATCCGCTCCTCGGTGTCCGCCAGCCCGGAGAGCACATAGTAATTTCCCGGCTGCTCCAGCGCCAGCCGCTCAAACTCCGCATGAGCCGCCTCCAAATCTTCCAGCCCGATTCTCGTCTCCCCAAGCCGAACCCGAATCTCTCCCGCTCCCGCAAGACAAAACGCGGCAAACCGCCGGCTCAGCGTATCCTTCGCGTCCAACTTCGCAAGCCGGTTGAGCTCCGCCCAAGCCTCCTCGTAATTGCTCAACGCCGCGCGTAATTCCCCCGCCATTTCCCGCCAGCTCGCCAGATAGTACAGCGCCTCGGCGTGATTCTCCGCAATCGTCGCGTTGCCCGGATTCCGTGCCTCCTCGCGCCGCATCAGCGTCTCCGTCTGTGTCTGCGTCGCCACCGCGCCCGCCAGGTCTCCTGACTCCATCTTCAGAAATGCCAGCGTCCCCAATGCGGCCGGAAGCATCCGCTGCGCAGTCGCCGCGCGCGGCCCACCCGAAGCCCCGAGCTTCTCATACAACGATGTCGATCGCGCCGCCGCGTCAAGGCCCTCCGCGGTGCGCCCCGTTTCACCCAACAGGAATGCGTACATCCGCTCGTCCGCCGCCAAGGCAAGCGCCGCCTCCGCTCCCGCAGGCTTCCCGTCGAGCGCAATCGCCTGCCGAAGTTCCTCGAGCGCTTTCTCCAGGCGCCCGCGCGCGTTCGCGCACAACGCCAACCGGAAATGATCGCGCCCCTTCTCCAGTTCCTGTCCGGCCAACGTCGCCCGCAGCGCCAGCGCCGCGCGATAGCTGCGCTCCGCCCCGGCCGTATCCCCCAAACTCGGCAGCACCGGGTTCCCCTGCACGTCCCCCACCCGCTCATACGCCGCAGCCAGTTCCGCGCGCAGCGAAGCGTCGTTCCCCGCTTCGTTCGACAACCGGTTCAGGTAATCGAGCGACGCCGAAACCAGTAGCTGCCGCGCATGCGTCGCCCCAGGCAGGTCGCGGATCGCGTCGTGAATCTCGAACATCATCACCGCCGCCAGCCGCTTCACGTCGTCAAACCGCCGCTCCGCGCGGGCTCTCTCGTTCTCGGCTCGCCGGGCCTGCCACAGCGTCGCCCCGGACCCTCCCACCAGCAGCAGCGCAATTGCCGCCGCCGCCGCCACCGGCCCACGCCGCCGCCGCAAAAACTTCGACGCCCGATACCACGCCGTATCCGCACGCGCGCTTACCGGCCGGTTGTTCAGATACCGCCGCAAGTCCGCCGCCAACCGCTCCACCGACGCGTACCGCCGCTCCGGTTCCTTCCGCAGCGCCATCAGCACAATGTTGTCCAGGTCCCCGGAAAGCGCCTTGGCCAGTTTCTCGTCGCCCCTCCGCCGCGCCACGGCGCTTGGCGCCGGCGGCACAGTCTCCGTGATCCGCCTCACTGCCTCGGCCGGAGCAACTCCTTCCACCGAATAAGCCCGTTCCCCGGCCAACAACTCGAACAAAATCATTCCGAGCGAGTACACATCCGACGCCGTGCCGATCGTCTCGCCCCGCGCCTGCTCCGGACTCGCATACGCCGGAGTAAGTAACAGCGATGTCGTGTTACTCTCCGTCGCCGTGCCCGCCTCCAGCACTCGCGCAATGCCGAAGTCGAGTAACTTCGGCTCGCCGGCCTGAGTTACTAAGATATTAGCGGGCTTCAGGTCCCGGTGCACAATCAAGTGTTGATGCGCATACGCCACCGCATCCGCCACGCACAGAAACAGCGACAACCGCTCCGGCACACCCAGGTTTTTCTGTTTGCAGAAATCGAGCAGCGGCACGCCGTCAATCCGCTCCATCACCAGGTACGGCCGGCCATCCTCCGCCGCCCCGCCGTCGAGCAGCCGCGCGATATTGGGGTGGTCCAGCCCGGCCAGAATCTGCCGCTCGGCTCGAAACCGCCGCCGCGCAAACTCGGCGTCAAAGCCCAGCCGCAGCAGCTTCAGCGCCACCCGCTGCTCGTACTGCCCGTCGTCCCGTACCGCGTCGTACACGTCGCCCATCCCGCCATGTCCGATCGCCGCAACAATACGATACGGTCCGTACCGCCTTCCACACATCGGATCCGGCAGCGTCTCGGCCACCACCGCAGCCGACGTGGCTAGCGCCGGCGTCTCCAAAAATTCCCCCGCCGCCGCGTCCGCATCGAGCAACGATTCCACCTCTTCCCGCAGACCCGCCTCCCCCGCGCAGGCCGTCTCCAAGTACGCCGCGCGCTCAGCCCCGGCCAGCGCACACGCGCCGATGAAGATCTCCTTCGCGGCCTTCCAGCGCTCTTCCTCGGTCATAACGTGTCGCCCGGCGCCGGCCCTCCACCCGTCAGCGCACGATAGATCCACGCTCGCGCGTGCGTCCAGTCCCGCTTCACCGTCGACGCCGAAACCCCCAACACCTCCGCCGTCTC
>JAKAJI010000060.1 GCA_021813825.1 Acidobacteriota bacterium | reverse complement strand
GCGGGCACGTGGATATCGTTGGAGAGTCGGTTCATGCGGGTGCCGATGTCGTGGAGGGTCTCGTTGAGAATGTCGCCTGGATGAACGGGCGGAAGCTTGTGTGGAGCGGTTCGTGGCTTCGGCGTCTTCGGCATTGGCGTTCCAGCCGGTGAGTACAGTCTACGGCAGCGAATGGCGCTAGTTTTGGGAATGGACGATCTTGACCGGGACACCTTTGCAGTTGGCGACGCATCGCGGTGATGACGTCCGTCACCGATAGGTCTCCGGCTTGCCGGCCCGTGCTCATCGGCGAGTTCGGCGTGCTGCTTGATCTGTTCAGCCTCCCGGGCTTCTGACCATTCGGCGGGACGTCGGCTATTCGAAGAGGAGAAGCGATATTGTGCGTCATTTCGGTGCGAGACATGAATCGACGGGAAAGGAGCGCGTATGCCGAACAAGAAGAAACCGATGCCTGAGTTCCGGAGTGAAGAGGAAGAGCGGGAGTTCTGGCGCGGGCACGATTCGACGGAGTTCATCGATTGGGGTACGGCCAAGCGTGCGGAGTTTCCGAATTTGAAGCCGACGCTTCGAACGATATCGCTGCGGCTTCCGGTTTCGATGATCGAGGATCTGAAGATTCTGGCGAACGAGCGTGATGTGCCGTATCAATCGCTGCTGAAGGTATTTCTGGCGGAGCGGCTGAAGCAGGAGAAGCGCCGGGCGTCGTGAAGTAACTTAGGCCGGTTTTGGCATGGCTGCGATGGCTGCTTGCAGCCTTTCGTTTGGTGCGGGCGGGTTTTCGAGCAGAGTCAGCACCTCGATGCTGTCGCGTTCCGAAAGCGCCGCCGCGGGCAGGAGCGTGGCCTTCGGCTCCGGCCGCAGCCGGGCGTTTATCCGCTTGTTATCGTCGGCGGCGGGTTTGGGCATCAGTATCTCCGCGTGTACCTATCAAGAGCGTACCTGACGGTGCTACAGGGGCAGGCGGCCGGAGCGGATGAGGGTGAAGGAGACGGTGGCGACGGCGAGCCAGAGGAGGAGGGCGTGGAGGAGGGGGCGGGGGCCGACGCGGCGGAGGGCGGTGCGGGAGACGGTGGATCCGATTAGAAAGAGCGTCACGGAGAGGGCGGAGATGGCGACGGTTTTGAGCAGGCCGAGGGCGGGGGCGGCGGATGGCGGCAGGACAGTGTTAATGGCGGCGGCGGCGCAGAACAGGAGGATGAACCAAGGGATGCGGACCTTGGCGTTGGATTTGCGCCAGGCGGCGGCGCCGAAGGAGACGGGGACGATCCAGAGGGCACGGGCGAGTTTGACGGTGGCTCCGACGGCGAGGGCGGCGGCGCCGTACTGGAGCGTGGCGCCGATGACGGAACTGGTGTCATGGATGGCGAGGGCGCTCCAGAGTCCGAATTGGGTTTGGGTGAGGCCGGCGGCGGCTCCGATTTTGGGGAAGACGAAGAGGGCGACGGAGTTGAGGAGGAAGACGGCGCCGAGGGAGACGGTCATTTCTTCGGAGTCGGCGCCGAGCAAGGGGCCGAGGGCGGCGATGGCGCTGCCGCCGCAGATGGCGGTGCCGGCGGAGATGAGGAGGCGGACGTTGCGGGCGATCTTAAGGAGGTGGCCCAGCAGAAGTCCCAAGGCGATGACGAGGACGATGCTCAAGGCGGTGTAGAGGAAGCCGGCGCGGCCGGCTTCAAGGACGCGGGAGAGGTTCATGCCGAAGCCGAGGCCGACGACGGAAGCCTGGAGGAGGCGGGTGGTCCAGCGGTGGGTGGCTTGGGGGAAGGGGTGAGGGAGCGAGAGGCCGAGCGCGATGCCGGCGAGGAGAGCGAGGCCGGGCGAGGTGAAGGGGGCGGCGGCGAGCAGAAGGCCGAGAGCGAAGACGATTCGGGCGATGTGTGCGCGGGTCATGAGGATTTCAGAGGGTATGAGGCGAGTTTGCCAAGGGGGAGGGGCTTCGGTCCAAGGAGAAAGGATGATGGGGGATTTGCGCGATTTATGGGACGGCGCGAGGGTGGGGGTGTGTTAGGCTGTAATTGGGGAGCTGTTTCAAAAAAGTGTTGTTTTTCAATCGGTTGCGGCTGGTTGTGGGGAGGCGGCGGTGAAGCTGGGGCGGGCGGAATTGGCGGCGATGATCGACCATACGCTGCTGAAGGCGGAGGCGACGGAGGCCGCGGTTGTGGCGTTGTGCGGGGAGGCGGCGAGGTATGGGTTTAAGAGCGTTTGCGTGAACTCGTGCTGGGTTCCGCTGGCGGTGTCGGAGTTGGCGGGCACGGCGGTGGTGGTTTGCACGGTGGTTGGGTTTCCGTTGGGGGCGATGGCGCCGGCTGCGAAGGAGGCCGAGGCGGTGATTGCGCTGAGCGACGGGGCACGGGAAATCGATATGGTGATCAACATCGGCCAATTGAAGAGCGGGAATTATGCGGCGGTGGGACGGGACATTGCGACGGTGGAAGAGCAGTGTGGTAAGGCGGGCGCGGGGTTGAAGGTGATTCTGGAGACGGCGTTGTTGACGCAGGAGGAGAAGATTGCGGCGTGCCGGTTGGCGCGGGGCGCGGGGGCGCAGTATGTGAAGACCTCGACGGGGTTTGGGCCAGGCGGGGCGACGGTGGAGGATGTGGAGTTGATGCGGCGGACGGTGGGCGCGGAGATGGGTGTGAAGGCGTCGGGAGGAATTCGCAGCTATGAGGATGCGATGCGGATGATCGCGGCGGGGGCGAACCGGATTGGGACGAGTGCGAGCGTGGGGATTGTAGAGGCGGCGGAGTAGGCGAGTGGCGACGACGGAAGCCAAGGGCGGGGCGCGGTTTCGCGAGCGCGCGGAGTTGCTGGATTTTCTGCTGGACGTCTCGGCGGCGACGTCGGAGACGCTGGATCTCGACCGCATTCTTGCGAACGTGGCGGAGATTGTGAAGGAAGTGGTTCCCTACGATCTGTTCGCGATTCTGTTGTACAGCGAGAAGCGCGCGGGTCTTCGGATCCTGCACTCGATCGGGCATCGGGAGGAAGTGATAAAGAGCCTGGTGATTCCGCTGGGCGAGGGGATCACGGGTCTGGCGGCGAGCCGGCGGCAGCCGGTGCTGATTCCGGATGTGCGCAAGGAGCCGGCGTATTTGAACGCGCTCGATGCGGTGCGGAGCGAGTTGGCGGTGCCGATGGTGGCGCGGGGGAAGCTGGTGGGGGTGATCGACTTACAGTCGACGCGCTTGAACGCCTACAACCAGCAGGACCGGGCGCTGGTGATGCTGATTGCGTCGCGGGTTGCGGTATCGATCGACAATGCGCGGCTGTACCGGAGGGTGGAGCGGCAGAACCGGACGCTGCGGACGCTGGCGCACCTTTCGCGGGAGTTTGGGTCGATTCTGGCGTTGGACGAGCTGCTGGGCAAAATTGCGAAGACGATCCATGCGATGGTGAATTTCGACGCATTCAGTATTCTGCTGGTGGATCAGCAGAAGATGGTGCTGCGGCACCGGTTCAGCGAGCGGTACGACCAGCGGGTGGAGCTGGACAACATACCGATCGGGAAGGGGATAACGGGGGCGGCGGCGGAGTCGCGCGAGCCGGTGGTGTCGGCGGACACGCTGGCCGATCCGCGGTACATCGCATCGCATCCGGACATCCGGTCGGAAGTGGCGATTCCGCTGATGATGCGGGACCGGGTGATCGGGGTGATGGATCTGGAGAGCGAGAAGCTGGGTTTCTTCACCGAGGATCATGTGCGGCTGCTGGCGCTGCTGGGGCCGCAGATTGCGAGTTCGGTGGAGAACGCGCGGCTGTACGAGGAGCTGGCGCTGAGCGAGCGGGGGATGGAGCAGGACCTGAAGGCGGCACGGAAGCTGCAGTCGGTGCTGCTGCCGAAGAAGGTGCCGCCGATCCGGGGGCTGGAAGCGGCGCTGCGGTCGCGGCCGGCGCGGGAAATTACGGGGGACCTGTTCGATTTTTACGAATACGACAAAGAGACGACGCTGATTGCGTTTGGGGATGTGAGCGGGAAGGGCGCGGCGGCGGCGTTGTACGGGGCGCTGGTGAGCGGTCTGTTGCGGACGCTGGCGCCGCAGCGGCACGGGCCGGCGGAGCTGATGAAGGCGTTGAACGAGGCGCTGCTGGAGCGGAAGGTGGACGCGCAGTACGTTTCGCTGGTGCTGCTGGTATGGGACAGCGCGAAGCGGCGGTTGACGATGGCGAACTCGGGCGCGGTGCCGCCGGTGATTCTCCGCAACGGGGAAGCGATGAAGCTGAAGGTGGAGGGTGTGCCGCTGGGGCTGCTGGAGGAGCGCGAATACGAAGATACGGTGTTCGAAGCCCAGGCCGGCGATCTGGTCACGCTGATGTCGGACGGGGTGTTGGACCAGCCGGGGGCGAACAAGGAGCCGGAGTTTGGGCGGGGGCGGCTGCTGCGGGTTCTGACGCGGACCTGCAAGAAACCGGCGGCGCAGATTGTGGAATCCGTGCTTCAGGAACTGGACCGTTTTGCGGGGGACACACCGCGGTTTGACGACCAGACGCTGCTGGCGATGCGCGTGGTCGACGGCGGAGCGCGTTCGTGAGGGCGTTCGAGTACCGCGGCGGCGCGCTGCACAGCGGCGCGGTGAAGCTCGAAGAGATCGCTCAGGCGGTGGGGACGCCGTGTTACGTGTATTCGGGGGACGCGATCCGGAGCCGGTTCGAGGAGTATGCGGGGGCGTTCGCGGGGATGCCGCACTTGATTTGTTATGCGGTGAAGGCGAACGGGAACCTGGCGGTGCTGCGGTTGCTGGCGGGCGCGGGTGCGGGGTTCGACATTGTTTCGGGCGGCGAGTTGTTCCGCGTGCTGCGGGCGGGCGGGGAGGCGGGGAAGACGGTTTTCAGCGGGGTGGGGAAGACGGAGAAGGAGATCGGGGAGGCGCTGGAGGCGGGGATTCACAGCTTCAACTGCGAATCGGCGGGGGAACTGGAAGTTTTGTCGGCGGTGGCAGCGCGCGCCGGGAAGAAAGCGCCGGTTGCGCTGCGTGTGAATCCGGATGTTGACGCGGTGACGCATCCCTACATTTCGACGGGGATGCGGGAGCACAAGTTCGGGATTGCGATGAGCGATGTGGAGGGGATCTGCGAGGGGGCGCTCGGGCTGAAGGGCGTGGCGATTACAGGGGTAAGCTGCCACATCGGGAGCCAGATTCTGGATTTTGCGCCGATGCTGGAGGCGGCGGAGCGGATGGTGGAGTTGGCGTTGCGGCTGCGCGGGCGGGGGTTTGCGATCGGGTCGCTCGATCTGGGCGGAGGTTTGGGGATTGCGTATCACGCGGGGCAGAGCGGGCCGTCGATTGGGGAATTTGCGCTGGCGCTGAGGGGGAAGATCGAGGGTTCGGGGCTAGAGGTAATGGTAGAGCCGGGACGGTCGATCGTGGGCGAGGCGGGGGTGCTGCTGACGCGGGTGCTGTACCGGAAGCGGAGCGGGGGGAAAGAATTCGCGATCGTGGATGCGGCGATGAACGACCTGATCCGGCCGGCGCTGTACCAGGCGCATCACGAGATTCTGGCGCTGGTGGAGCGGAAGGAGACGGTGCGGGCGGACGTGGTGGGACCGGTGTGCGAGACGGGGGATTTCTTCGCGCGGAACCGGGAGATACCGGACGTGGGGCCGGGCGAGTTTGTGGCGCTGGCTTCGGCGGGGGCGTATGGATTCTCACAGTCGTCGAACTATAACTCGCGGCCGCGGGCGGCGGAGGTGTTGGTGGAGGGCGGGAAGTGGCGCGTGGTGCGGGAGCGCGAAACGTACGAGAGCCTGGTGGCGGGCGAGAAGGTTTAAGCGGAGAAGGTTGTCCGGGAAAACGTACTGAACGAATAGGCGCTACAGTACTGCCCGCATGAAACGGGCGAAGCGGCGGCGTCACTGTCGCGTGTGGCACACGCGGCGAGTCTCACGGTCCACGCGACGAGTTTTACCTCCGAGCGGATTGAGCGGATGCTGTCCGATATGAAGAAAATGGAGACGTACCGGCGCCAGGCCGAGCAGATGCGGGAAGACCAAATGACGATTGCGAATCTTGCGGCGCTGCTAGCGAACGGGGTGGAGGTGAGCGCGGGCGAGGAGTTCCCGAACGGGTGGGACGAATCCACGCAGGGGCGGTCGCGGCGGTACACAGAGGCACGGCTGGAGCACCTGTTGGCGGCGCGGAGCTTGCTTGGCTGGGACGGAAAGTAGGGCCGGAGCAAAGAAGCGGCCGCTGAAGACGCTGGAGCGGGTGCTATCGAAGGCGGGGATCGGGTCGCGAACGGAGGCGCGAAGCTGGATCGGCGCGGGACGGGTGCGCGTGAACGGGAAGACGGTGCGCGATCCGGACCACTGGGTGGACCTCGAGCGCGACCGGGTGGCGTTTGACGGGAAGCCGGTGCGGGGGGAGCAGAAGGTCTACCTGCTGCTGAACAAGCCGAAGGGTTATCTGACGACGTATCGGGATCCGGAGGGGCGGAAGACTGTATACGATCTTCTCGACGATTCGCTGCCGTATGTGTCGCCGGTGGGCCGGCTGGACATGGACACGAGCGGCTTGCTGCTGCTGACGAACGACACGCAGTTTGCCGAGCGGCTGACGAACCCCGAGTACAAAGTGCCGAAGACGTACCTGGTGAAAGCGGGCGGGATTTTGAGTGACGAGAGTTTGGCGCGGCTTCGCGAAGGGGTGGAGTTGCGCGATGGGTTGACGCTGCCGGCGGAGGTGAAGCGGTTGCGCGATACGGGGACGTGCACGTTTGTGGAGATGACGATTCGCGAGGGACGGAACCGGCAGGTGCGGCGGATGATTGAGGCGGTGGGGAGCAAGGTGTTGAAGCTGGTGCGGACGAAGATTGGCGATATCGAGATCGGGGGGCTGGAGATTGGGAAGTACCGGGAGTTGACGGCGAAGGAAGTGAAGGGGTTGATGGAGGGAAGGGCTGTCAGCCGGCCAGACCGGGGAGGCCGCCGAGCGAGCGGGCGAGTTTGACGGCGCGGACGATGGATTGAGAGACGGCCTCGGCGGCGGCGACGCCGAGGGTGTTGATTTCGGCGACGAGGGAGCCGGTGGATAGGGCGATGACGAGGTCGCCGTCGTTGGTGGTCCAGACCGGGGAGATGGTGCGGGCGACGCCGAGGGAGGCGAGTTCGGCGAGTTTGGTGGCCTCGGGTTTGGTGAGTTTGGCGTTGGTGGCGACGACGACGAGGGTGGTGTTGAGCAGGGCGGGGGAGTGGGCGGCGGGCAGGAGCACGCCGGCTTTGATGGCGTCCCAGGAATTGGCGAAGCCTTGGGAGGGTGCAGGTGCGCGGGCTCCGGCGAGGATTTTGCCCGTGGCGGGGTCGAGGACGTCGCCGAAGGCGTTGACGGCGGCGAGGGCGGAGACGAGGAGGCCGCCGGGGAGGGGGACGGTGGCGGAGCCGAGGCCGGATTTCATGGCGCGGGTCATTCCGAAGAGTTTGCCGACGGTGGCTCCGGTTCCGGCGCCGATGGAGCCTTCCTGGACGGGGCCGTTGGTGGCGGCGGAGGCGGCGGCTTCGCCCATTTCGCGGGTGGGGCGGGCGGTGGGTTTGCCGATGGAGAGGTCGTAGAGGATGGCGGCGGGGACGAGTGGGACGAGGGCGGCGCCGGTGGGGAAGCCGACGCCGTTGCGTTCGAGGTAGCGGCGGACGCCGGAGGCGGCTTCGAGGCCGAAGGCGCTGCCGCCGGCGAGGGTGACGGCGTGGATGCGTTCGGTGAGGTGGAGGGGGCTGAAGAGGGTAAACTCTTCGGTGCCGGTGGCGGAGCCGCGGATGTCGACGCCGGCGACTGCGCCGGATTCGCACAGGATGGCGGTGCAGCCGGTGATGCCGGTGAAGTCGGAGGCGTGGCCGACGCGGATGCCGGGGATGTCGGTGAGCCCGCGCATTTGAAGGAGCGAGAAGGGGTTAGGGAAGTCTGTATGATAGCATCGGAATTCATGAAGACGGGGGGCGACGACGAGGGGAGAGAGCTCGCCGGTGAGTGAATTTTTCAAGGCGCTGGTTTCCGAGTGGCAGGACTTCTGGTTTCTTGCCGGACGCGCCTTTGCGAACATTTTCCGGTCTCCGCACTACTGGGACGACGTGGCGCTGCAGATGGAGGCGATCGGGGTGGGAAGCCTTCCGATCGTCATATTGACAGGTTTTTTCAGCGGGTTCGTTCTTGCGATGCAGATGTCGCGGGCGCTGAATACGTATGGGGCGACCGGGCAGGTGGGGCCGATCGTGATGATCACGCTGGTGCGCGAGTTGGGGCCGGTGCTGACGGCGCTGCTGGTGGCGGGCCGGAACGCGTCGGGGATTGCGAGCGAACTGGGGTCGATGAAGGTGAGCGAGCAGATCGACGCGATGCGGGCGCTGGGGACGGATCCGATCCAGAAGCTGGTGACGCCGCGGCTGATTGCGACGTGCGTGATGCTGCCGCAGTTGACGATCGTGGCGGATTTTGTGGGGATGGTGGGAGGGTTTGCGATCTCGTACTTTTCTCTGCGGATGACGGCATCGCAGTATTGGACGCCGGCTTACCAGATTCTGGAGTTCAACGATTTTGTCCAAGGGCTGTTAAAGCCGTTCATCTTCGCGATTGTGATTTCGCTGGTGGGCTGCTTTTATGGGATGAAGACGAGCGGCGGCACGCAGGGTGTGGGCCGGGCGACGACGCAGGCGGTGGTGGTGGCCTCGGTGTGGGTGTTTGTGCTGACGGCGTTCATCACGCGGATCTTCGTGAACCTGTGAGCGCGGGCGCGGAGAGGGTGGCGCAGGCGGGGACGGTGTTGGAGTTCGATCGCGTCGATCTGAGCTTCGATGTGAAGGTGCTGGATCAAGTGAGCTTCCGGGTGGAGCCGGGCGAGACGCGGGTGATTCTGGGCGCGGCGGGGAGCGGGAAGAGTGTACTGCTGAAGGCGGCGATCGGGTTGCTGCGAGTGGACGCGGGGCGTGTGGTGCTGATGGGGCAGGACATAACCCGCCTCGAGGAAAAAGACCTGGTGGCGGTGCGGGCGAACGTGGGGGTGTTGTTTCAGGAGGGCGGGCTGTTCGACTCGTTGACGGTGGGCGACAACGTGGCGTATCCGCTGGAGAACCAGCAGGTACGGGGGGCGGTTCCGGCCGAGGAGGTCCAGCGGCGGGTGACGGAAGCGCTGCGGTTTGTGGAACTGGAGCAGACGATGGATCAGTATCCGGCGGAGTTGTCGGGCGGGATGCGGCGGCGGGTGGGGATCGCGCGGGCCGTGGTGACGGAGCCGCCGCTGGTGCTGTACGACTCGCCGACGGCTGGGCTGGATCCGATTACGGCGAACACGATCATGGCGCTGATCGCGAAGGAGCGCGACGCGAAGGGAGCTGCGAGCATTATCGTGACGCACCGGTACCAGGACGGACAGATCATGGCCGATTTTCGATACAATTCCGAACGGGGCGGGCTCATTCCGGCCGCGGCCGATCCGTCCAGCGCCCCCCGTACCATTTTCATGGTGATGAGAGAGGGCCGGATCGTCTTTGAGGGAGACAAAGCGTCGTTAGAGGCGTCGCGGGATGCCTACGTGAGAAACTTCGTGCGACGGTAAGCATCGGATGCCATTGCAGAAAAAAGCGACTTGGGCACGGCTGAAGGTCGGGATCTTCACGATGGCCGCGATGACGATTCTCGGCGTGGCGACGTTTCTGGTGACGGGCGACCGGACCTTGTTTGAAGGGCACGAGACGGTGTACACGTATCTGGACGACTCGGCGGCACTGGCTGAAGGGGCGCCGGTGACGCTGAACGGGATTACGATCGGCAAGGTGCGTCGCATTTTGCTGACGGGTCTGCCCGATCCGGAGAAGCAGGTAAAGGTGGAGATGGCGATTCGCGACCGGTACGAGGGGATGATTCCGGTTGACTCGGTGACGGCGATCAGCGCGGCGAATCTCTTGGGAACAAAGTTCATCAACATTACGCGGGGCAAGTCGAAGCAAGTGGTGCGGGACGGGGGGACGCTGCCTAGCCTGAACACGGCGGAGTTCGAGGATGTGGTGAAGCAGGGGTACTCGATTCTGTCGTCGCTGCAGTTGACGGTTCAGCAGGTCAACGACATTGTGGGACAGGTGGAATCGGGCAAGGGGAGCATCGGACAACTTCTGGTGAACCGCGAGTTGTACGACCGGCTGAACAACATTGCCAAGCAGGTGGAGATTATCACGACGGCGTTGAATTCCCGGGAAGGCACGCTGGGGCAGCTTTTGTACAAGCCGGACATGTATAACGACGTGCGGGGGTCGCTGAAGCGGGTGGACAGTCTGCTGGAGGAGCTACAGCAGGGTAAGGGGACGGCGGGGAAGTTTTTGAAAGATCCGGCGGTGTATGACGAGCTTCAGGGCGCGGTGAAGGATACGCGGCGGATACTGGACCAGGTGCAATCGGGGAAGGGGACGGCGGGGAAGCTATTGTATTCGCAGGATCTGCACGACCAGTTGTCGCAGACACTGGCGAAGCTGGATGAGACGCTGGACCAGATCAACAGCGGGCGGGGCACGATCGGGCAGTTGCTGCGGAATCCGGAGTTGTACGATTCGCTCAACGGATCGTCGCAAGAGTTGCACGCCATGCTGAAGGACTTTCGGACGAACCCGAAGAAGTTTCTGCGGATCAAGCTGGCTCTGTTTTGAGGCAACTGGTCGTCAACGCGGATGACTTCGGGTTCACGCGCGATGTGAACGAGGGGATTGTGCGGGCGCATCGCGAGGGGATTCTGACGGCGACGACGCTGATGGCGACGGGGGCGGCGTTTGAGCACGCGGTGGGGCTGGCGCGGGAGACGCCGACGCTCGACATCGGGTGCCACCTGGTGCTGGTGGGCGGGCCGGGGATGCCTGCTACGGTGGCGGAGCTTGTGCGGGCGGTGGCGCTGGGTCGGGTGCGGGTGTACGAGGAGCTGTGGCGGCAGGTGAAGCGGATCCTGGCCGCGGGCGTGGAGCCGACGCACCTGGACACGCACAAGCACACCCATCTGCTGCCGCCGGTGCTGGACGCGGTGGCGCGGATCTCGGAGGAAACGGGCATCCGGTGGGTGCGGCGGCCGTTCGATTTTCCCTTGAACGTGGGCGGCACGCCACTGGCGGCGCGGGTGGCCAACCGGGCATTCCGGCTGGTGCGCGGGCGGCTGACGCGGGTGCTCAAGAAGCGGGGCTGCCTGATGACGGAGCATTTCGCGGGGTTCCGGATGACGGGGCGATTCGGGCCGAGGGAGTTGGCCGATCTGATTCGCGCGCTGCCGGAAGGGACGACGGAGTTCATGTGCCATCCGGGGATCTGCACGGAGGAGTTGCGGGCGGCGCGGACGCGGCTGAAGGAGAGCCGGGAGCGGGAGTTGGAGGCGCTGGTGGCGCCGGAAGTGAGACGGGCGCTCGAGGAGAGCGGGGTGGCGCTGGTGAACTACCGGGAGCTGCCGCGGGGGGACGCGGGCTGATTCAGTCGAACAGGTGACCGAGCTTTTCGCGCTTGGTTTGCATGTAGTGCTCGTTGGCTTCGTGAGTTTCGACGATGGCGGGGACGCGTTCAGCGACGTGGACGCCGCCGCGTTCGAGGGCGGCGATTTTGTCGGGGTTGTTCGACAGCAGGCGGACCTGGGTGACGCCGAAGTAGCGGAGGACCTGGGCGGGCATGGTGTAGCTGCGGAGGTCCGGTTCGAAGCCGAGTTGGACGTTGGCCTCGACGGTGTCGGCGCCGGAGTCCTGGAGTTCGTAGGCGCGGAGTTTGTTGAGGAGGCCGATGCCGCGGCCCTCCTGGTTTTCGTAGATGATGAGGCCGCGGCCTTCGGCGGCGACCATTTCGAGGGCGAGTTCGAGTTGCTGGCGGCAGTCGCAGCGGAGGCTGTGGAAGACATCGCCGGTGAGACACTGGGAGTGGATGCGGACCAGCGGCGGGGGTTCGGTGGCGACGTCGCCCATTTTCAGTACGACGGCTTCCTCCTGCGGTTCCGAGGCGGCGCCGTTTGCCGGCGCGGAGCGAAAGCCGTAGATACGGAAATGGCCGAAGCGTGTGGGGAAGTCGGCCTCGGCGACCTTCTCGACACTTACGGCGGGGGTAGGGGAAGCCTGCATTTTCTGGGATTTACTCCCTTTCATTATAATGGTCGATCGAACGGGCGTTCGTTTCCTTCCTGGTGGTGTTTGAACAACAACATCTCGTCACGCTGCTGGTAAAGCTCGCCGTGGCGGCTTCGTTTGCGAGCATACTGGTGCGTTTCAGCGCGTTTCAACGGATGTTGATGCGCGAGGAGCGGACGCTGCTGCAGCGGGTGAAGCTGGCGCTGGCGTGCTCGTCGCTGTTCGGGGCGGGGGTTTTTCTGCGGGTCATAACGCCGGCGTACACGGCGGTGGACCTGGGGCTCGAGGGGAGCATGTTGTCGGGGATGGTGGGTGGCTACGTGACCGGGCTGCTGACGGGCGTGCTGGTGTCGATTCCGGCGATGTTTCACGGCGAGTTGATGTCGATGCCTTTGTTTGCGGGCGTGGGCGTGATGGGCGGAGTGCTGCGGGACATTGCGGCGGACAAGGAAGACGTGTGGCGGTTCTCTCCGTTTTTCGACCTGAGCCTGTACCGGTCGTTCCGGCAGAGGCAGGCGTGGGGACGGACGGCGTTTCATTTTGCGTGCGGGATGGCGGCGCTGTTTGCCGAGTTTTTGCGGATGACGGTGGCGCGGTTGTTCGGGGCGAAGGGCGTGTTCAGCCTGGTAGAGAGGTGGGGCGATCCGGCGACGGCGACGGTGGTGGCGATTTACGCAACGACGGTGCTGTCGATCACGATTCCGATCAAGATCTGGAACAGCACGCGGAACGAGAAGAAGCTGGAAGACCAGCAACTGCGATTAAACCAGGCGCGGCTGGCGGCGCTGACGAGCCAGATCAACCCGCACTTTCTATTCAACACGCTGAATTCGGTGTCGTCGCTGATCCGCACGAATCCGGAGCAGGCGCGGAGCGTGGTGTACAAGCTGTCGAGTATCTTAAGGCGGCTGCTGCGGAACACGGAGAACCTTTCGCCGCTGCGGGACGAGCTGACGTTCATCGACAATTACATGGCGATTGAGATGGTGCGGTTTGGGGAGAAGCTGCGGTTCGTGAAAGAGATCGAGGCGGCGGCGGAGGACATGTTGATTCCGAGCATGCTGTTGCAGCCGGTGATCGAGAACAGCATTCGTCATGGGTTAGGGAACAAGGTGGACGGAGGGACGATTCGGGTGCGGGCGTGGCCGGAGGGGGGAAGGCTGCACCTGTTGATTGAAGACGACGGGGTGGGGATTCCAGAGGCGCGGCTGGCGACGCTGTTCCAGCAGGGGATTGGGGTGAGCAACGTGAACGAGCGGCTGAAGGTGCTGTTCGGGAGCGATTACCGGATGTGGGTGGAGAGCCGGCCGGGGGAGGGGACGCGGACGGGGATTGAGATTCCGGGGCAGCGGGCGCCGGCGGCGAGCGCGGTGCCGGCGTAAGGGATTACATTCCTTCGGCCTGGGAGGCGGCGCCGTATTCTTTGAGTTTGTTGAAGAGGGTTTTGAGGCTGATGCCGAGGATATCGGCGGCGCGGGTTTTGTTGTTTTTGGTTTCGGCTAGGGTGGCCAGGATGAGGGCTTTTTCGGCCTCGTCGACGGTGGTTCCGATGCGGAGGCGGACGGCTCCGAGTTCGACGGTGGGTTCGGCGGGGGCGTTGGCGGCGCCTCCGAAGCCGGGCGGGAGGTGAGTTCGGAAGATGGTGCCTTCGCCGGCGAGGATGACGGCGCGTTCGAGGACGTTGCGGAGTTCGCGGACGTTGCCGGGCCAGGAGTGGCGGGCGAGTTCGTCGGCGACGTCGGCGGCGACGCCGGTGACGCGGGTGCCGTGCTTACGGTTGAGGGCAGCGATCAGGGATTCGGTGAGGGCGGGGATGTCGCCGCGGCGTTCGCGGAGCGGGGGCAGTTTGATTTCGAAGACGTTGAGGCGATAGTAGAGGTCTTCGCGGAGGCGGCCGTCGCGGATGGCGGCCTGGGGATCGCGATTGGTGGCGGCGACGAGGCGGACGTCGACTTCGGTTTCCTGGCGGGCGCCGAGGCGGCGGACGCGGGAGTCTTCGATGACGCGGAGGAGTTTGGCCTGGGTGCCGATGGGCATTTCGGCGAGTTCATCGAGGAGGAGGGTGCCTTTATTGGCGAGTTCGAAGCAACCGGCGCGGCGTTCGAGGGCGCCGGTGAAGGCGCCTTTTTCATGGCCGAACAGTTCGCTTTCCATGAGGGTTTCCGGGAGGGCGGCGCAGTTGATGGCAACGAAGGGGCCGCTCGAGCGGGGGCTGAAGCGGTGGATGGCGCGGGCGACGAGTTCCTTGCCGGTGCCGCTTTCGCCGGTGACGAGGACGGCGGCGCGGGAGGGAGCGACCTGGCGGAGGAGCGAGAAGACTTCCTGCATGGCGGGGCAGACGCCGACGAGTTCGCCGAGGGAGCCTTTGTACTGCAGTTCGCGCTGCATGGTTTCGGCGTCGCGTTGGAGGCGGCCCTGATTGGCGGCGCGTTCGAGGAGGACTTTGAGGACGGAAGACTGGACGGGTTTTTCGAGGAACCAGAAAGCGCCGAGATCGTGGACGATTTCGAGGGCGGTTTCGATGCTGCCGAAGGCGGTGAGGACGATGGCGGCGGGGGCGGGGTCGGGGAGGCGGCGGAGGAGTTCGTGGCCGTCCATGCGGGGCATGTTGAGGTCGGTGACGAGGACGTCGAAGGAAGCGGCGGCGAGCTTTTCGAGGGCTTCCTGGCCGTCGGCGGCGGTATCGACGCGATAGCCCCAGGCGCGGATCATGGCGGCGAGGCCGGAGCGCTGGCTTTCTTCGTCGTCGGTGACAAGGACGCCGGGTCCGGC
Organism: Acidobacteriota bacterium; assembly: GCA_021813825.1. Lineage (GTDB taxonomy): Bacteria > Acidobacteriota > Terriglobia > Bryobacterales > Bryobacteraceae > JAJYKC01. Next base: position 3,250 of record JAKAJI010000060.1, on the reverse strand, counting down.
GGTGTGTGCCTGGGTCGCCATGTTTTTCGATTGTAGCGGCTATTGGGGAGGGGAACCGGGATCTTTGATGCCAGCGAGGTTTTTGGCGAACTGCTTCTTTTCGTCGAGTTTCATGCGGCGGGCGATCTGGATGCGCTGTGCCTGGGGGCTGCCGGCACCGTGGAGGGATTCGGTGAGATAGCCGACGGCATTGCGGCCGAGCGTCATGTTTTCGATGAGGCGGACGGCGCGGGCGCGGTCTTCGGGGGAAACGCCGTCGCGGCCCTTGAGGTACTTGCGGAGCTTGGGGCCGGTTTCGGGGTTTTCGAGGTCGCGTTCGGAGGGCATGGTGGCGGCGAGGCCACCGGCGAGATCCTGGGCGAGGCGGGCCATTTCGTAGGGGAACCGGGTGACGTTGTGCTTGCAGACGTTGGCGAGGAGGTCGTCGGGTTCGAAGTTGCCGGCGGGGGTTGGGTGGGATTCGTGGGAGGCGGCGATGCCGGCGCCGTAGATGGTTTCGTTGAGGTGGGCCATCTCGATGAGTTTGTCTTTGACGTGGGAGGCGGCGGCGACGCCGTTGTAGTCGGCGATGAGGGCGGCAGCTCCGATCAAGACATCGCCGACGCCGGTTTTGCAGACGTAGGAGCGGCGGTGGTAGGCGGTGAAGCGATCGACGAGCGGGGCGGCGAATTCGGTTTCTCCGTCGAGGAAGAGGTGATCGGTGGGGACGAAGACGTCGTCGAAGACGATCATGGCTTCCTGGCCGGAGAATTGGGGGTTGCCGAGGTCGATGCCACCGTGTTCGAGGGAGCGCGAGTCGCAGGACTGGCGGCCGTAGATGTAGGTGAGGCCGGGCGAGTCGACGGGGATGGCGGCAACGACGGCGTAGTCGCGTTCGTTGTCGCGGAGGCGGGTGCCGGGCATGACGAGGAGCCAGTGGGAGTTGAGGCAGCCGGTCTGGTGCATTTTGGCGCCGCGGAGGACGACGCCATCGGAGCGGCGGGCGACGATGCGGATGAAGACGTCGGGGTCGGATTGGGCGGAGGGGGATTTGGCGCGGTCGCCTTTGGGGTCGGTCATGGCGCCGCCGAGGGTGAAGTTGGCGCACTGCATGCGGACGAGGAAGCGGAGGAAGCGCTGGTGGTAGTGGGTGGAGTGGGCGTGGTCGACGTCGAAGGTGAGGGAGAAGAGGGCGTTGAGGGCGTCCATGCCGACGCAGCGTTGGAAGCAGGTGCCGGTGAGTTGGCCGAGGCGGCGCTGCATGCGGTTTTGGGCGACGACGTCTTCGGGGCTGGTGGTGACGTGGAGGAAGCGGTTGACGCGGCGGTTGGACAGAGGCGACCAGGCGGTGGCGAGATCGGGGTCAGCGAGGGCGAGGTCGTAGGTTTGGGCGACGGCGTTGATGGAGGGGCGGATGACGGGGTGGTCGACGGGTTCGGCGATGCGTTCGCCGAGGTAGAAGACGTTGAGGCTGCGGCCGCGGAGGCTCGAGATGTAATCGGCGCCGGAGAGGATGGGGGATTCGGTGGGGGCGAGGAGGGGAAGAGGACTACGTTCCATGGGTGGTTTCCTGCCCCTGGGGATGCGATTCGGACTTAGCGCCGTGGACGATGGTGGAGGCGCGGAGTTTTTGGAGTTCGCGGCGGGCGATGCCTGCCCACTCGCTGGCGCCATCGAGTTTGAGATAGGCGCGCCAGTGCCGGACGGCGAGGAGGGTTTGTCCGAGGGCCTGATAGAGGAGGGCGACGTTGTAGTGGGCGTCGCTGTACTGGGGTTGGATGCGGAGGGCGGTGAGGTAGTGGGAGAGGGCGGCGTCGCGCTGGCCGCGTTCGTCATGGAGGTTGGCGAGATTGAAGTGGGCGAGGGCGTAGTTGGGGTCGACATCGAGCGCCATGCGGTAGTAGCGCTCGGCGTCGCGCCAGCGGCGGGCGTTGAAGTAGACGGTGCCGAGGTTGACGAGGGCGCCGGCGGAGTTGGGGTCGGCCTGGGCGGCTTGCAGGTAGGCTTCGGTGACCTCGTCCATGGGAGCGCCGGTGCGTTCGAGGTCAAGGCCTTTTTCGAACCAGGCTTCGGCTTCGCGGCGGCGTTCGGGTTTGCCGGTTCGGGCGGAGGCGGGGGCGCTGGTGGGGAAGGCGAGGAGCTTCCGCATCTCACCGGCGTCGAAGTCGAAGAGCAGTTGGCCGGTGACGGCTTCCATTTTGGCGCCGCCGAACTGGACGCGGAGGCGGCGGCCTTCGGAGTAGAGCCGCCACTCGGTGAGCGGATTTACGGGTGCGCCGATGCGGGCCCGGATGGCGGAGACGGCGGCGCGCAAGGCGGCGGCGGAGATTTTTTCTTTTCGGAGACCGGAGAGGGTACGAATTGCGGCGAGGTCGGGGAGGGTGTACTCGGAGAGGGCGGGGATCAGGCCCTGTTTTTCCCAACTGGCGAGTTGGCGCTCGCGAATCTTAAGCCACCGGCAGACGTCCCGGCGCGAGTAGACCTGCTTCGTCGCTGTGGCGGCCACGGGAAAAGTGTAACAAGTTCGCTGAAGGATCAACTCACCGGAGGCGCAGGGGGGCCGAATTGGCGTGCGAGAAAGGCGAGGGCGTCGTCGCGGGATGCGAGGCGGCCTTCGAGTTGGGCGTCTTCGGCGGCGTCGAGCATTTTGCGGAATTCGGGCCCCGGGAGGTAGCCAGCGGCGATGAGGTCGTTGCCGGTGACGAGGCGGGGCGGTTTGCGGACCTCGGGGGGCATGGCGAGGAAGCGGGAGCGGGCGAAGTGGTAGGAGCTTAGATTGCCGTGGCTGGAGACGCAATCGAGGCGGTGGAGTTCGAGGTGTTCTTCGAAGCGGGGGAGGCGGAAGAATCGGCGGAGGGTGCTTTCGCGCATGTCTTCGATGTGAATGAAGCGCATGTGATTGGCGACGAGGGCTTCGACCTGGCGGATGGTGGCTTCCGGGAAGCGGAGGCGCGAGAGGGCGGCGCGGGTGATTTTCACGCCGGCTTCGACGTGGCCATTGAAGCGGATGCGGTCCTCGATGCGGAAGGTGGCGGGTTTGCCGATGTCGTGGAAGAGGACGCCGAGAGCGAGTTCAAGGGTGGGGGATTGGAGGCCTTCGAGCATGAGGAGGGTGTGGGTCCAGACGTCGCCTTCGGGGTGGAACTCGGGCGGTTGCGGGACGCCCTGGAGGGCGGAGAGTTCGGGGAGGATGTGGTCGAGGAGGCCGGTGGAGGACAGTAGCTCCATACCGCGGCGGGCTCCGCCTTCGGTGAGGATGCGTTCGAGTTCG
>JAKAJI010000059.1 GCA_021813825.1 Acidobacteriota bacterium | reverse complement strand
GCGGGGACGTTAGTGGGCCGCTTTCTCCTTGTGGCCGCCGAACTGGTAGCGCATGGCGGAGAGTAGCTTGTCGGCGAATTCGCCTTCGGCGCGGGAGGCGAAGCGCTGGTAGAGGGCCGCGCTGAGCACGGGGGCGGGCACGCTTTCGTCGATGGCGGCGGTGATGGTCCAGCGGCCTTCGCCGGAGTCGGAGACGTGGCCGGAGAAGCTCGACAGCTCGGGCTCCTCGAGCAGGGCGATGGCTGTGAGGTCCAGCAGCCAGGAGGCGATCACGGAGCCGCGGCGCCAGACTTCGGCGATGTCGGGCATGTTGAGTTCGTACTGGTAGTGCTCGGGGTTGCGGAGTGGGGTGGTTTCGGCGTCGACGTCGCGGATGTGGAGGCCGGCGTTGGCGTGCTTGAGGATGTTGAGGCCTTCGGCGTAGGCGGCCATGAGACCGTATTCGATGCCATTGTGGACCATCTTGACAAAGTGGCCGGCGCCGTTGGGGCCGCAGTGGAGGTAGCCGAGTTCGGCGGTGCCGGAAGCGTTTTCGCGGCCGGGAGTGCGAGGGATGTCGCCGCGGCCCGGGGCAAGGGTAGCGAAGACGGGGTCGAGATGCTGGACGACATCCTTTTCCCCGCCGATCATGAGGCAGTAGCCGCGTTCGAGTCCCCAGACGCCGCCGCTGGTGCCGGTGTCGACGTAGTGAATGCCGAGGGCGCTGAGTTCCTTCGCGCGGCGGAGGTCATCGACGTAGTAGGAGTTGCCGCCGTCGATGACGATGTCGCCTTTCCCGAGAAGAGAAGACAATTCGTGAAGCGTGCCATCGACGACCGCGGCGGGAATCATGAGCCATACCGCGCGCGGGGCCGAGAGGCGGCCGACGAAGTCCTTTAGCGAAGTGGCGCCGGTTGCGCCTTCGCCTTCCAGTTGCTTCACCGCGGCGGGGTTGGGGTCGAACACGACGCACTGATGGCCGCCGCGAATGAGGCGCCGGACCATGTTCGCGCCCATGCGGCCGAGGCCGATCATTCCGATCTGCATGCTTAACTTTCTCCTCCTTTGGCGCGGGCGAGTTACTGCCCGCCTTACCAGCATCGCTCAAAGGCATGTGGATGTGAACAGGCGGTTGGTGGTTACAGTTTGGCAGCGCGGCTAGATCGGGGGGCCTACTTCGGTCACGGAGACATGTTCGATCCGGAAGCGGAGGTCGCGAGGATCGCTGGGCGTGGGAAGGCGTGGGGCGTTGGTGGAGAATTCGATTTCGGTCTGTCCCGGAGGAAGAGTGAGCGAAAGCGATATCGGAGCCGGGGATGCGCCGATGGGAAACTGCCGGGAGAAAGTACGGTTGTGCAGCGTCAGCAGCGATGGTCTGGGAACGCCGCTCAGGGCCTGGAATGAGACGAGGACGCCCGCGTTATGCGAGCGGAGGTTATCGAGAACCATGGTTCCGCGGGAAGAGCACCAACGCCACTCGGAGTTCGGATCCGGACCCGGGCCATGTTCCTCGACGAAGAAGCCGGCGCGGTACCAGACAGGGACGAGGAGTTTTGTTTGTTGGGCCGCGCGGGTCCACTGGTCGGGGATGTGGGTGAGGTTGAAGAAGAAGAGGCGGTGGTCCGGGCTTTCCAGTGGTGTGGTTTGGAGGGCGGAGCGAAGTTGGGTTTCGAGCGCGGCGCCGTTGTCGTCGTAGCCGAACCGGTCGATATAGAGGCCACGGTAACCGGCGGCGATAGCCTGGGGGAGTAGTTCGGGCAGCGGGAGAGAACTGAGGGTCGAGAACCAAGCGTCACCGGCACGGAAACGCATCGCCGGGAAGCTCCAACGGAGCGTAGAAGAGAACAGGTAGGCGCGCAAAGGATCGTAGGCGTCGATTTTGCGCAAGGGCGTTTCCGGGAAGGCGACGAAGGGAAGTTGGAGAACCATCGAACCGGGAGGGAGTTGGCGCTCGATGGCGGAGAGGAATTGGCGCATGTTATGGGAATCGGCGGCGGAGCGGACGGGGAGTTGGGCGAGGCCGGCCGGCGTCTGGTCGTAGATGGCGGCGAGCAGCAGCAAGACGGCGGCGGCACGGAGCCAGGGGCGGTAGGTGGGCCGGGCGCGGTGGAAGAGGGCGTCGAGGCAGAAGGCGACTGCGATGAGGGAAAAGAACGCGAGGAAGACGGCGATGCGGTTCTGAGCGCGGATTTCCGGCGTGATGAAGAGAGAGAACAGTGCGCCGAAGCTGGAAGTGGTGGCGAAGAGGATACCGGCAGCGCAGAGAATGCCGAGTTGATGGAGGAGAAGGGGGCGGCGGCGAAACTCCGCCACTGCGCAGACGAGCAGGATGAGGCAGCCCGCAGAGCCGAGTACTCCCAGAGAAACACTGGCACTTTCGTTGGCGTGTAACCAGGGCTGCGGCGCGTGATAGACGGCGGTGATGTGGCGGAGCGTCTGCAGGCGGTGCTGCGAATTGGGCAGAAACAGATCCGCGATTTTGAGACCATACTGTTCGGTTTCGACGGCGCTGCGTTTGCCGACTTCGGGATTGGGGCCGTTTTCGATGATGGAAGCGATCATCGGAGAGAGGCAGGCAAGGACAGTGGTGAGAGTGACGATGATCGAGATGCCGGCGATAGCGGCGTATCGCTTTCCGGACGGAGTGAAGAAAGCGTATACGGCGGCGAGCGACAGGAACATCAGCGAGAAGAAGCAGTAATAGAAGCCCGAGGCGCCGGTAACGATGCAGACGGGGATGGCCCAACGCAGCATGCGGAACGGGCGGGCGTCCGCACCATTCATTATGCGGATCAACAGATAGACGAGGGGAGGGACTATCCAGTAGACAGATAGAAAAAGGTGAATTTCACCTCGGGAAAAGTGGGCTGTAAGGAGCGAGTAGAGAAGGGCAGCAATTCCGGAGGCCAGGCGGGAAAAGCCGAGGCGGCGCAGCACGAAATAGGAGAAGGCGGATATGAGAACGAAGCCAAGCAGGTAGAAGAGATTTTCAGCGAGAAAAGCGTCGTGGACGAAGATTTGGATGACGATGAGGATGGCCTGATGGAGGATGTCAGGCTGGTCGCAGTCGCCGTAGTCGAGGCCGAAGGGGGCGCCAACACGGGGGTTGTGGAGAAGATGATGTTCGCCGGAGGCCTTCGTGATGTACGCGGAGATGATGTGATCGTGCTCAAGGGGCTGGATCGAGTTGCGAAGACTTGCGTGCCACAGGCCGTAGGCCCAGTAGACGGCGAGCAGCGTCGCGCAACTCAGAGCGATGTACTCGAGTGCGGCGAAAAAGTAGAGGTGTGGGCGGGTGTGGGCGGGCCGGGCTAGGGAAGACTGAGTTTTCTGTGAGGGTTGCGTGGCTTCCGAAGGCATGCGGACTCAGGATCTGCGCACGAACGGCACGAGCCGGACTTTCCGCTATTCTAGCAACGGCTTGGGTGGATCTCGGCGCTGCTGTTGCAAAATGGGGAAGATTCTGAAATCTCAGGACAGACGCTGGCGTCATAAAAACTAATGCCGAATTCGTTCCGCACAGGGTGGCGTATCGCCGCCTGCATGCTGCTTTTTGGGGCTCCACATGCATTCGCGCAAGGCAGGATTGACCCGAGTCTGCCGTCCGAGCCGATCGCGTTCACCCGGACACTGATGTTGTTTCCCGGGGTCGACACGGTGAAAGATCCGGATGCGGTGCTTCCGCCGCTGACGACGAAGCAGAAGTACTGGATTTTCTGGCGGCGCACATTCGATCAGTCATTGCCGGTGGAGGCGCTGATGTTCGCCGGCGGTTCGCAGGCGCTGCAATATTCTCCGCGCTATGGCGACGGGCCGGGGCCGTTTGCAGAGAGGTTCGGCTCATATGCGGGAAGTATCGCCAGTTCGAGTTTATTCACCGACGCGATGCTGCCGTCGATCTTCCATCAGGACCCGAGATACTTTCGCAAGGGACATGGGTCAGTGATGAGCCGGGTGTGGTACGCGGTGAAGTCCGAGGTGGTGACACGGAACGACAACGGCACGATGGGCTTTAACGAGTCCGCGCTGCTCGGCTTCGGGATGTCGACGGCGCTTACCGACGCGTGGTATCCGAGGAACAGCGTGACGTTCAGTTCTACCATGACACGGTACGCGATCAAGATGGGTGTGAGCGTCGTGCTAAACGTGGTGCGCGAATTTGGCGGCTCGGAAGAACCAGGTCCGGAACGCTAGGATAGAGGGGTGTGGAAGCGCCTGAAACTGACGCTCGAGATGATCAAGTTCGAGCACTCGGTGTTTGCGCTGCCGTTTGCGCTGACCGGGGCAATGCTGGCGGTGCGCGGCGCGGGGATGGCGAGCGGAGAGATGTGGCGCCGGATCGGCTGGATCGTAGTGGCGATGGTGGGAGCACGCTCGGCGGCGATGACATTCAACCGCATTCTCGATGCGGATGTGGATGCGAAGAACCCGCGGACGAAAGGCCGGCATATTCCGGCGGGAATCCTGACGACCGGGTTTGCGTGGGTGTTTACGGGGGTTTCGACGCTCGTGTTCCTATGGGCAGCGCGAGAGTTGGGTTCCCTGTGCTTGAAACTGGCTCCGGTGGCGCTCGGGGTGGTGTTTTTTTACTCATTCACGAAGCGATTCACCAGCCTGTCGCACCTGGTGCTAGGTTTTTCGCTGGGGATTGCGCCGGCGGCGGCATGGATTGCGATGCGCGGCGAGTTGGATGCGAGGATTTTGTGGCTGACCGCGGCGGTGACGCTGTGGACGGCGGGGTTCGACGTGATCTACTCGTGCCAGGACTACGAGTTCGACAAGAGCGCGGGGTTGTTCAGCGTGCCTGCGAAGTTGGGGATTTCCGGGGCGCTTTGGGTGGCGAGGCTGTTGCACTTGGGAATGCTGGTTTGCCTGGCGGCCTTGTTGGCGGCATTCGGTTTGGGATGGCTCGCCATAGCGGGCGTGGCGGTGGTGGCGGCGCTTCTGAGTTGGGAGCATAGCCTTGTGAAAGCGAACGACTTATCGAAAGTGAACGCGGCCTTCTTCACGGTGAACGGGTACGTGAGCGTGTTATTCTTTCTGTTTTGGGCCGCCGACGGATACGTGTCCCGACTCTAGCAGGCAGACACGGAATCGAATGCGCGGGGGCCGGAGCGGGACATCTCGATGGCGCTGGTGATTGAAGATTCGCGGTTGAAGCCGCTGGTGGACAAGGTGGAGGCGGGCGAGCGGTTGAGCGGCGCCGACGGGCTGCTGCTGTATCGCACGCACGACTTGCTCACCGTGGGATACATGGCGAACCTTGTGCGCGAGCGGATGCATGGCAAGCGCGCCTACTTCAACGTGAACCGGCACATCAACCCGACCGATGTGTGCGTGGCTTCGTGCAAGCTGTGCGCTTTCGGCAAGCGGGTGCGGGACCCGAAGGCGTACACGTGGTCGCTCGAGGAAGTGTGGCACCGCGCGGGCGAAGGATTAACGGAGGCCGCGACGGAGTTTCACATCGTCGGCGGGTTGCATCCCGAGTTGACGCTCGACTGGTATTGCGAGATGCTGCGCGGGCTGAAGGAGCGGTATCCGCAGGTACACTTGAAGGCGTTCACGATGGTGGAAGTGGCGTACCTGGCCAAGCGGGCGAAGCTGAGCGTGCGGGAGACGCTGGAGCGGCTGAAGGAAGCCGGTGTCGATTCGATGCCCGGCGGTGGGGCGGAGATTTTCAGCGAGCGGGTGAGGCGGATCATCTGCGACCACAAGATCGACGGCGACGAGTGGATTGAGACGGCCCGGGCGGCGCATAAGCTGGGGCTGCGGTCGAACTGCACGATGTTGTATGGGCACATTGAGACGGCGGAGGACCGGGTGGACCATCTGCTGAAGTTGCGGGCGCTGCAGGACGACACGGGCGGGTTCCAAACGTTCATTCCGCTGGCGTTTCATCCGGCGAACACGGCGATGGAGCATATCGGGACGACGACCGGGATGGAGGACATCCGCAACATCGCGGTGGCGCGACTGCTGCTGGACAACATCGAGCACATCAAGGCGTACTGGGTGATGATGACGCCGCCGGTGGCGCAGATTGCGCTGCGTTTCGGGGCGGACGACATCGACGGCACGGTGGTGGAGGAAAAGATCTACCACGATGCGGGCTCGACGGTGACGCAGGGCCTGCGCCGGGGCGAACTGCTGCGGCTGATTCGCGAAGCAGGACGGGAGCCCTTCGAGCGCGACACGCTCTATCGGCCGGTCGAGCGGACCGAGACGGCGTTCACGGTGCTGGTCTAACCTCTGAAAGTTCCGGCGAGGCGACAGTCCTGTTGGCGGGAGCAATAAAAATCCCCTGCGGCAACATACCGCAGGGGCATGAATCGTTCGAAGACCGACCCGCCGTTGGCAAGGATTTTACGTGGTTGCCTTCGGCCGGCGCCACTCCAGAGCGCCTGAACTCACCCACGGACAATTCCAGTTTAGCAGTCAGGAGAGCCTGAGGCAACGAAAAACTGGCGCCGGGGTGGGGCAGTTGCGGCTAACGTGTTGGCATGTCGTCGCTTAGCTTTTCAAATCGTTTGCGCTGTTCGGGGCTGAGCATATCGAGGATGCGGTGTTTCCCCGTCGCGCGGAACGATTCCACCTCAGCCTCCATGTCCTCGCGGTACTTCACCATGTCGTCCAGGATGTCTTTCAGTTTGTCGGCCTGTTCCGGTGTGAGGTCGAGGTCCTTCTTGAGCTTTTCGTAGCTCAGCTGCGGATCGGCCCGCCACAGCGAGGTACCGTGATGCAGGCGTTCGTGGAGGCCGAAACGCATCGTCAGAGCCCCGGTAAGCGCGCCAGCCAGGAAGACCATGAGCAGAAGAAACAGCACACGCGGGTCGTGCCAGGCGCTGCGCGAGTCGGGGAGCATCAGAGATCGCCAGCCCTAGTCGCGGAAGCTGACCAGGTTCACAAGGACGGTATTGCGGTCGTCGTCAGGCCGCTGCACCTTCAGGTTCGACGAGGGCGGGGCCTGATCCTCGACCTGCAGCAGGGCGGCGCCGGGCGGCGGCGCGACGGTGCCGGGTTCCGTCGTCACGATATAACTGGCCAGTAGCAGCACCATCGCGGCGGAAGCTACGGCGATCGGGCGCCCGAAGGCGCTGTCGAGTAGCATGGCGAACACCGAGGGCCTGGCCTCGGCGTCGATGCGCTCGCGGACGCGGGCGTAGAAACCGGCGGCGGGCTCGACTTCCGGCGTACGCAGAGATTGAAGCATCCTGGATTGCCGGGTTAGCTCAGCGATTTGGTTCTTACACTCGGGGCAGTTGTCGAGGTGGCCCTGGAATTCGCCGGTCGCGCCGGACGGATTGTCCAGGTAAGCCTCAAGGTTTGCCCGAATTGGCTCATGCATGGCGTTCATTCCCTCAAAGTAGCGATCAAACTTACCGTGTGGATCTTACCTGTCCACTTTGTAACTGCTAGCCTTCCAGCCACAGGGGAGTTTTTGCTCCTGGCGCCTGGCGGACGCCCCCCTTCCGCTATCTTCCGCCTGGCGAACTCTCATGCGCCCGTCCCCGGGGTGGGTCGGGTCAGACGCTGCGCGGCCTTAAGAAGCTTCTGCCGCGCCCGAAACAACTTCACCTTGATTGTATTCTCATTCATGCCGGAAAGACGAGAGAGTTCTTCCACCGAATAGCCCTCGACTTCCTTAAGCAGGATCATCGTGCGATCTTCTTCCGACAGCTTCGCCAGGAGGCGGACCACCAACTCGCGCTCGGCAAGGGCCGTATCCATGGGGCGCTCGCGGTCGACCACCGTCTCGCTGTTTTCCATCTTGCGCGTGTCTTCTTCGGAGAAGTCGCTCTCGTAGACGAGCTTCCGGACGCGCTTCTTCCGCAGGTAGTCGTAGCATTCGTTAACGGTGATCTTATAGATCCAAGTAAGTAGCGAGCTGCGAAAGTCAAAATTCTTTATCGAGAAATAAATCTTTGCGAAGACCTGTTGCGCTATGTCCTCGGCGTCGTTGTGATTGCGGAGGATGCTGAAGATGATCGAGAAGACCTTCGATTGGTAGCGCTCGACGATCTCGCGGAAAGCGAGTTCATCTCGTGCCTGGACGCGGCGAACCAGGGCCGCTTCGTCGGTTGTCCGATGATCCACTTTCGCTTTGGTCCGCGGCGCGGTTGTAGCCGCCACGGGATACGGAAGCACGCTGCTCACGCCGCTCATACACTGCGGTGGACGCCGCCCGTAGCGGATCGGTTTCAGGCAGTTGCGCCGCGGCCGCCGGGCGAGGCCGCGCAGGCTTCCGAAACCGCTTTGCCTCCACCCGGAGTGTAGCAGATGGATCGGCGCCGTCGCCCCGAACGGGCATCTGAGCCTCATTCCCACCCTGTGCCGCCGGGAACGTCGCATTTCCTTGCCTCAGATGATTCCGCAAGAGCTTGTTTTCCCGATCGGACGTAGTACTATGTACACAGTCCCGAACTCCAGTGAGGTAAACGATTCTGGTCAATGTGGAATAAACGAAAAGAGGAAGAATACCCGCCGAGGACGCAAGCTCCTCCGGCGCCCCCCGCACCCGTAAAGGAGACCCCAGTCATGTCGAGTCCCGCGTATCGAACTGAGCCGAGCGAGCCCAAAGGTTCGGCTGTTATCGGCAAGTCCGTCAGCATTAAAGGAGAGATTCACAGCCGGGAAGATCTCACGATTGACGGCGAAGTGGAAGGCACGGTCGAGGTCCAAGACAGCCGTCTTACGGTCGGGCAAAACGGCAAGGTGCAGGCCTCGGTGAAGGCCCGGGAGATCATCGTGCTGGGCACGATCCTGGGCAATGTCGACGTGACGGACAAGATCGACATCCGCAAGGATGCGAAACTGGTCGGCGATATCCGCACGGCGCGCATCGTCATTGAAGACGGGGCCTATTTCAAGGGCAGCACCGACATTGTCCGGCCGGATGCCAAGCCGCAGGCCCAGCCCCAGCCGAAGGCCCAGGCCGCGCAGGCAACCCAAGCCCAGCCGGCCGCCGCAGCCGCCGCCGACACCAAGCGATAGTTTGAGTGGCTGGACCGGGTCCGCACCGGGCCCCGGTTCAGCCCGCCACCAACCTGTGCCAGCGCAGACCCGCAACAGCAGCGGCCTCGAACAGTTCATTCAGTCCCTCGGCGGAAGGACTGAGCTGTATTTGCTCGACCTCGCCGGCGCTAACCAGAGCAACATCGACTTTCTTACGTCGCTCGGGCACCGTGTCTATTCGGACGACATCGTCCGGACCATCGAGACCGCGTTCGGCGACGGCGACTTTTTCGCCAACCAGAACGATCCCATACTGACTCGCCAGTTCTTCGACCAGGGCCTGAATTTCCCCGAGCAGCAGTTCGACGGAGCGCTGCTCTGGGATACGCTGCAATTCCTCGCCCCGCCGTTGCTGCAGCTTACCGTGGACCGCATCTTTCACATCCTGCGGCCCGGCGCCTACCTGCTCGCCTTTTTCAACGCCGACGAGAAGGTGAAGTCCGCGCCGCTGTCTTCCTACCGCATCACGGACAAGAAAACCCTGACGCTGAGCCCGCGCGGGCAGACACGGCCAGTGCAGTTTTTGAACAACCGTGGCATCGAAAGGCTTTTCCAGAACTATCAGTCCGTGAAGTTCTTCCTGACACGGGATCACCTGCGGGAAGTGATCGTCCGGCGGTAGGCGGGGTCGTGCAAGTTTCGCCTTGTATTCGCCTTTTAGGCGTGTTATTCTGCCCTTGCCGCATCCGCGGCGGAGGAATGGACCAATGACATTCAGCGAACAACTGCTTCGGGAGTTTGATGGAGAGATGGTGAGTACCCGGAAGCTTCTGGCCCTGGTGCCGGATGGAAATCTGGAATACAAACCGCACGAAAAGTCTATGGCGCTGGGCCGCCTAGCGGGTCACGTGGCGGAGTTGCCGGGTTGGGCGGCGAGCACGCTGGACGTGGAGGAACTTTCGATGCCTGCCGACTATAAGCCATGGATTCCGGCTTCTCGGGCCGAGATCCTGGAGCGCTTCGACAAAGCCGTGGCCGACGCCCGCCCGAAGATAGCCAAGGCGACGGACGAGGACTGGGCCAAGATCTGGACGTTCAAGTGGGGCGGGCAGACGGTGATGTCGCTCCCTCGCACGGCGGTAATCCGAGGCGTGGTGATGAATCACCTGATCCACCACCGCGCGCAGTTGGGCGTCTATTTGCGGTTGAACAACATCGAGATTCCGGGAATGTACGGTCCTTCGGCAGACGAGATGAAGTTCTGGCAGCCTGCGACAGCCTGACGGGTTACTTTTTGGCGATTGTGGGCGCGTTGGCGGGCAGCGCGTCCACGAACTCCACCCAGCCGTCCATCATCTCCGTTTCGCTGGCTTCGCCCCAGCGGATGGTGCGCGTGGGATCGGGGTTTCGGGGGTTATTCACCGAGTTATCGAAGTGCGCATCGATCTTCAGCCGGGAACCGGCCGGGATGAAGATGGGCTGAGCGGTGCGGTAGGTGATCTGCCAGTTGAAGTCATAAGCCGGCACATCGAGCAACGTCTCCGAGTGGCCGTCCGGGTAAGTCATGGTGAAGCGCATGGCCTTGCCGCGAAGGTGCATGTGGGGGGTGAGGCTGGTGATGTACATGTCCTTGCGGAACGTGTGACATTCGGTGACTTCCTGGTCGGGGTCGCCGGCGGGGATGAGGAACATATGATTGGCGAGGTCGATCCGGCGGGCTACCTGTTTGGGAGGCTGTTTGGCGAAGATCAGGCCGACGCTGGTCGCGTCGGTTTCGGGCTTTCCGGTGGTGCGCGAGTAGTGAATTTGGAATTTCAAGTTCGAGCCGGCGCGGATGAGGCGGGCGGTGCCCTCGGGGTAGACGTCGGGCTCGCGGCCCGGTAGATACGAACTGATCAGAGTACCGAGTTCGCCGGCTTTGCTGCCGGGAAATCGTCCGTTGTCGTCGATCGCGCAGCCGTCGTCGATGACCGGAGCGTCGGGGCGGACGAAGGTGAGAGAGTCGCGGTGGATCTGAATCCACTGCGTAAAGGCGCGGGCCGGATCGGGCGGCTTGGCGGCCATGGTCTTAGCGGGTTCCGGCGGATCTTCTACGAAGACGTGGGCATGGTGCACGATGCGGCGGTTGCCGGGGCGTAGCTCGGCGGCGGCGACCCAGCGGTCTTCCGTGAAGCCGGTCGGAACGCTGATATAGGTGTACTCATCCGGGCCGGTGGCGTCGAGTTTGTGAGGCGGAATGGCGATGACCACGTCCGGCGTACCGATTTTCCAGCCGTCGTGGAACGTGGGCGCGGCGGGCATCAACTTCTCGTCGCCTTCGAGTTTGGCGCCCGAGGTCCAGGCGCGGATGACGGCGATTTCCGCGTCGCTTAGCCGGGCGTCGTTGGACCAGTGGCCATAGCGCGGGTCGGCGAGCCATGGGGGCATTTTGCGGGTGAGGACCGCTTCGCGAATTGCGGCGGCCCAGGGCTTGACTTCCGAATAAGTCATCAGCGACATCGGCGCGATGTCGTTCGGGTGATGGCAGACTACGCAGTGCTTGTAGAGGATGGGCGCGACGTCGCTCGTGAATACCGGTTCGGTAGCGCCGGCGTGGGCGAGCACACCGAACCCGATCGCAATCATGGCTACGCCGAGGCGTTTCATCCGCAGTTGGGGATTAGTCTATCACCTGCTAAAGACGAAACGGCCGGCCGGTCCGGATGTCGGACAGCGCCGGCCGTTTCGCACTATGCCGAAGGTTTGCTACTGAATGACGACGTTCACGGAATTCGACGTCGCCTGGCCGATGGTCAGCACGAGCGGGACGGTTCCACTCATGCCGGTGGGCACGGTGAAGGCGGTCTGGTAGAGGCCGGCGTAGCCGGGCGTGGCCACGGAGGATAGCACGGGAACGCTCGTGCCGCCGAGGGTCACAGTGGTTGCGGCGGTACTAAACAGTTGGGCCATCAGGCCAGGTGCGCCCGTGCCGATCTGGACGGAGGCTAACATGGGTGGGCCGACGTAGCCGGTCGATTCCGGTGGAGTCGTCTGGCCCATGCCGGTTTCGAAAGCGATGAGGATATCGCCGGGATGGGCTGGGTTCGACGCGCTGATCACTGAATAATCCGCGGCGCGGACCACCGCGTAGACCGACGGGGCGTAGTAGTCGACGGTGGCCGAGAAGCCGCCGCTCATGCCGTTCGGCGTCATGACCGTGACCTGTTGCGGCCCGGCGGTGACTTCAAACGGTACTTGGGCGTTGATCTGACCGGGGGAGACGTAGAATAGCGGCGCCTTTACTTGGCCGAACACGACGCTGACTCCGTTGAGCGACTGCGGCAGCGAAGTGTAGCCTGAAAAGCCGCTGAGGTCTGAGGTGTAGTTGGAAAGGTTCGAGCCGTAGATGGTGACGATCTCGCCGGGAGCGACGGTAGTGAGCGCGGCCGAGCCGTTGCTCACCACGCTGGCGACCTCAGGCATGGTCGTATTGGCGGCCGCCACCTGCGCGCGCGCCGCACCACCGGGATTCACGGAAGTGTGGATGTTGACGTAGTAATTGGCCGGAGTTTGTACCAGGCCATTCAAGGCGTCCACGCCGGCGGCGCTACTTACGGTAACGGCCGAGAAGAGGTTGCCGGAGCCGCTGGCGAGGGTCTGCGAGCCGCCCGAGAGTTCGGCGGGAATCACGACCGGACCGGAGGAGCCGGTGGCGCCGCTATGCACATGCATGCCGACGAATTTCGTGCCGGCGGGAAACTCGGGGTCGATATCGAAGACCGCGGTGCCGGCCGCCACGCTTCCGTCGTAGTTCCGGAGGGTGTAGAAGCTAATCTGGCCCGGCGCGCTTGCCGTGAGATCCGTCACGGCCGGCACTTCGTTTGAAGGCATGAGCATCAATGGGAAGGTTTCCGAGTCGGTCATGCGGAGTTGGCCGCGGACTTCCCCGCCCGGGTACGCCGTGGTGTGGATGTTGACGTAGTAGCCGCCGGGATTGTTAATCAGATCCGCCGCGGCCGCCAGACCGGCTGCGTTGGTGGTGTCGAGATCGACCGGATAGTGGAGATTGCCTGAGCCGGTTCCGGCGCTTAACGGGCCGCTGAGGCCGGAGTTAATGACGACAGGACCACCCAAGCCCGGCGCGCCTTTGTGAATGTGCATGCCGACGAAGTTTGTGCTGGCGGCGAAGTTCGCATAGTTGGCATCGAAAACAACCTGCGCGGAAGCAGGATTGCCGGAGGAGTCCTTGGCGAGGATCACCTGAATACTGACCACGCCGGAAGCTTCGGAGTTGACGGCGTCGCTGCCTACGCCGGGTGTATTGGGTGAATTTGTAAGTTCGGAGGACGTGTCGAGCAGGCCCATGCGCACTGAGTACGTGGCCGGCATGAGTTGACCTCGCATGGCGCCGCCGGGGTTGTCGGTGGTATGGATATTGAGATAGTAGCCACTGGGGTTCGCGAGGATTCCCTGAATGGTGGCGACCGGTACGGGGGCGCTGCCGCCGAAGGGAACCTGTTCAAATACCGACCCGGTACCGGGGGCAGGGACGGCGATGGTATTGGTCCCGCCCAGGCCGCTGCTGACTACCACCGCACCCGCGGTTCCGGCAGCGCCCTGATGAATGTGCATCCCGGTGATCGTTACGGCGACGCCGAAGTTGTAGTCGGCATCAAAGTCTACTGAACCGGAAGTGATATTCCCGGAAGAATCCTTAACGACGTGAACCCAGACGGTGGCGGATCCAGTGGCGGAAGTATCCACGGTGGCCGCGGGCACTTCGTTGGACGGCAGCAGGACAGCTCGAAAGGGAATGGATTGAACGCTCTGAGCAAACAAAGGCGCAGACAGAGCGAGGATGAAGACAGGCAGAGTCCTTCTCATAACAGCAGCTCCTCCCTGATAAGGTAGTCTTGGTTTTGGATGCCGGCTGGCCGAGTGGGAGTTACAACTTTTTCGATGAGGAGCGTGCCTGTGACTTACACGCCTCTACGAGGCATACGATACGGTCGGCAGAAACCTGGGGGCCCTCCGGGCTTTCGATGCGGTTTCAAAGCCGTAAGCGATCCTTAACAGAACCGGCTCGCTCCAGGCCGTACCGAAGAACGAGATTCCGACGGGGAGCCCGAATACGAAGCCGGCCGGGACGGTGACGTGCGGGTAACCGGCGACGGCAGCAGGGCTCGAACAGCCGCCGATGTCGTGGTCGCCATTGACCCAGTCGGTGAGCCAGGCGGGGCCGGCCGTCGGAGCGATAATCGCATCGAGTTTGTGCTTCTTCAGGACCGCATCGATGCCGTCGGCGCGCGTTAAGCGGCGATTTCTTTCGACGGCTTCCATGTACTCGGCGTCGGTCAACGGGCCGCGGGCTTCGGATTCAACAAGCAACTCCTGGCCGAAATACGGCATTTCCTTCGCCTTGTTTCGCTCGTTGAAGGTGATGAGTTCGGCGAGCGAGCGTACTTGCGCCGTAGCGCCGCGCGATTTGAGATAGGCGTTCAAGTCCGCCTTGAACTCATACTGCAGGACGGTGCTTTCGGCCTCTCCGGAGGGATGACCCTGTTTGAGGTCGGCATGGTCAACGATGGTTGCGCCCTCGCGGCGCATCAAGTCGATGCAGTCGTCGATAAGCTTGTCCACGCCGTCGCTGAAATCGAAGAACTCCCGGGCCACACCGAGGCGGGCGCCCTTCAGGCCATGGGGGTCGAGGAACTGCGTGTAATCGGAGGCGACGTGACCGGCGCTGGCCGCGGTGGCGGAGTCGCGGGCGTCCGGCCCGGCGAGTGCGGTAAGAAGTATCGCGGCGTCTCTGAGCGAGCGCGCCATGGGACCGGCGGTGTCCTGGCTGTGCGAGATGGGGACGATGCCGGCGCGGCTTACCAGGCCGACGGTCGGTTTAATCCCCACCACGCCGTTCATCGAGGAAGGGCAGACGATTGAGCCGTCGGTTTCCGTACCCACGGCGAGGACGCAAAGGTTCGCCGAGACGGCGGCGCCGGAACCGGAACTCGAGCCGCAGGGGTTGCGGTCGAGAGCGTAGGGATTGCGCGTCTGGCCGCCGCGGCCGCTCCAGCCGCTCACCGAACGCGTGGAGCGGAAGTTCGCCCATTCACTCAAGTTGGTCTTGCCCAGGATCACCGCTCCGGCTTCGCGCAGTTTCTTCGCGACGCCCGAGTCGGCCGGCGCGGGGGAGCCTAATAGGGCTAGCGATCCGGCGGTGGTCATCATCTTGTCGCCGGTGTCGATGTTGTCCTTAATGAGCACCGGAACGCCGTGCAGCGGGCCACGGCGGCCTTTCGCTTTCGCCTCGCGGTCGAGCGCCGCGGCGATCGACTCCGCCTCGGGGTTCAGTTCAATCACCGCGTTGACCGCCGGGCCGTGCTTATCGATGCGCTGGATGCGTTCGAGGTACATGCGCGTCAGAGAGGCCGCGCTAAAGCGGCCCTGCTTCAGGCCCGCGGAGATCTGATCGAGGGTTAATTCATCTAACTCGGATGCCGCGGGAGCGGCGACGGCGGAAGCGGCGAGGGATGCGGCCAGACTGGCGGCGCCAAGGAAGTCGCGTCGGTACATGGACTCGATTATCGCTTGAAACGCGCCCGGCGCTCGAACGGCTTTACAATGGCGATGACGAATCGAACCATGGGCATGCGTCTGAGAAAGCTGCAGGGGAAGCTGAAGGTCGAGCACAGCATCATCGACGGGCTGCGGCGGCAGATCGAACGGCTTATCGCCGAGAACCCGGAGATACGGTCCGTGATTCCGGGCGTGATCCGCCCGGTGCGCGATGCGAAGGGCGAGGTGAAGATCCGCGTCACGGTGCCGGTGACGAACGGGTGGAAGGCGATCGCTCTGAGCGCCGGGGCGCGGCAGGAGCTATTCATCAGCACCACGCTGAGCAAGGAGCAACTCGAAGCGGCGCTGGAGAGGTGCAAGCCGTGACGGGCGCGAAACTCGAGTTGAGCGCGGAGGAGATGCGCGCGGCAGGCTATCTGGTTGTGGACCGTCTGGTCGAGCATCTGGCGACGCTTGGCGCGCAGCGGGTGGGGACGAAAGCAGATCCGGGAAATCTGCCGCCGTTTCCGCGCGGGGCCGCGCCGGAGAAGCCTGCGCCGTTTGAAGAAGTTCTTTCGCTCGTCGAACAGCACGTGCTGGCCTACACGATGCACGTGAATCATCCGCGCTTTCTCGCTTATGTGCCGGGGCCGGGCAACTTCATCGGTGCGCTGGCCGATGCGCTCGTCTCCGGATTCAATGTGTTCTCCGGGACGTGGATCAGCGGTTCGGGGCCGGAAGCGGTGGAACGGGAGACCATTGGCTGGCTGCGCCAGTGGTGCAACTTCCCTGCCTCGGCGGGCGGATTGTTCGTGAGCGGAGGGTCGATGGCGAACCTGACCGCGCTCGCGGCGGCGCGCCAGGCGAGGATCGGTTTCGGCGATCCGCGCGCCCGGGTCTATCTTTCGACGCAGGCGCACGCATCGCTTGAAAAGGGGCTGCGGATTCTGGGGTTCGCGCCGGGGCAGATTGTAAAACTCGAGGCGGACGGGGAGTATCGTCTGCCGGTGCTCGCGCTCGCGCAACGCATCGCGACGGACCGTGCGGAGGGACTGCTGCCGTTCTGCGTGATCGCCTCCGCGGGGACGACCAACACCGGGGCCGTCGACCATCTGCCGGGGATCGCGCGGTTGTGCCGGGAGCAGGACCTGTGGTTTCACATCGACGGCGCGTATGGCGCCGCGGCCGTGCTGACCGCGCGCGGGCGACGGCTGCTTGAAGGGATAGAACTGGCCGACTCGCTGAGCTTTGATCCGCATAAATGGTTGTTTCAGCCCTTTGAGTGTGGCTGCGTGCTGGTGCGCGAGGGCCGGCACCTCGAGCAGGCTTTCAATATCCACGCCGATTACATGAGCGACACGCGGCGTTACTCGGAGGAGTTCAATTACGCCGACCGGGGGATTCAACTCACGCGCGGGTTTCGGGCGCTGAAGCTTTGGATGTCGGTGCGCACGTTCGGGCTGGCGGCGTTTCGCGAAGCGATTGAGCACGGGTTTGAGACGGCCGAGTTCGCCGCGCGGGAGATCGAGCGGCTGGAAGGCTGGGAACTGGTGAGCGGCCCGCAGATGGGGATCGTCTGCTTCCGCTGCAAGGAGGGCCCGGAGGGATTGCACGAGCGGATTGTGGACGCGCTTATCAGCGACGGGACAGCGCTCGCCACCACGACGACGCTTGCGGGACGGACCGTTCTGCGCTTCTGCACGATCAATCCGCGCACGACGGAGGCTGACATCCGCCTGGCGCTGGCCGCGATCGATGCGATCGCGCGGCGGCTTGCTTCAGGCCGTGCCGAGGTGTAGCGCCACGATGCCGAAGGTCATGCGTTCAAACTCGACCTGGCGGAATCCGCAAGCCTTCATTTCGGCCGCGAGTTCCGTAGCGCCGGGAAACCGCCGCACGGATTCGGGCAGGTATTTGTAGGCCTCGGGCGCACCGGAGATCCAGCCGCCCACGCGCGGAAGCAGGCGCGTCGAGTAGAAGTCGTAGAGCGCGGCGAAGGCGCGGTTCGGGGGCTGGGAGAATTCCAGGATGGCCGCTACGCCGCCCGGCCGCAGGGCGCGCAGCAGTTCGCGGAGGCCGCCGCGGTAGTCGGTGAGGTTGCGGAAGCCGAAGGCGACGGTGATGAGATCGAGCGAGGCGTCCCGGACGGGAAGATGCAGTGCGTCCGATTCAAACAAGAATGGTTGAATTTGTTTGGCGCGCGATTTGCGCCCGGCTTCAACCAGCATGGGATGGCAGAAGTCGCTGGCGAGCACGGGGCGTCCGGCGCGCTTTTCGAGCGCAAGCGCGAGGTCGCCGGTGCCGCAGCAAAGGTCCAGCACCAGCGCGCCGGGCCGAAGCAGCACGCTTTCTACGCGGCGGACGGTGCGGGCGCGCCAGTAGCGGTCGATATTGAAACTGAGCAGATGATTCAGCGTGTCGTAGCGCGGCGCGATGCGGCCGAACATGGAACGGACCCATCGCGAAGCCTGTTCTTCGGTTTCGACGCCGGAGGGAGCGGTGCCCTTTCTCATTGGGCCAGCACGGCGCCGCCGAGGGCGAAGCGGATCGCTTCCAGAGCGAGGGCCGGTGCGATATCCGCGGTAACGCGCACGCGGCCGACCGCTTCGGGCAGCACGA
>JAKAJI010000446.1 GCA_021813825.1 Acidobacteriota bacterium | reverse complement strand
CTCGTTGTAGAAGACGACCTGATCGCCCGAGCCGACGTGGATCTTAAACAGGTCGATATCGCCGGGCTTCGAGATGGCTCCGGTGAGAATGGCGGGCAGGAACGTTTCGACCGCCTGGTCCGGGGTGTCGTTGGGCTCCATGTCGGGGCTTTCGCCGATATAGGGCTCGATGAGGAAGCGTCCTTCGGGGGTGGTGCCGAGGGGCGTGAGCAGGCGGAAGCGGACCGGGCCGATGGGAGTGTCCGGCGGGACGTTGAGTTCGACGGTGACCTGGTTGCGCGGCGGAAGCGGGCCGAGGTCGACGGTGGAGAGAGTGCCGTTGGAGCCGAGACGGATATCGGGCAGATCCGGGAGTTCCTTGACGCGGAGGATGCGGCCGGTGAGGCCGGGCGTGTCGAAGTAGATATGCGTGGCGCCGGCGAGATTGAGGCCGGTGATGTCGATGTCGGTGGTGGCGCCGCGGGCGACGCCGAGCGGAGCGACGGAGTTTAGCGTGGGCGGCGTGGTGCGGTTGCCGGTGGGCGAGTCGAGGCGCGCGGCGCTGAGCGTGGCGGCGAGCAGGAGGGGGAACAGGATTCGCATGGCTTTCACCGGGATGCGCGCACCGTGGTGGCGGCGGGCGGGAGGTTGTAGATGGTCCAGGAGCCGTCGATGCGTCCGGCGGCGAAGCGGCGGCCGCCGGGGGAGAACTGGAGGCCGTCGACCCAATCGGGCTGTTTCGTAAACGAGGCGAGTTCGGTGAGGTCGCGCGCGTCGAGGACCTTGATGGTTCCGTCAGCCGAGGAGGAAAGAATCGTCTTGCCGTCGGGCGACCAGGCGAGGCGGAGGATCGCGTCTTCGTGGGCGATGAGGGAGGCGAGCAGCGTGCCTGAGTTGGGACCGAGTTGCCAGACGCGGATGGTTTTATCGAGGCCGGCAGCGACGACACGGGGACCGGTGGGGTCGAGGGCGAGCGTGTTGATGCCGTCCTGCGGTTCGGAGAGCGTGTATAGGCGTTCTCCGGTTGCGACGTCCCAGATTTTCACGGTGCGGTCCGCGGCGCCGGAGACAAGGCGCTTGCCGTCGGACGTGAAGGCGAGCGCGTAGACGGCGTCGATGTGATCCTTGAGCGTACGGATTTCCTTGCCGGTGGAAACATCCCAGAGTTTGATGAGCTTGTCGTAGCTGGAGGTGGCGAGCGTTTTGCCGTCGGGCGAAAAGGCGAGGCCGTAGATGCAATCGGTGTGGCCGTTGAAGCTGAGGAGGCGCTTGCGGGCGGCGACGTCCCAGATTTGTACTTCGCCCTGGCGCGCGGGGAGTCCGCCGGAAGCGGCGAGCAGGCGGCCGTCGCGGGAAAACGTGACGGCGCGGATGACGGAGGCGCCGCCTTGGAGTGTGGCGAGCGTCTGGCGCGTGGAAGGATCGACGAGGCGGACCTCGCGGAAGCCGGCGAGGGCGAGCAGTTTGCCGTCGGGGCTCCAGGCGAGATCGAAGATGCGCTGCGGGACGGGGTGTTCGGGGTCGATGTGCGGGAGCGAGGCGGGCGCGGAGGAAAGGATGGTTTCCTGGCCGGGCGGGGGCGCTTTGGCGCCGGCGTCGATCCAGGCGCGGATGGCTTCGACGGCGGAGTCCGGGAGTTTCGTGCCGTCCATGGGCATGGCGGGCATGATCTTCGCGGTGACCATCTGATAGAGGCGGCTGCCGGCGGAGTTGCCGGGGACGATAACCGGGCCGGTGCTGCCGCCTTGCATGAGGCTCGAATAGGTGTCGATGCTGAGGCCGCCCATGTGGACTTTCGAGGCGTGGCATCCGGCGCAGCGTTCGCGGAGGACGGGGGCGATGTCTTTGGAGAACGTGGGCGCGTCCGCGGCGTAGGCGCAAGCGGCGAACGAGGCGGCAAGCAGGGCGAGTTGGGTGCGTACGGGCATCAGTAGTTAAAGAGGAAGGCCTTGGAGGTGAGCAGGGCCCAGGTCATGTCTTCGAGGGCTTCGCGGCGGGCCTCGGTGCGCGTGTAGGCCGGGCCGGTTTGCGGCTCGGCCTGGGAGAGCGCGGTGAGCATGCGCTGCTTTTCTTCCGCCGTCGGATAGCGGCTGTAGGCGGAGAGGAAGAGTTGATCGAGGATGCGGGAATCCGAGAGGCCGAGTTTGACGAAGAGGGCGACGTTGCCGTTGGGATCGCTTAGTTTCTTGTTGAGGGTGTCGCCGTTGATGATTTTGAGGGCCTGGCCGACGGTGGGGTCGTTGGTGCGCTCGCTCGAATCGCAGAGGATGCGCGCGGGCCGGCCGAAGGTGGTCAGGAACGGGGACGGCACCTGAGTGTCGGGTAATTGTAGGGCGCGGGTTCCCTTGGGATAGCCGGGGAAGGCGGTGGGGACGCCGGTGACCTGGGAGTAGGCGTCGAGGATGACCTCGGCGGGCAGGCGCTTGACGATGTATTTCGAGTAGAAGATATCGTCGTTCTGATTGGTTTCGTTCGCCGTGGAGGAAAGCTGGTAGGCCGAGGAGTTCATGATGAGGCGAATGAGGTGCTTGATGTCGTAGCCGTGCTGGACGAAGTCGGCGGAAAGCGCGGCGAGGAGGGGTTCGTTCGAAGCGGGGTTGGTGGCGCGGAGATCGTCGACGGGGTTGACGATGCCGCGGCCGAAGAAGTTGCCCCAGACGCGATTGACGACGTTGCGCGCGAAGTAGGGGTTGGACGGGCTGGACATCCAGGAGAAGAACGCGGCGCGGCGGTCGGCGGTGGAGTCGAGCGGCATGGGTTTGCCGTCGAGAGGGGTGGGCGGAAGAGCGCGGAGCAGGCGCGGATGGAGATACTCGCCGGAGGTTTTGACGTAGACGACAGGGTCGTTGGGGCTGGAGCCGTTCTTGATACCGACGCGCGAGAAGAGGTTGACCATTTCGTAGTACTGGGTTTGGGTCCACTTTTCGAGCGGGTGGTTGTGGCAGCGGGCGCAGGTGATGCGCTGGCCGAGGAACGCCTCGGTGGAGGTTTCCATCAGGTCGATGGGGTCTTTGTGGATGAGGAAGTAATTGAGCGCGCCGTTTTCGCGCGTGCCGCCGGCGCCGAGAAAGATATCGGCGGCCATGCGGTTCCAGGGTTTGTTTTCGGCGACGGACGTGTGGATCCAGTCGTAGAACGCCCACATGGAGACGGGGCGGAGTTTGCGGCTGGAGACCAGGAAGACGTCGGACCACTTATAGGCCCAGTAATCGACGTAATCGTCGCTGGCGAGTAACTTGTCAATCAGGCGAGCGCGCTTATCGGGGGATTTGTCGGCGAGGAAGGATTCGACGTCGGCGGCGGTGGGCAGGAGGCCGGTTGCGTCAAGATAGGCGCGGCGGATGAAGACGGAGTCGCTTGAGAGAGCGGAGGGAGCGATGTGGAGGCGCTGGAGTTTCTCGACGACCAAATCGTCGATGAAGTTGTGATGGGGGAAGCGGCTATATGCGGTTGTGTCGATCTTATTCGCGTAGGGAACGGTGAGGCGCGAGTAGAGGACGCGGCTTGAATACCAGAGCGTGATGGCGGCTTCGCCGGGGCCGTTCATTTTGACCAGGCCGTCCTGGTCGACCGAGGCGGTGGCGTCGTTGTTGGAGGAGTATTTGACCCAGCGGGTAACGTCGCGGGCTTCGCCGTTGGAGTAAGTGGCGCGGACGACTAACTGCTGGTGGTCGCCGGGGGCGAGCGTGGCAGCAGCGGGGAAGACTTCGAGTCCGGTGACGGTGGGCTCAGTGGGGCTGGGCGGCGGGGCGCCATCGGCGATCCAGCCGGAGATGATTTTGTATTCAAGCGATGTGGGCGAGAAGCGGCGGCCGCCGCCGTGAGGGATGGTGGCGGTGGGCTTCAGAAGGATGAGGCTGGAGGCGGGGTCTTCGAGCGAGACGCGGCGGGCTACGGATTCGCGGGTAAGCGTGTAGTAATCCGTGAGGGGGTCGTAGCCGCGGAGGGT
>JAKAJI010000445.1 GCA_021813825.1 Acidobacteriota bacterium | reverse complement strand
TCAATCGGCCATGCGCGTACGTGTCCGCCGCCAGAAGGTAGCTAAACTCGTCCTGAATGCCCGGCTGAGGCATCGGGATCCAACCCAGCAACGCAAGCCGCAACGCGATCGGCAGCACCGCCACCGCAACACCCACCGCCTGGCGGCGCGACGCCACGCGCCCCACCCAATACCAAAGACGGCGAGAGATCGTCGCCATTTCGTCGGGGTGAATCAATCGGGTAGAATAGCGCAGGAATGACTGGCACGGGGGAATTCATTTTTGAAGGAGTGACCACGGGCCGCCGGCGCGCCGAAGCGGATGAAAGTCTAGCAGCCGATGTCATCGGGCCACGGCCGCGACGAAGCGTCGGCTGTGCGCTACCCCGCCTATCCCACGGGAATACCCGGCTTTTGGATTTCGACTGGCCAAACCACCCGCCGCCCGTCACGAATGCACATCGCGGGCGCCGCGCCAGGCGGTCTTGCGCACAGCATTGACAGAAGCTCCATGAACTACACCATCGCGGATCTTCTGAAAACCCTACTCGCGCTCGTCCTGTTCGTCCCCTTCGCGCTCTCGCCTGGTTACACGGTAGGCTGGCTATCGAACGCCCTCGAGTTCCGCGAACGCAAGTTTCGCGAAAAGCTGCTCATCGCGATTCCGCTCTCCACTGCCATCGTTCCGGAGTTCATCTATCTCTGCGGCCGCTTCGTTTCGCTCGCCGCCGTATGGGCTGGGCTGGGAATTGCCTTCGCCACGTGCGTTGTCCTAATCATCGGCGACGTCCACCGCGAGACACGTCCCTTCGCCGGCATGCGCCCGGCTCTGCTCGTCGCCGCAGCCTGGGCAGCGCTCGGCCTGATTTCGACGGTCGATTTTCAGTGGGGCGACCGCCTCTACGTCGCCGCTTCCAGCTACGACTACGCCACACGCGGCCCAATCGTAGCATCCATCGCCCGCACGGGCGTGCAGCCAGCCAACCCATTCTATTTCCCGGAGCACGCGGTCACCCTCCGCTATCACTATTTCTGGCTCCTGCCCTGCGGCCTCGTTACCGCGCTAACCCACGCGCGGATCTCGCCGCTCCACGCGATCATGGCAAGCGCCCTCTGGACCGGCTTCGCGCTCATGGCGCTGATCGTTGCTTTCGTCCGATACTTCCGCAACACCGCCGGCCCTCCCTCCCGAAGCCGGACATGGACCGCCCTCGGGCTCATGTGGGTCATCGGATTCGACATTATCCCCTGGCTAATTGTCCGTTCGTTCGGCGTCTGGCTCTTCGCAATCGGCAAATGGAATGAGGAGATCGACGGCTGGTTCGTCTCGCTGGTCTGGGTACCACACGATGTGGCCGCAGTGGTCACGTGCCTGATTGGGTTCCTGGTCCTGTGGCGCGCCACCGCGCGAGAGCGGCCATTCGGACTCGGCGGCACGCTCCTAGCCGGCTTCGCTTTTGCCGGTTCGGTTGGAACCGCCATATACGTCGCGCTGGTCTTTGCCGCCGCCCTCGCCCTGCTCTCCCTCATCGCGCTCGGTAAGAAGTGGTGGAAGGATCTCACCGGACTCGCCATCTCCGGATTCCTCGCAACCCTTCTCGCGACGCCCTACCTGCTCAGCCTCTCAGCGAGCGGCGGCGCCAGCACCGGCCCGGGAAAAGCCCTGCTCGTCCCGGCAGTCCGAAAATTCCTCCTGCTGGACCCCATCGTCTACACCGTCGCTCCGCGCTTCCCCCTGCCGTTGTTCGACCTCGCCGCCTTGCCGTTGAATTATTTCCTCGAACTTGGCTTTCTCTTTATCGTCGGCGTCATCCAACTCCGCCGGTATCTCCACCGCAAGGCGCCGCTCGGGCGCAAAGAATGGGCGGAAATCAGCCTACTCGCCGTCCCCGTGCTGATTTGCTCGTTCATTCGCTCCAGCGCGGTCGAAAATAACGACCTCGGCTGGCGAGGCTTCCTTATCCCGCAATTCTTCCTCCTCCTATGGTCAGTCGACTACGTTAGAGCCGCCCTTCGCTTAATCCGGCATAAAAAGGCCGCCGGTAAACCGCTTCTACGAATGAGGAACCGCGTCCTAGCCACACTGTCGATCGGCTTGGCCGGGACGGTTATGGCCGTCTTCATCCACCGTGCTTTCGCTCCTTCTTTTGACCTTGGATGGAACCACGACAAATCCTGGTCGTACCGCTATCAGGTGTCCGGCAAACGCGTCTTCGCACTCCGCAGGGCCTACGAATGGCTCGACCGCAACTTGCCTCCAGGATCGATCGTCCTCCATGGCCCCGATCCCCCGGACTTCAATTTCGGCCTCTACTCAATCCAACCAACCGCGCTCGCCGACCTTAACTGCACCATGTTCGGCGGACCGGCGGACCAATGCGCAGCAACGGTAGCCGCAATCCAGCCCGTCTTCAAAACCCAAAACGCCGCGCCCCCCCCGGATCTTCAGTCCGTCTGCTCCGCCTATTCAGCCAAAGCAATCGCCGTCAAGGACCTCGACCCCGTCTGGGCCGACCGCGAAAGCTGGGTCTGGAAAACCCAACCCGTCTTCACCAACGCCTTCGCCAGAATCTTCGCCTGCCCCGCCCCGCACTAATCTCACCAAAACAATCCCCCCAGCCCGCGCGGCGTCACCGCAAGCGTCACATGGCACACCTTCTCCCCCGCCTCCAGCTTCCGCAATTCAAACCGCCGCCCCGGCACGCTCGACGGACAAACCGAATAAAGCGGCGCATCCGCCTTCCTAACCACATAGTCCCCGCGCTCGATCGCAAATGCGGTATCCAGCGTCGCAGCCACAACCCTTCCGGGGCCTTCGACCCTCACCCGAAACGCCGCCGATGCCGGCTCGGTATTCGCGTAGTCAAAACACCGCCCAATGCACGCCCAGCCCAAAACATGTTCCAATCCGTTCAACCGGACTTCACTGGTGT
This sequence comes from Acidobacteriota bacterium, assembly GCA_021813825.1. Lineage (GTDB taxonomy): Bacteria > Acidobacteriota > Terriglobia > Bryobacterales > Bryobacteraceae > JAJYKC01. The sequence continues at coordinate 1,028 of JAKAJI010000445.1, read as the reverse complement.
CGTTCACCGACGAAACCACCCTTTGTTCCGGCGGGAGCCCCGGCACCAGCGAGCCGATCTCCGCATCCACCTGGTTGATCGCCCGCCCATCCACGAACAGAAAAAGGAAGTAGATGACGGCCAGCGCCCCGAACAAACCCGCGATTCCCCGTCTGTACTCCGCCGCACCCAGCCAGGCGCAAAACAAAATCATCAAGAAAAAGCCAACTCTCTCGGGAATAAACTGAAGCTCTTCGGCGTACCAGGGGAATAAGATCGACGACGGTAGCACAAACAGGGCAAAAAGATTCAATAACCAAAGCTGTCCCAACGGATCGGACGTCGGCGGCGCGCTATCGATCCGCTCCAGAAACAACCTGGACCACAGCAACAGCAAGCCCGCGCAGAGAAACAGATATTTCGCGCCATACGGCACAAACTGGTCGACGCCGGGGATCCCCATCAGCCCCGGCCCGCCGATCTGGTGCAGGGACCACTGGCAGTCGAATGCCTTCGCCAACACAAAACGCGCCGCCACCAACCCGCCCGCGCTGCCCGCCAGCAGAACCGTCCTCCCTCGCACCGCCAGAGCCCGCGCAGCGTACAAATACCCGATCCCGCACAACGCCCACACGATCGGAAGCGGATGGGCCAGAACGCCGAGCGCTCCAATGACACCCGCAACCCAAGCCCGGCGCGCGCTGAATCGCCATAACGCCGCTAGGATCCAAACGGCGCACGCCGTCGCAAGGTAAAAATTCAAAAACCCGCAGTAAAAAATGTACCCGTACGCCAGCATCGCCAGGCACGGCGCCATCAGCCAGGCGGCCTTCCCGTTCACAACGGACGTGAATCGAAACGCCCCCCAAAAGAACGCCTCCACAGCAATCGCGCAAACCATCCGCGCGGCCCACACCGGTCCGAAAGCACTCAGCCCCGCGCTCAAAAGCCAGTCGGCAAGCACGTTTGTATGCGGATTCGCCAGCCTCAACCCGGAAATCTGCCCGTGCGCAATCAGCCAGGCGAGCCACGCATTGTACAAGTGGCTC
>JAKAJI010000444.1 GCA_021813825.1 Acidobacteriota bacterium | reverse complement strand
CGTAGCCCATATGGTTGAGGTCGCTTGCATCGGTCGGCAGAGCGAACGTGCCGTCGAGCGTGAGGTCGCGGTCCTCGATGCGGCAGGAGGGCCAGGCGGGCTGGATGCGGCCGGATTCGACGCCTTCGCGGCGGTAGACTTCGCAGCTTGGCATGGGACCGATGAACCGTGTGGTGTCCTTGTGACGCAGGTTGCGGATGGTTTCCGGATCCGTGTGGTCCTGGTGGTTGTGGGTGCAGAGGAAGAGATCGATGTCGAGATCTTCCGGGGCGATGAGCACGGGGACGCGCCGCGCCATGTTCACTTGCTGGTGGAGGGAGCGGCAACTGTCGGTGAGATAGAGGTCGACGCCGGCGAGGGTGCCTTCGGGCGACTTGAAGATGTAGCCGTTTTGACCGAACCACCAGATGGCTACGGCGCCGCGCGGCACGGGGAATTCGCGGATTGCGCGCATGAGGCTCATCGCCACGTCAGTCTCCTGCCTTTCCCGATGCGCTTTCGTTGGGGCGCCACAGGACCTCGCCGGCGTTGAGCGCGCGGCTCGCCCAGCGGCTCCAGACAAAGAGCGCGTCGCTCAGCCGGTTCAGATAGCGGACGGCTTCTTCGGGGGCGCCCTCGGTGCGGCTCAGGGTGACCGTTGCGCGCTCGGCCCGCCGGCAGACGGTGCGGCAGAGGTGGAGTTCGGCGTTGATGCGGCAGCCGCCGGGCAGCACGAACGAGCGAAGCGCGGGAAGATCCGCGTTCATTTTGTCGATCTCGGTTTCGAGCATTTCGATCTCGCGCGCCGTGATTCGCGCCTGTTTCGGATGGAGGTCCTGGGGCAGAGTGGCGAGCATGGAACCGAGGTTGAACAGTTCGTGCTGGACGCGGAGCAGGATTTCGGCCAGGGGCGCGAGGGCCGGCGATTGCTGGGCGGTGAAGCGCGCCATACCGATCCAGGCGTTTAGCTCGTCGACGGTGCCGTAGGCTTCGATGCGCGGGGCGTCCTTGGCTACGCGCTGGCCGCCGGCCAGAGCCGTTTCGCCTTTGTCGCCTCCGCGGGTGTAGATGCGGTTCAGGGCGAGGCGCGGCTCGCTAAAGGTCTTGTCGTCCAACGGTTCTCCTTCGGTCACCTTAATTATCCTAGGCCAAATTCGGGATGAAGCTTCCCGCGGCGGCGCCGATAAGGACAGCAGGGATATGGCCTCCGCGATCGACACCACCGAAGCGATGGACGCCGCGGTGACGCTTGCTGCGTTCCGCCGGCTGGTCCATGAACTTGAAGAAGGAAGAACAAAGCGGAATTCCTTCCAGCCTTGGGAAATGGAGTTATTGCTGGACATCGAGGCGTGCGACCTTCCCCGTAGGCGCCGCGCGGCGCTGCTCCGGCGCTACCGCCGTGCCGTGGAGCGGCGGCTGGAAAAAGGCGAGCCCCGCCTGCTGAAGCTCAGCGAATATATGCGCCGCTCGATGGCGTGAGCCGCCAGGGAGAACGCCCCGTTCTCTTCGGCTTCGACGCTGGATACCATCGAAAGGGAGGGCGGAGCATGAACAAGATCACACCGTTTCTGTGGTTCAACGACAATGCCGAAGAGGCGGCGGAGTTTTATCTTTCGGTATTTCCGGAATCGAAGAAGACGGGCGAGTTACGTTCGAGCGGCGTGGGGCCGTGGCCGGCGGGTAAGATAGCGACGATCACGATCGAACTGATGGGGCAGCCGATGACGTTCCTCAACGGCGGTCCCGCGCAGGCGCTTACGCCGGCGTTTTCCTACTGCGTGGCTTGCAAGGACCAGGCGGAGCTGGACCGATACTGGGACAAACTGGCTGAAGGGGGCACGCCGATGGCGTGCGGCTGGTTGACGGACAAGTTCGGGCTCTGTTGGCAGATCGTGCCGGATAACATTGGCGAAGTTTTGAAGCACCCCAAAGCGATGGAGGCGATGATGAAGATGGTGAAGTTCGACATCGCGGCGTTGGAGGCGGCGGCGAAGGAGTAGCGGGCCGTTCCTGCCCGCCGAAACCGTCGTTCGGCTCCTGTGCGGTATTCTGAGTCGAGAGGACATCGAACATGGGTTGTGGAAGTGGGATACCCGGGCCGCAGGTGCCGGAAACAAGCACAAGAACTGTTTTTTGCGTGAAGTTTCAGCGCGAAATGCCCGGGCTCGAGGAGCCTCCCTTCGACAACCATCCGCTTGGCCAGCGCATCTACGAAAACGTTTCGAAGGAAGCGTGGAAGATGTGGGTTGAGCAGATGAAGATGATCATGAACGAGTACCGCCTCAACCTTGGCACGCCGGAGGCGCAGGAGTTTTTGCTCCAGCAGATGGAAGAGTATTTCTTCGGCGAAGGCGCGAAGCTTCCTCCGGGCTTCGTTCCGCCGCAAGCCAAGAAGTAACTAGGGAATGACGGGCAAGGCGGTCTGGATGTCGAAGTCGAGGCGGCGGTGAGCCTGGCGTAACGCTTCTTCGGCCGCGGAAGGGGTGGCAGCGCGGGAAAACAGAAAACCCAGATAGCTGCGTCCTTCGGGCAGCGGCAGCAGGTGCTGTCCGGGCCTGGCCGTGATCACGGCGTCCACGATGCCGTCGGTGGCAAGTGCGTTTTCAATGCCTCGCGCGTCCACGTAGACACCCTCGCGGGGAATCGGGATCATCATCACGCCGGACGCTTCGCCATTGAGGTGGAGTTCGCCTGGCTCGAGACCGGCCGCGTGACGGAGAATCAATGCTTCGAGGCCCGGGAGGGAGCGGGCGCAGAGGCCGCCGATCGGCCGCGGGGCCGCTTCGAGCACCCACACGCCGTGGCCGTTGAGCCGCATCTCGGCGTGCACCGGGCCGTGCGTCAATCCGAGTGCGGCTGCCGCGCGGGCGGCGGCGGCTATTAGCGCCTCCTGCACCTGGGCCGGTTCGCGTGAGGGCGTGACGTAAATCGTCTCCTCGAAAAACGGTCCGTCCAGCGGGTCGGGCTTATCGAAGATCGCGAGCGGGTGAAAACGCCCGCGGCTCACGATGCCTTCGACAGCAAACTCGCGCCCCGGAATGAAATCTTCCACCTGCACGAACCGCTGCTGCTCGGAGGTGTGCTCGTCAGCAAGCAAGGCGCGGATTCGCGCGCAAGCGGCGGTGAACTCTGCCGAGTTATCGGCGCGAATCACACCGCAACTGCCGGAAAGGGTAAGCGGCTTCAGCACGCAAGGATAGGGCGCGCGCGCGGCGGCCTCCTGGGCGTGTTCGTCCGGAGGGATCCGGAAGAATCGCGGCGCGGGCATTCCGGCCTTGCGAAAACACTCCCGCGCCAGAAACTTATTTGACGCCGTGCGAACCGCATCGGGGGGGTGAAACGGCAAGCCGAGTCGTGCCGCGGTGAGCGCCGCCAGATAGGCCGGGCGGTCGCCCACGGCCGCGATGCCGTCGACGTTGCCGGCTTGTTCGGCGGCGTGCTGCGCGGAGACCTCGGCGTCGTCGAAGCGCAGGGCGATCGCGCCGTCGCCCCAAGGGTCGTCCATGACGTGGCAGCGGTCGGTGGCGAGGCGGAGGGCGAGGCCGGCGCGTTCGGCCGCTTGGGCGAAAGAGCGCGTCTGGTAGCCGGTGGTTGCGGCAAACAGAAGAATCTTCGGCATGGGATTCAGATACGAGCCAACTGCTCGTCAGCGGGTTCGGCTCAACAGTACCAAGGCTCTTCGAGATACGGGATGGTGGCGCGAGCGGGGCGCGGCGGCTCGGCGATCGCTTCCCCGTGCGCCAGCCTCCAAAGCCGTTCGAAGATCTCGCGGCGGGAGATCTGCTCCCGCTGGCCTGCCTTGACGGTTTCGAGGGCAGTGGCGGCGAGCCAGTCCATCGAGGGATCGGGATGGTTCCAGCGATAGAGCAGCGCCGGGGGATCGAAGCGCTCGACACACGCCGCCACATCGCTTAGTTCGAGGAGCAGCGAGTGCGCTGGTATGAGGAGGCGCAAGGCGAGCTG
>JAKAJI010000443.1:2802-3973 GCA_021813825.1 Acidobacteriota bacterium | reverse complement strand
GGGGGAGGCGAGGAGTTTGCGGAGGGCCGCATTCGCATCGGCGTGGGGGATGGATGGGGCTTCGAGCGGAGCGGGGCGATAGGGCGGGACGTTGTGCGGGCGGTCGTAGACGGGGGCTTCGGTGGCGATCGCGTGGGCGGGGATTTCGGCGGCGATGACGCCGTGGTCGAGGACGCGGAGCATGCCGTCGCCGGTAACCTGGCCGATTTCGACGGCGTCGAGGCCCCATTTCCGGAAGACCGCGTAAACTTCCTCTTCGCGCCCGCGCTCGGCGACGAGCAGCATGCGTTCCTGCGATTCGCTGAGCATGATTTCGTAGGGCGTCATGCCGACTTCGCGCTGCGGGACGTGCTGGATGTCGAACTCGATGCCGGTTCCGGCGCGGCTGGCCATTTCACAAGATGAGGAAGTAAGGCCGGCGGCGCCCATGTCCTGGATGCCGACGATGGCGCCGGTTTGCATGGCTTCGAGGCAGGCTTCGAGGAGGAGTTTTTCGAGGAACGGATCGCCGACCTGGACGTTGGGGCGTTTCTGGCTGGACTCTTCGGTGAACTCGGCCGAGGCCATGGAAGCACCGTGGATGCCGTCGCGGCCGGTTTTGGCGCCTACATAGATGACCGGGTTGCCGACGCCGGAGGCGACGCCGCGGAAGATTTCGTTGTGGCGGCAGACGCCGAGGGCGAAGACGTTGACGAGCGGGTTGCCGTTGTAGCAGGGGTCGAAGACGGTCTCGCCGCCGACGGTGGGGACGCCGAAGCAGTTGCCGTAGTGGGCGATGCCTTCGACGACGCCTTCGACGATGCGGCGGTTGCGGGGGACGGAGAGGGAGCCGAAGCGGAGGCTGTCGAGGACGGCGATGGGGCGGGCGCCCATAGTAAATATGTCGCGGAGGATGCCGCCGACGCCGGTGGCCGCGCCCTGGAAGGGTTCGATGAAGCTGGGGTGGTTGTGGGACTCGATTTTGAAGGCCGCGGCCCAGCCGCCGCCGATGTCGATGATGCCGGCGTTTTCGCCGGGGCCCTGGAGGACGTGCTTGCCGTGGGTGGGGAGTTTTTTGAGATGGCGGCGGGAGCTTTTGTAGGAGCAGTGCTCGCTCCACATGACGCTGAAGATGCCGAGTTCGGTGAGGGAGGGTTCGCGGCCGAGGATGCGGACGATGCGCTGGTACTCG
>JAKAJI010000443.1:0-2702 GCA_021813825.1 Acidobacteriota bacterium | reverse complement strand
CCGTGGGCGATGGGCATGCGGAGGACCTGGCCGCGCTCGCAGGCGTTGGTGAAGGGGCTGTTGGTGGATTCGACGCGGAGGGCGATTTCTTCGCAGACGAAGCGGAGGCCGCGGTTGCGGATGAGAGCGCCGGGGAGGAGTCCGGATTCGACGAGGATCTGGAAGCCGTTGCAGATGCCGAGGACGAGCCCGCCGGCGCGGGCGAAGTTTTTCACCGCGGCCATGACGGGCGAGAACTTGGCGATGGCGCCGCAGCGGAGGTAGTCGCCGTATGAGAAGCCGCCGGGGAGGATGACGGCGTCGACCGAGCCGAGCGAATGGGAATCGTGCCAGATGAATTCGGCCTGCTCGCCGAGGTTATGACTGACGGCGTAGAAGGCGTCGTGATCGCAGTTGCTGCCGGGGAAGACAATAACGCCGACTTTCATGGGGATATTTTATGGTAGCAGCGAGGCAGCGGGGATTCCTGCGGGGAGAGCCCGGAAAATGCGCTACCGCGCGTGTGGGGAAAGTGGCGGCGTGCGTCATTTTGCGGAGGAAGTGGTTTTGGATTCAGCGAGATCGCGGGATGACGCAAGGATGACGCACGAGATGGGGCGGAGGCTGGAAGGGTGGTGAGGCAGAGAGGCGCGGGTGCGGGGGTGAGAGGCATGCGGGTTTGATTGACCCTTTCTTCGCGCGGGCGTGGTGGCCCGGGCTTGATTCTGGTGTAGCAGGGGGTGGGTGAGGAGGCAGATGGGCGCGAGCGGGAAGTGGTTGATTTTGTGCGGATATTTGGGTGGCGTGGCGCTGTGACTGGGTTATGGGAGTGGCCCAATTGCATCGGGTTCCCACGGGTTTGTCCGGCGGCGAGGACGGATGGCGCGGGTAGCCCTGGCGGTCGCGTTCTTCAAGGCGGTAGAGGTGGGTGAGGAGGGCAGCGTGGAGGAGTTTTGTGTCGAGGAGGGTGTGAATGGTTGGCGTGGACTGCCGGTTGTGAGGTTAGCTCCGCTCCAGCGTCCGCAGCGCCTCCTGGACTCGGGCCTGCTCTTCGAGCAGGCGACGGCGTGACTCGACTTGCTGTCGTCTTTCCCGCTCCCGCTGATCGGCCTGCGCCTGAAGGTGGGCACGGTACTCGGGATTTGCCTGGGCAATCCACTGAGGGACTATGTTCCGTACCATGACGGCGCTGCTCTCGCTGGCTGGGACCGAGAATGTGCCGTCATGGTTGTCCGCCACAGCGGATGGCGCTGCACCTCCGACGATCGACTGGTATCGGCTGATGTTGTGGAGGGCGTCGACCCATTGGGGCGGGGGCGCGGGTTCGAGGCGAAATATGAGGGAGCCTGGAGTGTAGTCGAATCCTGTCGCTCTCACGTCCTGCCCTCCGAGCGGGTCGTCGGGCTGCGAGGCAGGGACGACGGTGCGGGTTATCTGGTCCAGCTTCTGGAGGGTAACGGCCCAGGCGCCGCGGATGAGCAGGTCGTTTTTGACGGACTCGATCGTCGCCGGCCGTTCGGCTGGATTCTGTTTGATCATCTTGTCGACAATTTCGTCGAGGTAGGCATAGGCGGGGACCGCGTGCGCGATGCGTTTGTAGTCGGATCCCTGCGGGATCTCCCCGGTAAACATTTCGTTCAGGATGAGGCCCAGGGCGAAGAGGTCCGCACGGGCGTCCACTTGGCCGCCCCGCCGGCGTTGTTCCGGTGCGGAGTAAGAAAAGTTCGCCAGACGATGGCTGGGTTTTGTCTCGACGGTGGTGATCAGGTTGTCTTCCTCGAAGTGAGCGATTCCGAAGTCCGCCACGACGGCGCGGCCGCCGTCAGAGATCATGATGTTCTCCGGTTTGAGGTCGCGATGGATCACGCCCTTGAGGTGGGCGGCCTCGACTCCGTCCAGGATGTCGCTGAGGAGTGGGGGAATTTGATCGGCGTTCAGACCTTCGTTCATCCTCATGCGGAGTGTCGCCTTGTACAGCGGCATGACGTAGAATGGCTGACTCTCGGAGCCGTTCTTGTAGACACCGTCGTCGAGCACCTTAATGATCCGGTCGTGCGCGTTCTTGCGGCAGAAGTTGAGTTCGTTCTTGAAGCGCTTGCGTTGGTCCGATCTGGCGCTCGTGAGTAGCTTGATCGCGTACTCGGCGCCGTCGCTATCGGTTACGCGGTAGACTCTCCCGCATCCGCCCTCACCGAGGATCCTGTCGGAAGAGTAAGTATTGGTAGCGGTTTCAAACTGGATTGGGGTCCGTGTGGCTTGAGGGCTCTGTTTGGCGGCCCTCGTTGGCGATGACAGCGATTGCGGCTGGGTCCGCCCCCCCGGGGACGACGGAAGGGCCGCGCCATGCGAGACGGTCACCCCGAGCTCGCGCCTGAGCGACTGAAGCCATAGCAGGACGTTAGCCTTCTGGACAAGCCAGTCACTGCGGTGCCGGTCCCGTTGGTGGCGCGAGGCGGCTCCCGGGGACCATTCGTTCTCCGTGGGGCCGAAGGTCATGTGGAAGTCAGGATGTGGCAGATAGACGATCCGGCTTTGCCGGACTGGGACTGTGCCGCGCTGGGTCGGGTAGTCGTTAACTTCCCAGTTGAAGTCCGATGGGTTGAGACCGGCGGCTTGGATGGCTTCGTGGACGTCGTTTTTCTGACTGTCAAGGAGGATTACATCGACCGAAGGGATTGGCATGTAATTTGGTGCTCGATGCGTTTATGTTCCCACAGCCGGTA
>JAKAJI010000442.1 GCA_021813825.1 Acidobacteriota bacterium | reverse complement strand
GTGTTCTCCTGCTTGAAGTCGTCAGGCACGAGTTGCATGGTCTGGAGGCTGGTGAGCGTGCCGGTCTTCCCGTTCCAGGCCAGCGCCGTGACGGTGTGCGCCATCTCGCTGGCCAGGTATCCGAACCGGCCGTTCGGGGTGAAGGCAAAGTGGCGCGGACCGGCGGCCGGCGGGCCGTCCCAGGCCGGCGGCGTGTTCGGCGTGAGCGTCCCCTTGCTGTCGTCGAAGCGATAGACGAGCACTTTGTCGAGACCGAGGTCGGCGGAAAGGACGAACTTATTCCCCGGCGCCGCTTCAATCCAGTGCGCGTGCGGGCCTTCCTGCCTGCTGGGATCCGCGCCTTTGCCTTTATGCTGGTCGAAAGCCGTCGCTTCCCCCAGGCTTCCGTCCGCCTTCACCGGATACACGATTACGCTGCCGGAGCCGTAGTTGGCGGCCATCAGATACCGCCCGGTGTGGTCGAGCGAAATATAGCAGGGGCCGTTGCCGCGCGTGGACACCACGTTCAGCGCCTTCAGCTTTCCAGTGCCCGCTTCGACAGCGAAAGAGTGAACCGAGCCTTCCCGGCTCTCGTCCACCGCGTAGACGAACTTCCGGTTCGGATGAACGATGACGAAGGATGGATTCGGCGTCGCCGCCGCCAGGAACGGTTCCGAGACAGCCCCGGTCGCCTCGTTAAAACGCACCGCGTAAATGCCCTCGCTGTGAGGCCCCGTGTACGTGCCGAGGTACACCAGGCGCCCCCCGGCGGCCGGCGTTCCCGGCGCTCCGGCCCAAGCCAGAAGCCCGAGCCCGGAGCAGACAGACAACGAAGCCAGAATCGTTCGGCGCGAGGTTCTCATTGCGGCGCCACCTCCACGTTCACCGGCGCCTGCAGCGTGAAGTTCAGCAGCGTCTCGGCCGGGATTTTCACCTGCTGGCCGTGCGTAAACACCTGGTAGCCCGCCGCGCCGCCGCCGCCCACCGCCGCGCCGATCGCCGCTCCCTTTCCGCCGCCGGCAATCGCGCCGATGATCGCACCGGCCGCCGCGCCGATCCCGCTCCGCTCCAGCGTCTGCTTGCCGCGCGCCTTGCCCTTCACGTCATACACATTGCTCTGCAGTGGAACACGCTGGCCGTTCACGTTCATGCTGACCAACTGTAGCTCCAGGTTGCTCTGGCCGCGGACCCGGCCCGCGCCTTGCGCGTCCGCCAGGCGCACCGTCACATCGGTGTGGCGCGGCACAACCACTTGCCCGTTCAGCCGGATCGAGTCGTCGAGCGAAGCGCGGAATTCCTGGCCGGTCGTATTGGTAGCCGAGTCGACGCTGTCGATCATGCGGATGGTGATCGGCGTGCCGCTCGGGATGGTCACCGTCACCGGTTGCGGCGGCCCCGATTGCGCGCTCTGGCCGGGCCCACCCATGCCCGGAGGATTGTTCGGCGATGCGACACCGCCGCCGCCGTTATCGCCGGGCCCGTTCTGTCCTGCACCTCCCGGCATCTCGCCCCTCACCCCGCGCCGGGCCGACGAACCCCCTGGCACTTTGATCTGGTCGTCCACGCGCGACACGCCCGGCGTGTCGTTCGCAATCTTCACCGCCTTCAGTTCCAGGTTTGAATTCGGCACATCGCCGCTCAAGGTGACCGCGCCGTTCTGCACGCTCACGTTGATGTTTGTGCTCCGCAGATCCGGATCCGAAAACAGTTTCGCTTTGATGTCGTTGGCCAACGTGTCATCGCTGGGCTTTTTCGAACAACCCGTGGCAAGCGCCAACAAGGCCGCCACGCTGATTGCCGCAATCTTGATGCTCCGCATCTGGTCCCCTACCATTTCCCTTGATGGATTCTCGACCGGCGGCGCATGAGGTCCCGCGCGGTCTTTCTGATTCTATCCGAATCTTTCCAAGCCGCATCGATTTGTTTCCCGATCTCCACACCGGCGAAATCCAAAATCCGCCGAGCCCCGTATCCCTGGTGTTGCACCGCGAACCGGCCACGCCGCCGGACGCGAATTCTTAACGGAGAAAACACCATGCCGGAATCAATGCAAAATCCCGGACGCCGGAGCTTTTTCAAGACCGCGGGCTTCGCGGGCCTGGGCGCAGCCGCCGTCCTTGCCGCCGGACATCTGAACCCCGCCAGGGCGGACTTCGACACCGCCGCGCTTCCCGACGATCCCAACTCGATCTTCACCGCCGCGCTCATCGCCGAAGACCTGGCCACGGTCTTTTATTACAACGGACTGACCGGCGGAGTCATGCAAGATCCCGCGCTGGCTGGCCCCGGAGGCAGCGCCACCGCAGTGTCGGCCTCCGGCAATGTGGGCAACGTCAACTATCTCCAGGCCGCGCTCAGCCAGGAAATCGCCCACGCCAACCTGATGCGGTCCCTGCTGGGTGGGTCCTCAGCCGCCACGGATCCCTATCAGACGTTCTACTTTCCGAAAGGAACCTTCGACACCCTGGCCTCGTTCACCGGCATGCTGAACGCGCTCGAGGATGCCTTCATCGGCGCGTATCTCGCCGCCGTCCGCCAGTTCGCCTTCATGGCCTCGCGGCCGGATGTCTATTACTTCAACAAGACCAACACCCACACGTTCAACCGCGATGATTTGAGTTACTTCGCCCAGGTGTCGGCCTCGATCCTCGGCGTCGAGTGCGAGCATCGCGTCCTGGGCCGCGTCATCTCAAACACAAACCCCGCCAACCAGCTCAACTATGAGTCGACCGACGGGATCGTGACCGTGTTCCACGGCCCCAACTCCGCGGTGAACGCGCTGCTGCCGTTCCTCAACCCGGGCACCGGTCCCGCCTGCTCGTTCGCCACCGCGATCGCCGATCAGAGCATGGTCTCGATTCCCTCATCCGGCGGCCCGCCCAGCGAATAGACCTACCGCGCAGGAAATCCGCCGTCCCGATAAAGTAGAAGGCGATGAAAAACGGCCAGGGCACGGGACGGCGGACTTTCTTGCGGCAAGTGGCGGTTGGAGTGGGGGCGGCGCAAGCCGCGCCCGGGGCGGCACAAGCCTCGCCTCAGCAGACCGGCGCGGCCTCGAAACCCGAGTTGTCTTTCCCCCGCCGCTTCACCGGACAACATCTTTCCCGCATCGCGTTTCCCTTGGGCGGTGTCGCCGCCGGCAGCGTCAGCCTCGGCGGCCGCGGCCAGTTGTGCGATTGGGAGATCTTCAACCGCCCCAACAAAGGCTTCACCCCCGATTACGCGCTCGCTTCGATCTGGGTCAAATCCGGCGGCGGGAAACCCATCGCGCGAGTGCTCGAGTCGCGCATTCTGCCTCCCTATGAGGGCGCCGACGGACTCGGCTCGAAGAACGCGCCGGGACTCCCGCGCCTGGCCTCCGCCACCTTCGTCGGCGAGTACCCGCTGGCGCGCATCGAGTTTGAAGATTCCGAACTGCCGGTCGAGGTCAGCCTGGACGCCTTCTCGCCGTTCATCCCGCTCGACCCCGATAACTCCGGCCTGCCTGTCGCCGTGCTGCGCTACCGCGTGCGAAACCACGGCGCCAAACCCGCCGGCGTGTCCATCGCCTATTCGCTCGACAACCCCGTTCGCGCCGCGTCGGCCCCGCACGGCGCCGCGGAGGCTGAGCCTCACGACGGCCGCCAGAACTCCTGGCGCACCGGCGCGGCAACACTGGCCGGCTTCGAGATGAGCAACAGCTCGCTCGATGCGTCCCATCCGATGCGCGGCACACTGGCGCTCGCCGTGATGACGCCGGCTGGCGCCACGGTCACGCACTGGGCCGGTTGGCCGCAGGGACGCTGGTGGAACTCGCCGCTCCATTTTTGGGATCGCTTCTCGGCCGCCGGACAACTCGACGGCGAACCTGAGCACCCCGGACTCACCGCCGCGCTCTGTCTGAACCAGACCATCGAACCCGGCCACGAAGCCGTCTATCCATTCCTTCTCGCCTGGCACTTCCCGAATCGCACGCCCGCCTGGTGCGGTTGGTCGGCGCCCGAAGGCCACAAGGACACCATCATCTGCAACTACTACTGCAC
>JAKAJI010000058.1 GCA_021813825.1 Acidobacteriota bacterium | reverse complement strand
CAACCTCGCGAACCCGGCGAGCACCATCGACGTTTCCGGCGCCGGCCAGATCACCGCCACCCAGGTGCCGATGCGCCAGATGCAATTCGGTTTACACTTCTCTTTCTGACCATGACCATCTCTCGCTTCCTTCTCCCCCTCTGTGCCGCGCTGTCTCTCGCCGCCGCCGGCTCGCTCCCCACCGAGCCCGCCACGCCGCCGCCCGACGCCCGCTACAAAGCCGACATCCTCGTCATCGTCGCCCACCCCGATGATGAAACCGAGATCGGCACCTATCTGGCCCGCGCCGTCTTCGACGAGCACAAGCGCGTCGCCGTCATCTACGGCACCCGCGGCAACAGCGGCGGCAACTCCGTCGGCATGGAGCAGGCCGCCGCCCTCGGCACGGTCCGCGAAATCGAAGCCCGCCGCGCGCTCGCCACCTTCGGCATCTTCGACGTCTGGTTCCTCGGCGGCCCTGACACGCCCAGCCAGAACGTCCTCAACTCGCTCGAAACCTGGAACCACGGCAACGCCCTCTGGCAGGCCGTCCGCCTCGTCCGCCTCACTCGCCCCTCCGTCATCATGACCTGGCTCCCGCTCTACTCGGCCGGAGAAAACCATGGCGACCACCAGGCCGCCTCCGTCATCGCCACCGAAGCCTTCGACCTCGCCGGCGACCCCACCGTCTTCCCCGAACAAGTCGCCCCGCCCCGCAACCGCGACGACATCGGCAACCTCACCGAAGGCCTCCACCCCTGGCAGCCCGAAAAACTCTATTACTTCTCCGACGCCAACCATCACGACTTCATGGAAGGCAAAGGCCCCAGTTACTCGAGCCTCGATAACTCCCCCTCCCAGCACAAGTCCTACGCCGAACTCGCCACCATCGAAATGAGTAAGCACCTCACCCAGGGCGACACCGGCCAGGTCGCCGCCAAGGCTTTACGCGATCACAACTACAGCATCTTCGCCGACCCAAGCCGCCTCATCTTCGCCAAATCCCACGTTCCCTCCGGAGTAACGGACGATGTGTTCCAGGGCGTCGTGCCCGGCCCCATCCCCTTCGCCCCCGCGCCCGGCTACCACGCGCAACCCTCCCACGGCCTCACGGCCGAACTCGGCGGCCCCTGGGCCTTCTATAAGCTTTTCTGGGCCGCCCACGGCCTCGGCGACCCCGCCTCTCTCCTCGCCACCCCCGAGGTCAACGTCAGCGCCGGCCAACCGCTCCACATCCCCGTCCTCATCCACAACAACACAAGCGACAACCTCGCGGTGACCGTAACTCTCTCAACCCCGGCTAACTGGCAAACCCACCGCGGCCCCGGCATCTACCCCGCCGCTCCCACTGAAGACACCCCCGTCGAACTCTTCCTCACCGCCCCACCCACGACGCCCGCCTCCGTCTGGCAAACCATCACCATCAACTTGACCGCCCCCGGCCAAGCCCCCATCCACCTGCCCCTGCGCGTGAATCTGTCACCAGGTTCGATGCCACAGTAAGAATAGCGGACATCAAACGCTCCGAGGCAGGAGCAAACCGTCAGGTTTCCGGCATCGCGCTCTCCAGCGCTTCAGGCTAACCTGTTACACTCGCCGCAGAGGGGTTCACCGATGTCGCGCCACATTTCCCTTCTCGCCCTTTCGCTCGTCCTGCTGAGCGCCGCCGCCCGCGCCCAGGGCCCGCTGCTGACCTGCGTCACATCAGCCGTTCCCCTCACCGTCCGCGCGGAAGGCGTCACCGAACGCATCGGCGATATCGTCTTCCTCTGCTCCGGCGGCGCGCCAAACGCCGACGTCACCGGCAATCTCACCATCTTCTTAAACGTCGCCATAACGAACCGCATCTCCGCCAACAACGCCGTCGACGCGCAACTCTACTACGACAACGGCGCAGGTCTCCAACTCGCCCCTGTCACCGGTTACCTCAACGGTCCCGCCGTTTCCTTCAACGGCTTCGGCGCCCCTCTCTCGCCCACCGGCACGCTCACTCTGCGCCTGGAAAACATCCGCGCCAACGCCACCCAGGCCCCGTCGTCCGGCCTCATCACCGCCTCCCTGGCGGTGAATAGCGCCAATATTCTCCCCCTAAGCCAAAGCACGCTCACCGTCGCCCAAACTTCACCCAGCCTCTTCGACGGTTTCTCGAACCGCCTCATCTGCTCACAACTCGGCTCGCCGCTGCCAAATAACACCGCGTCTTTCGCCGCTTTCCTCGCCGCCAAAACCACCTTCGCCTCCACGCGCCTCACCGAAGGCTTCGCCAGCGCCCTCGAACCGCTCTCGAATCAAGCGAACTTCCACGCCGATTCCGGCGAGCGCATTTTGATCTCCTACTACGGCTTCCCTCCAGGCGCACGCCTGTTCGTCCCCACCGTCGTCGCTGGCTCCGACGCACTTACTCCCACCGCCGGCGGCGATCTCGGTGTCCCCGCCAATGGCGGCACTTATGCTCCCACCTCCAGCGGCTCCCTGCTCCTGTCCATCGTTCCGGGCGCTGACTCCACCGGTGCCGGCGGTAAACCCGTCTACCAGCCCGGCCCCATCGGTTCCAACCCCGTCAACTTCGACGCGATGACCGAAGTTACGCTTACTTCCGGCACGGGCAGCATCACTTATGAAGTCGTCGACGCAAGCTCCTTCCTTCAGGAGTCCGCCCAGTTCCCCACCTTCCTCGGACTTCCCGCTTACTCGGTCAGCGGCGTCGTCCAAACCACGGAAAACGTCACCATCGCGCCTGTCTCCTCCGCTCCCCAGGCCAGCCCTACCGCCGCAATCCCTCGCTTCGTCGCCACGAATCCGGCGCCAGACTGTTCTCTCATTGGAGACTGCGGCGCCTCTTACTACCCGAAACCTTCGGTCCTTCCCACCTCGCTTTCGTTTAACGCCGTCGCCGGCGGGAAACTTCAGTCTCACTATGTGCACATCGCGAATTCCGGCGGCGGCCTGCTCGAATGGACCGCTACTGTACAATACCCGCCGAATTCACCCCAAGACTGGATCAGCGTATCACCTAACTCCGGCATCGGCGCAACCAACACTTTCGCTTACTTCGATCCTTCTCAACTTACTCCGGGTAACTATAGCGCTACCATCGTAATCTCCTCCGGCCTTACCGGAAGCCAGACGCCACTCCCGGTCACCGCCACGATCTCCGTGCCACCGACACCGCCCCCGCCCGCCATCGCCGGCGTCACCAATGCCGCTTCCGGCGCCGTCACCACCCTTGTTGCCGGTTCTCTAGCTACCGTTTACGGTACAAACCTTGCCGGCAGCCAGCTCACCGTTCTGTTCAACAACCAGCCCGCCACCGTGGTCTACCAGGGCCCCACGCAGATTAACCTTATTGTCCCCACTGCGCTCGCCGGACTTACTTCCGCGCAACTCACCGTCACCGCGAACGGAATAACGAGCGCACCCTATCCCGTGAAGTTATCCGCTTTCGCGCCGGCCATTTTCCCCGGCGCCATTCTGAACCAGGACGCAACGCCCAACGGCCCGAACAACGAAGCAGCCCTCGGCAGCGTCCTCCAGATCTTTCTCACCGGCGCCGGAAATGGAACCCTCACGGCCACCCTTACTGGCCAACCCGCTGGAATCCAGTACTTCGGACCCGCACCCGGCATCGACGGCCTCCAGCAGCTAAACGTAACTCTGCCCCTGCTGCTTCCCGTAGAGTCCCCCGCGCTCACGGCTCCGCAACCGCTGACCATCTGCGGCACGGGAACCGAATGGTTCAACGTCTGCATCCACGCGCAGGTCTACGTGAAATAAGTGAACTTAGTCGCGCGGTGGTGCGGTGGTCTGCCGCGCCAGTAATTGAGGCGCGAAGATCTTTACCGCGCTAAGCTTTTCCGGCGACGGCTCCTGGATGGCGTCCAGTAACAGCCTCGCTGCGGTACGTCCCAATTCCGCCCGCGGCCAATCCACGGTCGTTAAATAAGGATTCGGATGATGCGGCCCTTCGATGTTGCCCGCCCCGATGATCGACATCTCCGCCGGAATCTCCAGCCCCGCCTCCCGGCACGCATACACTGCCCCGATCGCCGTCGGGTCGTTCGCCGCAAACACTGCCGTCGGACGCCTCCTGGCCTGAAGGATTGCCTTCATCGCCGCGTAACCACCGTCGATCTCGAAGTCGCCCCGCCTTAGCCACGCCCGTTCCAACTCGATTCCCGCCTCGCGGACTGTCGCGAAAAAGCCGCGGCGCCGCAACTGCGCCGGACTCAAGTTCGGACCTCCGATGTAGCCGATCTTCCTATGGCCTAACTCGACCAGATACTTTGTCGCAATCCGTCCAACAGTAATATCGTCGGTGCGCACACTGGCGAAGTTGTAAGCGGGGAAATACCGGTCCACCAGCACGAAGGGCGTTTCGCGCAACCGCAGTTCCTCAAGAATTCCGGGCGAATACATCCCTTGCGTGCTTCCCACGATAAGGCCGTCCACCCGGCTCGAAGAAAGCATGCCGATCTCGGAGGTCTCTCGCTCGGCCCGCGCGCGGGAGTGGCAGAGCAACATATCGTAACCCGATTTTTCCAGCACCTCCTCGACTCCCGTCGTGATCTCGGCAAAGAACGAATGTGCGATGTCCGGAATCACGACGCCTACGATCATGCTGCGCCGCTTCACCAGGCTCTGCGCCCAGCGGTTCGGGTGATAGCCCATCGCAGCGGCGCACTCCAGCACCCGCTTCCGCGTCGCCTCGTTCACCTCCTGCCGCGAGTTCAGCGACCGCGATACGGTCATGGGCGAAAGACCCAGTTTCGCCGCAATGTCAATGATAGTGACCGGACGCTTCCGGCGCTTCGGATTCATATCCCTGGCCCGAGGCGAAACCGACGCTTATATGCCGCGCGCACTGCCATATTATAGTCCCATTCTTCCTGGCGTTTCCGTCGCGTCGGAAGCGATACGGGGCGCCGGGCCGCGGGAGTTTCCCGCACCGCTTTTTCCTTTTCCCGTGATACATTGACCCCCATGCGACCCATGCGAATCGCCGATCTCCGCGCCACCACCGTCACCGTCCCGCTCGAAGCCCCCCTGCGCCACGCCAACGGATGCCACTGGGGGAGATTCGTCCGCACGATTGTCGAAGTCGAAACAAACGATGGCAAAATTGGTTTGGGCGAGATGGGCGGCGGCGGCGAATCCGCCGAGGCCGTCTTCCGCGGCCTGCGCACCGACTTGATCGGCCACGATCCCGCGCGCATCGAGGAGTTACGCTTCCTCGTCTCAAACCCCACCGCGTCCTTGTATAACAATCGCACCCAGGTGATGGCCGCGATCGAGTTCGCCTGCCTCGACTTACTCGGCCAGTCCTGGGGCGTACCGGTATCGGAAATCCTCGGCGGCCGCCTTCGCGACCGCGTGCCTTTCGCCTCCTACTGCTTCTTCCGTTACGGCGACCCGAAGACCGGCGCGGGCGAAGTGCGCACCATCGATCAGGTGGTAGCCAACGCGCGCGCGCTCAAGGCAAAGTACGGCTTCACCACGCATAAGGTAAAAGCAGGCGTCTTCCATCCCGATTACGAACTCGAAGTCTATCACGCCGTGGCGCACGAATTTCCGAAGGACCGCGTGCGTTTCGACCCCAACGCGGTCTGGTCCACCGAAGACGCCATCCGCTTCGGGCAGGCCATCGAAGGACTGAACAACGACTACCTCGAAGATCCTGTCTTCGGATTGAACGGCATGCGCCGCACGCGCGAAAAGGTGCGCGTGCCGCTGGCGACAAACACCGTAGTCGTGAACTTCGAGCAACTCGCCGCCAACGCGCTAGACACCGCTGTGGACGTGATCCTGCTCGACACGACGTTCTGGGGTGGCATTCGCCCATGCGTGAAGGTCGCCGGCGTGTGCGAGACCTTCCAACTCGGCGTCGCGGTGCACTCTTCCGGCGAGTTAGGCATCCAGTTGAGCACCATGCTGCACCTGGGCGCGGTGATTCCGAACCTCAGCTTCGCCGCCGACGCGCACTATCATCACTTGACGGACGACATCATCGAGGGCGGGCTGATGAAGTACGAAGGAGGTTCGATCGCCGTACCCACGGGCCCCGGCCTCGGCGTAACACTCGATCGAGAAAAATTGCGGCAGTACGCCGAGTTATACCGCGAGTTAGGCAACTATCCTTACGACCGCGATCCTCTGCGTCCCGGTTGGGCCGCGCTGGTGCCGAACGACCGTTGGGCGGATCCAAACGACGGCCGCTGGCCGGAGATGAAGCGATGAAGCCGTTGTTCGCGCTGCTCGCCTGTGCGGCGCTCGCGCAGGGGGAAACAGGCCGCGCCGCGTGGCTGCGATACGCGAGGCTCGATGAAACCGCGCGCGCTGAGTACCGCGAATTGCCGGCCGTCGTCGTGGCCACCGGCAACCAAGCCGAGATCACGGCCGCGCAGGCCGAGTGGATTCGCGGCGTGCACGATATGCTCGGCCGCGTGCCGCGCATCGAGCAGGCGTTGCCCAACGAAGACGCGGTGGCCCTGCGCGTCGACGGAACGCTCGGGCCCGGCGCGTATACGCTGCGCGACACGGCAGCCAACGGCCATCGCGTTCTGTTGGTCGCGGGCGGAGACGAAAGCGGCGTACTCTATGGCGTGTTCGATCTGCTGCGGCGCATGGCTCTCGGTGAGCCTATCCGGGGCATTGATGAAATTCATCGTCCCTACGCGCCCATCCGCTGGGTAAACCAATGGGACAACCTCGACGGCTCGATTGAGCGCGGCTATGGAGGGCGCTCCATCTTCTTCGAGGGCGGCAACGTGGTCGCGGACTTGACGCGCGTCAGCGAGTACGCGCGGCTACTGGCTTCGGTCGGCGTGAATGCGTGTGCCATCAACAACGTCAACGCAAACCCTCGCGTGCTGGCGCCGGACTTTCTTCCCGAATTGGCTCGCGTGGCGGCGGCGATGCGCCCTTGGGGCGTGAAGTTAGTCGTATCGGTGGATTTTTCGAGTCCGAAGACACAGGGTGGCCTCGATACGTTCGATCCGCTCGATGCGCGCGTCGCCGCGTGGTGGAAGACAAAGGCCGATGCGGTCTATCGCGCCGTACCGGATTTAGCGGGATTTCTCTTGAAAGCCGATTCGGAAGGGCGCGCCGGCCCTTCGACCTACGGCCGCACGCACGCGGATGCGGCGAACGTGATTGCGCGGGCGATCGCCCCGCACGGAGGCGTGCTCGTCTACCGCGCCTTCGTATACAACCATCACGCCGACTGGCGCGATTTGAAAGCCGACCGGGCGCGGGCAGCGTACGACAATTTTCATCCGCTCGACGGCAAGTTCGACTCCAACGTGGTGCTCCAGATCAAACACGGGCCGATCGACTTTCAAACCCGCGAGCCGGTCTCCCCGCTGCTCGCCGGCCTGGCCCACACCAACGAGGCGATGGAAGTCCAGATCACGCAGGAGTACACAGGGCAGCAGCGGCACATGGTCTTCCTCGGAACCATGTGGAAGCAGGTGCTCGAGTTCGAAATGGGCTGGCCGAATACAGAAACAAAAGTGATGGATCTCGTTTCGGGCCGCGCGACGCAACGCCCGCTAGGAGGAATGGTCGGAGTGGCGAACGTCGGCCGGGACGACAACTGGCTCGGCTCCGACCTCGCCATGGCGAACCTCTACGCCTTCGGCCGGCTGGCCTGGAACCCGGATCTGCCCGTCGAACGGATCGCCGACGAATGGGCGCGGATGACATTCGGCGCCGACGGGCGCGTGTGGGGTACGGTTGCGGATCTGCTGCTGGCTTCCTGGCAAACCTATGAGCGGTACACCGGCCCGCTGGGCGCCGGCACGCTGACCGACATTCTGCACACGCACTACGGCCCGGACGCCGACTCGAGCGAGCGGAACGGCTGGGGCCAATGGCACCGGGCGGACCACGAAGGGATGGGCATGGATCGGACCGTCGCTACGGGAACAGGTTACACGGCGCAGTATCCGAAGAAAGTGGCTGCGATGTACGAGTCACTTACTGCGTGTCCGGATAACTTACTCCTCTTCTTCCATCACGTACCGTACACTTACAAGTTGCATTCCGGCGAGACCATGATCCAGTATGTGTATGACGTGCATTACCAGGGCGCGGCGGAAGCGGAAGACTTCGCCCGGCGCTGGCGTCGGTTGCACGGGCTTGTGGATGAGGACCGCTGGGAGCGGGTGCAAAAGCAGTTGGACTACCAGGCGGGCCACGCGGCGGTATGGCGGGACGATCTGAACGCGTGGTTTTTGCGGATGTCAGGCATTCCCGATGCCCGCGGCCGGATCGGGCATCAGCCCGGACGCACCGAGGCGGAGGCCATGACGCTCGAAGGCTACACGCCGGTCGGCATTCATCCGGCGGAAGCGGCGTCGGGCGGCAAAGCGGTAGCGTGCCCGGCCACCATCTGCCGCGCGAGTTTCCGCTACACGGGCGAAGCCGGCTGGGGCACCGTTCGCGTGCAGTATTTCGACCAGAACAACGGCGCCGCTACTTACCGTCTCCTAGTAAATGGCCAACAAGTGGACGCCTGGACCGCCGATATGTGGCTGCCCTCGAAGCAGCCAGATGCCAACACCAGCACGCGCCGGAGCGTCCGCGGGCTCGCCCTGCGCCCCGGCGACGAGATAACTGTGGAGGGCCGTCCCGACTCGGGCGAGCGCGCCGTGTTGGACTATGTCGAGGTTGTGCGGTAGCGCCCGCTCAGTGGCTCAGCGCCCACACGTAAGCGGCGAGCGCCGATAATTGCCCGGGAGTAAGTTGCGCCCCTCCCATGGGCGGCATCGGGCTGCGATATTGTTTCGGGTGAGCTACTCCGTCCTGGATCGCCTTTTTAATTCCCGCGTAGCTGCCGTCGCTCCACATCCACTTTTTGGAAGTGAGGTCGGGGCCGAGCGGCGAGCCTTTTCCGTTCACGCCATGGCAGCCGACGCAGGAGGCGCCGCCGGTCTGCCCGTGGTAAATACGCTCGCCCAAGGCAACCATCGCCGGAGTTGCGCCGTGGGGAATGGGAAGCTTACGGGCCGCCGCACCGGCGTCGGGGTTCGTTCCTTCGGGCGGTTGGGCGGGGACTCCAGCGATCTCGCCCGCCGGAGCGGTAAGAGGCGGGCACGGTGTGACGGCCGGGCGGCCATTGACTGCGCCGCCCTTGTACACAATTCGATAGATCCGGCCGCGTATGTCGTCGGAGACATACATCGCGCCGTCCGGGCCCACGGCAAGGCCGGAAGGACGATGCAGAGCGCCTTCGGGCGTCTTCACGGGTCCGGCAAACTCATCCGCGAATATCTCGCAACTGCCCGCCGCCTTCGCGCCGTTGAGCGGTTGAAACACGACGTTGTAGCCGCTTTGCGGGTACGGTGCCCGGTCCCAGGAGCCGTGATACGCAATGAAGACGCCGCTGCGATACCGCGCCGGGAATTGCTTCTTGTCGTACCGCACCATGCCGTTGGGCGCCCAGTGAGCGGGAAATGCGGCGACCGGCGGGATCTTATTCGCGCACACGCCTACCTTCTTTCCACCGTCACCGCCGTACTCCGGCGCGAGTACGAGCTTCTGCTGCCCGGCGTCGTAATAGCACTCAGGCCAGCCATAATCGCCGCCCTGCTTTAACAGCAGCAACTCTTCGGCCGGCAGCGTCGCTTCCTCCTCGGGCTTGTAGAGTTCCGGCCAGTTCGCGTGGAGTTGGTCCCGTCCTTGTTGCGTCGCGAAGAGTCTACCTTCGGAGTCGAAGGCAAAGCCCTCGGCATTGCGAATGCCGGTCGAGTACCGTTCGGCCGGCGAGAATTTCTGGTTCGTCTTATTCGCGTCATAACGCCAGACGCCGCCGCGCGTTTCCAGTTCCTTGCAAGGCTTCAAGCCGGGCGAATGAAGCTGGCGGTTCTGCGCCTGGCACGCGTTGGTCGCAGTCGCCACGTCGACATACATCATGCCCTTGGAGTCGATGATGAATGGGTGCATCGGATGGTCGCCGCCCAATGGCAGCCCGGAGACAATCGTCTCCGGAGCACCGGTGGGAACGACGGCTCCGTGCGGCAGCGCATAGCGCACAATCCGGTCATTGACTTCCGCGTAAATCCAATTCTTGTAAATCGCGATGCCCGTTCCGCCGGCTGAGCCGGTCTGAACCGTTCCGCCGAACCGCTGAATGCTGTCCGCCTTCCCGTGGCCGGTCGTGTCGCGCAGCGCGACGAGAAACCCGCCGGGCTTGGGAGTGTCATTTCCGTAGTAACGTCCCGACCAGGTGTTTACATAAACCACCCCGTTCGCGCCTACCACTAAATGACGGGCGTGTCCTATGTCATCGGCGAATATCGTGCCGCAAAAGCCCGCGGGCAAGGCCAGCTTCGTATCATCGTCCGGGCACGATGCGGCATGCGCCGCGGCCGCCGAGCCGAGCATGAAGAACGCGGCGGCGTACAAAGAAATTCGATTCAAGACAAGCATTCGCATTGCGTCCTTAGGATAACCAACTCCGCTAAAGCGGCATGATGACTGCTTCTTGCCTGGGGATCCCCTCCAACATGGCGCTGCCGACATGGAGGTGCTGATCGACCAACCGCTTGGGCGTGTGCGCCATCCACTCGGCCAGCGAGATGTCTTCGTAGACCGGGCTTTTGAAGATTTCCAGGAAGACAAGGTCGGTGTCGCCCGTGTTTTCGATGTAATGCGGGTTGGACTGCGGGATGTAGCCCACGTCGCCCGCTTCAAAGTCCATGGTCCGTGCGTCGCTGGCGGCGATGAAGACGGTCATGCGGCCCTTGCCGCTGACGTAGTACTGCCATTCGTCCGCGTTCGGGTGCCAGTGCAGTTCTCTCAGGCCGCCGGGTTTCAATCGCACGATCGCGGCCGAGATCGGCGTCACCGGGAAGATCTTCGAATCGACGATCTTCACTTCCCCGCCCCGCGTCACCTTCGTCGGCTGCATTTGGCTGGCCTTGAAATCGAAGCGCTGAGGAACGGCGCCCGTTCCGCTCGCCGCGTGCGCTTGTTCGGCGGTCAGTTCCTCCGGTAGCGCGGCCTGAAAAATGAACAACTCTTTTTTCGGGACCTGGCTGAATGTCGATGCCGGGACGCCGAAGTTTTTGCCGAGCACCTCCGGCGGCGTGTGCGCCAGCCAGTCGGTGATCAGGAACGTGTGGAACTCATCGAAGCCGCCGTTGTCGAAGGCAAGCAGGAATCGGCAGCCATCGGGACCAAGCCCCTGAATCGAGTGCGGGATGCCCTTCGGGAAGAGCCATAGGTCGCCTTCGCTCACGTCGCCGACGAAGCTTCGGCCCTGCGCGTCGACCGCGGTGATGCGCGCGTTGCCATACACCATGTAAGCCCATTCGGCCTCGACGTGCCAATGCAATTCGCGGACGCCGCCAGCCGTCAGCCGCATTTCAACGCCGGCGATGGACTTCGAGATCGGCAGTTCCCGCATGGTCACCTGCCGCGTCCACCCTCCGTTCTCGATGCGTTTGCGGGACAGGCCGAAGGAATACTTGAACGGAGGCACGGTGCCGTGGTCAGTCTCCGGCGGCCAGACGGAGTCCGGGTTCGCCGCGTCGAGCACGGCGTTCTTCGGTCCCGGCTCGGTTTCGTTCGGCAAGTGATGGTCCGGCGAACGGACCGGCGCCGTCTCCTGAGCCGATACGGCGGCCACAGCAGCGGCAGCGGTCACAGCCGCCGAACCCGTCTGCAGAAGTCCCCGCCGCGTGATCTGCCCGCTCTGGTTTGGTTCCCCCATGGAATTCTTCCTTTCCCTTTTCGATTCTTTCCACGTTACCGTACTCGCCGGCCAAGTGTCCCAGCAATCCTGCCAGGTATGGCTAAGCGTTGCCGGGGTCG
This sequence comes from Acidobacteriota bacterium, assembly GCA_021813825.1. Lineage (GTDB taxonomy): Bacteria > Acidobacteriota > Terriglobia > Bryobacterales > Bryobacteraceae > JAJYKC01. The sequence continues at coordinate 6,858 of JAKAJI010000058.1, read as the reverse complement.
TCGATCGTGAGTGTGGGGAAAAGCTTGTGGTAGAAGCCGCGATCCCGGGTAAGCAACCGCGAGGCCTGTTCCTGCGCGTGGGCGCCGATGAGGAAGTCCGCCAGGATTCGGGTGCGGCTGCCGCCACGGCGGCGGTATGCCCGCCATGCGCGGCTGGCGAGGAAGTGTGCTTCCGCGGTTAGGGGTTGCACGCGAATTCCGGTTTCGCGAAGAAATCCGTCACAGGCCGAACGGCTTTCGAAGTGCACGCACAGTTCGGCGTAGACGATGTCACAGATGACGAGATCACCGAGATCTGCCGCACGTTGGAGGGCTTCTGAGGAAGCGTCGTAGAAGTCCTCATTGGGGATGAGGATATCGAGCAGGATGTTCGTATCAATGGCCGTAATCATCGGCCGCGAACGTCTTCGATGTACTCATCGACCGAGGTGTAACCGAGTTTGGCGAACGTTTTGCCGCAGCGCCCCTTCCACTTCGCCAGATTGAGCTTCCTCGGCGCCTTCTTGAGCACGATTGAGCCACCGACGACTTTGAACTCTACTTCGGTTTCGGGGGAGAGCCCAAACCGGTCCCGGATATCTTTCGGGATGGTCACTTGGCCCCGCTCACCGATTTTCATATCTTTTAGTATGAATATGGATTCATACCAAGTCAAGCGAACCCGGCCGGGTTAAGCGGTTTCGGAATCGGGGCGAAGGTGACGGCGCGGAGGCCGATAGAAACGGGCTTGGGACGTGGGGAGCAGAACGGACCGGGAGGAGGCCTATTTTCGAGCGAGGAATTTCCTCGTAAGTTGAACGCCGGCAGGAATTTCAAAGATCGATTCGGGTGCGTCGCTGGTGACTAGCCGGAGGCGCATGGCGTGGGTCCACCCAAATCGATCCACAGGAGCCGAACAAGATTGCAGGCGCTGATCGGGGGATGTGTCCCGCGATGGAGATAGCGGAGACGATAGAGGCGGCTGATGACGAGGGCCAGCAACGTCAGCAGCCAGCAAAGCAGGAGGCTGTTGGGGTGGTGGTGACAGATATGCTCCAGCCCTTGGTAGGTTTTGCAGTCATTGAAACCTTGGTTCTCAATCTCCCATCGGCTCTTGGCCATGCGGTATAAAGCCAGGCTGACGACCTGGCGTTTGGAGAAATTGGTGAACCAATCCGCCTGCGTCACCGTGCCATCCGGCTGGTGCTGACGGTAACGAAGCACGCGCACGGTTTCCCACCGGAGGGTTTCCCAGGGATCAAAATCGTCGGCGTCCCAGATCTCGATGCGGGTCTTGCCGTCTTTCACCACGCGATGCGGGCGCTGCCCAGAGAAGCGCTTTTCCACGGCGGCGGACAACTCTGGGAGGTTGTCTTTCAGACGCGCTACCACGGGCAGGGCGAGTTCATCGCAGAGGTGAAGAAAGGTGTTGGTGGCAAACCCGGCGTCCACGACGACATAGTCGGCGAAACGGGCGCCCAGGCTCGGAATCACGCGCCGGAGTAACCGCTGGCCGGCTGCATATTCGCTGTCCTTGGGTCCGTATGCCTCCACGTCAAACGGCAGGGTAATGCCGCCGCCGACCACGCTGACCATGGCCAGGTGATGGCGATAGCCCACGATCTCCCTTTTGTCATTGCGGTAGGGACGGCACCATCGGCAAACCTCTTGGCTACACCGGCCGACCGTGGTCCCATCCACGGCCAGACCGATGGAGGGGGAATCCTGAAAGGTCTTATTGCGCTTGGCGCGGTGCAGGACCTCAATGAGCGCCTGCCGCGTAGGCGCGGGATCTGCGTGCTCGGTGAAATAGCCGAGCGCATCATCGCTGAAACGCTGTCCGATGCCGGTCTTGCGGAGGCGCGCCGTACGGGCGATGGCCTCCACCGCGTGGAACGCCGTCTGGCGCAGAAACTGCCCGGCCAGCATGGCCCACAGCAGGGCCTGCGCTGGCAGGCGCGGCTGGGAGCGGCCGTCGCCGCAATGGGCGAAGTAGCGCTTCAGCTTTAATCGCCCCGCCGCGTACAACTTCAAGCGGCGGAGCGAAGGACCGTTCATGAGCGCTTGCTTTTTTGTTTTCGCGCCAAGATCAACAACTCGGCGTTCGCGGTGAGCACCTCGCGCACCGCGTCTTGAAACTCCCGTCCGGCGCGCACGCGGGCGGCGACGCTTTCGGCCCACTCTTTGGGGATGCGTTCGACGCGGTGTTTGCCGGCGGACATGAAGGTCAGCGACCAGGCGACGTGGCCGGGGTCCTTGGGATCGGCGCAATGGCAGGAGGGCCTGCCGCAACGGGAATGAGTCTGGGTGAGCGTACCGGGCAGCAGATTGTCCGGGATGGAGAAGCGGCGCAAGAGTTCGAACTTGCGCTGGCGAAGGCGGGAGGCCTGGGGGCCCTTGGGCTCGCCGTTCATATGTAGCAATAATGCTACATATAAACCATAAAATCAAGCATTTGTTTTGAATGCGAAAATAGAAAGCCTCTTGCCAGCGGCCTTAATCTGGTTACGGAATGCCCGGCTACCAGCGGTCGCGCCTCTGGACTTCAGTCGTCATTCCGAAACGGCTGGGCCGGGTTCGGCCATCGGGTCCGAGGAAAATGGTGCTCCCGATGTCGAGTTGGTTGATTATCACCAGAATAGAAGCGGTATCGTCACAGCCATGAAGAGTTCCGCTCCGCCGGGGGACCTTGTGCGGAGGGATTGCGTGGACCGCTTGGGTCGACACTAACCTCGGACACAGAAGTGCCTCGGGTGAGCCGGGAAGCTCTGAACAATCTGGTCAACGGCAGGGCGGTGGCCTACGATCTGGCGCAGGCGCAGAAGAACGCGCGGAGCATAGGCTTACGCCGCCACACTCCGCGCCGGCCAACCGACGTTTTGCGCAGACTGCGGCACGGGCTATGATTCGATGCCGCGACTGAACTCGGCGTCCAGAATGTGTTCCGACTGCCGGCGCAGCTCATCCAGGCGGCTACTGGCCACACCCCAAAGCAGAGCCATGTCCAGGTCGAAATACGCGTGGACCAACCGATTACGCAACGAGATGAGGCCGGGCCACGGGACCTCCGGGTACTTGGATTGAAACGCCTTCGAAAGGGATACCGCGGCCTCGCCCAGAATGACCAACCGATGAAATACGAAGGATTGTTGCATACGGTCGGCGAGCAATTTCTCCTGGCTAGTCTGCGAGACAAACTCTTTCAACTCGGCGATCGCCTGAAGGGCCGCGGCCTCACGCCGCATAGATCACGAGTGCGTCACGAAGGGCTCCGCGCTTAATCCAGGGCTTCAGCGACCGTTTCGTCCCGAGGTTGATCCTCCGTCCGAAGATCCGCGTCAATTCTTCCTCGAGTTCAAAGAACTCCCACCCGATCGAGGCGTTCGGCTCGAACTCGACCATGATGTCTATGTCCGAGTCGGGACGCAACTCGCCCCGGGCAGCCGATCCAAAAATTGCCATCTCCCAAACGTGATACCGGCGGCAGAGATCGGCGATCTTTTCCGAGGGAATCTCGATGCCAGAGGCTAGAGTCATGGAACTCTGCCCGAATTGTGCTCGATTCGGGCATCTAGCGTGACTGCCTACTCCGCCGTGGCCCAGTAGCCGCGCTTGGCGTTCACCTGGGCTTTGGAATCGCGCACGCGCACGTCGATTTTGCGGAATTTGCCGTCCGCGGTGGGGTTGGTGGGGACGTAGGCAAGCATGTAGTAGTCGCGGCCATCGGCGAAAGCGCGTTGGAGGCCGGTGAGGATGTCATTGCGGTTCAAGAACGAGATGCCTCCGGTGGTGGCGGCGAGTTCGGAGAGCGTAAGTTGCTGGTTTTGGGCAATGCTGTCCCAGGTGGTGTTGACCCGCGTGGTGGCCGAACCGCCGCCGGAGCGGGAGGCGTCGAGGGCCGGCGGGGTGTACAGGCCGCGGGAGTCAATGGTGTAAATCATGACGTTCCTCTGGGCCGCGATCCTGTAAATGGGGTCGATGAGGTTACTGACCCGCTCGATGGAACGGAGCGAGGTGAATTCGGGGAAGTATGCGTGAAGCAGATCGAACGGGACCTCACCGGGAGTAAGCAGGAAACCGTCGGAGACGAGCACGAGTGTCCGGCGGCCGGGGGTGTGGCCGAGTTGCTCAACCAGCGACCGGAGCTGCGTCAGAAACTGCGTCGCGGAGAACTGCTCATACTGGGTAAAGGCATTCGCCTGTCCGGGAAGGCCCTGCTTCAGCGCGTCGCAGTCCGGCTCGTGGCTGTCGCAAGCGACGCGGACGTCAACCAGGTGATGCTCGTAAGCGGAAACCTGAGCGTCTGACATCGACTTGGCGCTTTTGCGGAATATCGTCCGGAAGTTCTTGCCGCCGAGGGACTCGAGCACGTCGCCGGGGTTCGTCGTGACATTCTGAATGATTTCCGTGGATTCGCCGACGGCGATCACGGCGTACTCGGAGTTGCCCGGCCGCTCCTGCCGGAACAGTTTCTCCAGGGCGTCACGCACATAAACAAAGTTTCCGAATGAGGCGTGGAGAAGGTCGAGGCATATGAGGTACGAGTGGCTTATCCGTGGCGCCGCGGACGCGGGAGCGGCGGAAACCGAAGGGCCATGCCCTGCCGGCACTTCGGGCACGTCCGGACTTTCCCCCTCCGGCGTGTCCGAACGCTCGCTGGCGAAGGCGGTGATCTTCTGCTCGACGCCGTCCTCGAATACATGGAAGTCCGACTTAGTAAGTCCGAAGACGTGGTGCCCATCCTTATAAGTTACGACTACGGGAACCAGTACCTGTCGGACGTTGACCTTAATTGCTCCCGGTGCGTCGAGTTTCATTACGCCCGCGGAGGAGCCGGCAGTTAGTTGGTTCCGGGCCGCGGCCAGGTAATTCGGAATCTCAGATCGCTCGGGGAGCAGTTGGCGGGCGGCATCGAGCAGGGGGATCGCTTTCGCCGGGTTTCCGGAGGCGAGCGTGGCGAAGCCTCTATACAGAAGTTCGTAAGGATCGTCCGGAGCCGGGGGCGGCGATGAAGGATCGCCGGCGCCCATCTTCCGGCGCGAGGCGTCCGCGTCGTCGACCGAACCTTCGAGCATGTACTCGGAAAAGCGATGGACGGAGTGGAGGTCGGCGTTCGGGATCCGCAAGTCGACCGTCGCAAGAGACGGGAGCCAGACGGTGGAGTCAAGTTTCGGGAAGTTAACTTCGAGGAACCGCACATCGCGGGTAAAGCGGGAGTATGTTTCGCCGGACGGTGGCTGGAGGCTGTCGACGCGGAGGCGGAGGATCCGCTTGGTTTCGACATCCACCCAAACAAGTCCCTGGCGCTTGCCATCCTTGGTGAGGAAGGCCAGCAGGTGCGCCGGGTGGCCGGACTCGGAAATGCGGCCGAGGAGGCGGAAGCGGGAACGGGATTGCGAATCCGGAAGCAGGTCGGCGAGCATGGCCACAAAGCCATTCGCCAGGAGAAAGGAACTTTTCCCCGGCGCCGGATCGCGCACTTCTTCGAACGGATGAACGCGGACGATGTAGTGGAAGTTATCGGTGTGATCCGCCCAGAGCGAGCGCGTGGGTTCGTAGCGGAGTCCGTGGACCTGTTCGGCGAAAGAAACGTTGATGAAGTCGTTGAACATGGAGTCCAGGTGCTGGCCCATGAGACGGAGGACGGGTTCGAGCGCCGTTTGGTCTTGCGTGGGTTCGAGGCCGCGAAGTTCCGGGTTGGATTGAATGAGTGCTTGCGGGGCGCTGTCGACGAACGGTTGGCCGGCGGCGCACACAGCGAGCACAAGGCCCGCGAGCGCGAGACGGGGCAGCGAACACATAGACACCCTGAACGGATTTTACAATGCCGGGGCGGCGGAGGCCTGGCACGAGGACGGCGGAAAGGATGTTGCCGCCGGATGGCTTCGGCGCCGGACTCAAGTTTTGCGATCCGGCCGATCCGCCAGGGACAGGCGATCCCAGGGACCCACCCACTCGCACGGCCGGCCCTTCGTGCGCCACGACGTCAGGTCCTGCGCCACGGACAAGCTTACATAGGTATCAACTCCCAGGAACGTCTCGGTTCCCGGCGGGCCAGACGTATGCCAGCAAAGTGTTGCGGCGTCAGGGACCAGGTGCAGAGGAATGCTTTTTCCACCGATGTCGACGTGGTCATGTCGAACCCCTGCGCGATCGTAGATGAAATGAGCCTTGCGCCACTCCTTCACCATATCCGGCGTAATCTGGCCGAAGTGCTCCTTGATCATCCACATGAAAGTCCAGAAGCGCATGCCGGAGATGCTTAACCCGAAGTGGGTGGGATCCTGGCCGCTGTTCCCATGCTGGCTCATGGGGTGGGTGGCGTCGTGGACGTTCTCTTCACGATAACTATCCGGCGCCTCCACGTTATTGGTTGAGACGATATAGTGGTTGTTCCTCTCGCCCATCTGCCCGGGTACCCGAACGGCGTAGCGCGCCATGCCTTTTTGGTCAGCCGGGATACTCTCGACGACGAAAGCCTGGTGAGCATCGGAGATAACCCAGTTGACGCCCAACGTACATTTGCCAACCACAATCTCCCGTCCGGATTTGGCGCGGTACTCCGGCGAGCCGACCGTCAACAGTTCGACGGCGTGGCGCGCCGTGTTCGCGAACGCGGTGGCGCAAAAAACGCCGACCTGCCAGTCCAGGCCCGGCCTGCGATAACCGGAAAAGGGGTGTTCCAGCGTCGGGCCAAGGATGCCGAACCGGCCGCCCGAATACCCGCTGACGGTTACCCCCTGATCATTCTGACCATGTTCGCTGCCGATCTCCCCTGCCGAGTCAGTTACCGTGTAGCGATGGGCTCGCGGGTCGCTGGGCCGAACGATGTAAGTGACGAGATACTCCTGGGGGAAAAAATGTTGGTCTTCGGAGCTG
>JAKAJI010000441.1 GCA_021813825.1 Acidobacteriota bacterium | reverse complement strand
AGACATTCGGAGGGGACGCGCGCCGGCGGGCGGAGTCGGCGGGAGTATCGCCTAAGTCCGCGCGCCGGTGGGGCGTCCTTTTGGCGGGTGGCGACGGGATGCGGCTGCGGGAGTTGACGCGGTTTATTTGTGGCGACGAGCGGCCGAAGCAGTTTTGTCCTCTGATGGGCGAGCGGACGCTTCTTGAAGAAGCACGGGAACGGGCGGAGCGGAGCATCGATGCGAGCCGGTTGCTTTACTCGGTTACGCGAACGCACGAGAGCCATTACAGGAGGGAACTGGCGGACACGGGATCGCACAGGATCGTGCAGCCGTCGAACCGGGGGACGGCGCCGGCGGTTATTTCGGCGCTGTTGCACGTTTTCGATCGGGACGAGGACGCGGTGGTGGCGTTTCTGCCGTGCGATCACTACTACTCGGAGGAGCGGCGGTTCACGGAAGCGCTGGATGCGGCCTTTGCGGTAGCGGAAGGGCAGCGGGAGCGGGTGGTGCTGCTGGGGGCGGAACCGGACGGGCCGGAAGTGGAATATGGTTGGATCGAGTTGGGCGGGTTGGTAGGAGAGACGGCGGCGAGCGTGTACGGGGTGCGGGGGTTTCAGGAGAAGCCGCCGCTGCCGATGGCGGAGCACCTGTTCCGGAGCGGTTCGCTTTGGAACACGTTTGTCATGGTGGGGCACGTGGCGGCGTTCCTGGAAATGACGGCGCAGTCGGTGCCCGGGCTGATGGAGGTGCTGCGCTCGGGGTATCGTCCGGCGGGGGGAGCGCGGGAGACACGGATCGCGGACGGCGTGTATGAGCGGATTACGCCGACGGACTTTTCGCGGCAAGTGCTGACGCCTGGGGCGAAGCGGCTGGTGGCGATGGGGCTGGGCGAGGTGGATTGGAACGACCTGGGGGATCCGGAGCGGGTGATATCGACGCTGGTGAGCCGTGGGGCGGAGTTACCGGAGTGGGCGCGCCGATGGAGGAAGAGCGCGGCGCGGGCCGTGGCGGCGGGCGGGGAGGCGGCGGCAGCGGTTGCGTAAAGAGAGCTTAAGAAGCCAGCGGGAAGCGGGCGCGGACCTCGTAGCGGGAGCCGGCGGGCTCGGTGAAGGATTCGTAGAGAAGAAATTCGTGGGCGGTGAAGGCGCCGAACGAAGGGGCGGGCGTGGCGCGAAGGGCTGCCTGAAGGGGAGCGAAGGCGGCGGGGGAGGGGCGGTTGCGGCCGCGGGCGAGGGTGATGTGTGGGCTGTAGGGGCGGTCCTCGGGGGGAAAACCACATTCGCGCATGGCGGCGGCGATCTGCTTGTGCAGGGCGAGGAGTTCGGGGCTGACCACGACGGCCACGTAGAAGATGCCGGCGCGGTGGAAGAAGTCCGCACCCTGGATGGACACGGGGACCGGAGGGGAGGCGATTTGGGCGAGGCGTTGGGTGACGGAGGCGTACTGGGAATCGCTTGTGGCGCCGAGGAACTGGAGGGTGATGTGCCATTGGGCGGGCGAGGTCCAGCGGAGCGTGGCGGGGAGCGGGGGCAAGGTTGCGGTGAAGGCGGAGATGCGGGCGGAGACTTCCGAGGGGAGGGCGATACCGATAAAGAGGCGCATCGGGATGGGGTAAGCGGGCGTAAGGCGCACGCTCATCGTATTGTAACGAAATGGGCTTTGACTTCGCGTTCCGGGTCTGGCATACTCAAGATGGCAGTTTGGAGCGTCAGTCATTCCCGCCCGGTTCCAGTTCCTCGATAGAAGCCAGCCAGCGGTAGCGATTCCTGTCTCTCAAGCCATTTCGTTTACGGCTCACCCGGATATCCGTGGGATGCGGTAGGCGTGTATCAGTTCAGTTAAGGAGCGAACAGTGAGACTTTTTGTTGGAAATCTTCCCTACGGAGCAGCCGAAGGGGATTTGCAGAGCTTTTTCGAGCAGGCGGGTGTCAGCGTCGACAGTGTCAACGTGATGCGGGACCGTTTTAGCGGCGAAGCGAGAGGATTTGGGTTTGTGGAGATCCACGACGATGCGGCGGGAAACCGCGCGATCGAGATGTGCAATGGCCGCGAGTTGATGGGCCGGGCACTGGTGATCAACGAAGCCCGTCCGATGGCGGCGCGCGAAGGCGGGAGCCGGGGCGGCGGCCGTGAGTTTGGCGGTGGTGGAAACCGCCGGGGCGGCGGCGGCGGACGAAACCGCTACTAAACCGCGCCGATTGCGATTGCTCTAAACTGCGTTAAGCCGCTTGGCAATCGTGTCCGGGGCGTTAGGTACGACTTCGGGAGGGTTGCCGAAAGTGGGTTGGATGGCAGCGCCGCTAGAGGTGCGCAACTGGCCCATGTGATAGCGGTAGATGTAGTCAGGATCTTTTAACACGTTGCCGGTGAGGACACCGACGACGAATTCGCCACGCTGGATGATGCCGGCGTGGCGAAGTTTTTTTATGCCGGCGAGCGAGGCGGCGGAGGCGGGCTCGCAGCCGATGCCGCATTGGCCGACGATGGCTTTCGCGTCGGCGATTTCCTGTTCGGTGACGCGCTCGACGGCGCCGCGGGAGGAGCGGATTTCGAGGGCGGCTTTGGGCCAGGAGACGGGGTCGCCGATTTTGATGGCTGTGGCGAGGGTGTCGGGGTGGGTTTGGGGGCGGAATTCCCCGCCCTGCTGGACGAACTCGTAGAACGGCGAGGCGCCTTCGGCCTGGACGACGCCGAGGCGCGGGAGGCGGGGGATGAGGCCGAAGGCGTGGAGTTCGCGGAGGGCCTTGCCGAAGGCGGAGACGTTGCCGAGGTTGCCGCCGGGGAGGACGATCCAGTCGGGGACCTGCCAGTCGAGTTGATCGAGCATCTCGACGACGATGGTTTTCTGGCCTTCGATGCGGAAGGGGTTGATGGAGTTGAGGAGGTAGATGCCGAGGCGATCGGCGAGGGTGCGGACGAGGGAGAGGATCTGATCGAAGTTGGCTTCGACCTGGAGGGTGCGGGCGCCGTATTCGAGGGCCTGGGCGAGTTTGCCGAAGCTGATGTTGCCGTGGGGGAGGAAGATGATGGCTTCGAGTCCGGCGGCGGCGGCGTAGGCGGCCATGGAGGCGGAGGTGTTGCCGGTGGAGACGCAGGCGACGCGGCGGAGGCCGAGGCGGCGGGCCTGGGTGGCGCCGCAGGTCATGCCATTGTCCTTGAAGGAGCCGGTGGGGTTGAAGCCCTGGTGCTTGAAGCGGAGGGCGTCGAGGCCGGCGTAGGCGGCGGCGTGAGGGGCATCGAGGAGGGCTGTGTTGCCTTCGCGGAGGGTGACGGCGTGGTGGGTTTGGCCGTCGAAGGGGAGCATTTCGCGGTAGCGCCAGACGCCGCTCGAATCGAGGGGCGCATTTGAGAGGCGGCGTTCCCGCCAGAGTTTTTTGAGGGCGGCGGGGTCGGGGGATGGTCCAGTGAAGGCGACTTCGAGCAGGCCGCCGCATTGCGGGCAGGTGTAGAGGATGTCTGTGATGGGAAAGCGGGCGCGGCAGGAGGGCTCAAAGCACGACAGTTCAGCTTGCATGGTGAATCTTTTAGTATGGCGCAGGGGCGTTGGTGGGACGGCTTGTTGAATGGAGCCGCGGTAACCATCATACTGGTCCCTATTGATGCCGATGACGGCGGCCAGCGTAGCCGTGCGCGACAGTGCGGGCGGGGTGGGGCGTAAGGCGATGGCCTACCGGCCGGACGTCGACGGGCTCCGGGCGTTTTCCATTCTGGCGGTGGTGATTTACCACGCGTTTCCGCGGTGGATGCCCGGCGGATTCATCGGGGTGGATGTTTTCTTCGTGATTTCGGGGTACCTGATCACGGGGATCGTGCTTGGGGCGCTGCAGGAAGGCCGTTTCCGCTATGGGAGTTTCTACCGGCGGCGAATCCGGAGGCTGTTTCCGGCGCTGCTGGTGGTGCTGGTGACGTTTCTGGCGGTGGGCTGGCTGCTGATGGTGAACGAGGAATGGAAACTGCTGGCCAAGCACGTGGTGTGCGGCGCGATGTTCACCTCGAACCTGGTGCTGCTGACTGAGGGCGGGTATTTCGATGCGACGGTGAAGCCGCTGCGG
>JAKAJI010000057.1 GCA_021813825.1 Acidobacteriota bacterium | reverse complement strand
TGCCGACGCCTCCTTTTTGGTTGGCGACGGCGATGATCTTTCCCAAGGTTGTGTGAATCCGGCGGGAGGCGTCCCTGGGTCTTACCGTATCACAGAACGGGGTGGAATGTTCCACGTGGAACATTCCGCGACGCAGGTTCGGACTGTTGTGCGACGTTCCACGTGGAACATCGAAGCACGAATCAGCGGATATGACCCGCCACGATTCGATGCCCGGGGCTCCACGGCGACGAAAGCGCCTCAGACCACCCAAATTCGGTCCGCGCCAGCAGGCCGGGCAGATCCTGCGAACTCGGAAACAACACCACCGACGAGCCCAGCCGCGGCATCGTCCCCAACACGACATCGCCTCGTACCGCGCGGGACGTCACCCAATCCCAGTGCCCCTCCAGACCTTCGATCCGCGCCGGGATCACACGCACATTGTCGAAGCTCCGCGTCGACTCCCGCAAAAATGCCACCTTCCGTTGGTTCGAATCCACCAGCGTTACCTCACACCCCGGATACCAAGCTGCCAACGGGACACCCGGAAACCCCGCCCCGGATCCCAGATCCACCAGCCGCGTGCCCTCCGCCAAATCCCCCAGGAGTTGTGCGGCCAGCAGTGACTCACAATAATGAACGCGAACCGCGTCCCGAAGCGACCGCACCGCCGTCAGATTCATCTTCGCGTTCCAGCGTGCAAGCAAATTCCAGTGCGCTTCAAGACGGGCGACCTGCTGCCCGCTGAGTCCAGGCAATCCGCTCTCGCCCCAGGCGGATTCCAATTCCCGGGAAAACTCGCTCACGGCAAGACCGAACGCGCGCCCAGGCTCAGGTAAACATCCAGTACCGAGATCGCCGCAGGCGTCACACCAGGAATCCGCCCCGCCTGCCCCAACGTTGCCGGCCGCACCCGCTCCAGCTTCTGCCGAACTTCCGTCGAAAGCCCGGGAATCGCCCCATATTCAAATCCCGAAGGAATCACACGCCCCTCGGCGGACTTCAAGCGCTCGATCTGACGAGACTGCTGCGCGATATAACCGGAATACTTCAACTCCGTCTCAACCGTCGCCAACACCCCTTCGACCGCCTCCTCCCCCAACTGGGTCAACACCCAATCCCGAATCATCCCCAGCGAAGCCTCCGGCCGCCGAAGCCACACCGATATCTGCGGCCGCTCCTCCACACCCGGCGCATTCGACGCAAAGGACGGCTCTAAGCGCCGCGTCTCCAGCAACCGGATCAGCCGCGCCTTCTGCGCCTGCTTTTTCTCGTAAACCGCCCAACGCTCATCCGTCACCAGTCCGACCTTGCGACCCAGCGGCGTCAAACGCTCGTCGGCGTTGTCGATCCGCAAATGCAGACGGAACTCAGCCCGCGAGGTGAACATCCGGTACGGCTCGTCCGCCCCTTTGCTGATGAGGTCGTCGATGAGGATCCCGGTATACCCTTGCGTCCGCCCAACCACCACCGCCTCCCGGTTCATCAACTGGGAGGCTGCGTTCAAGCCAGCCACCAACCCCTGGCACGCTGCTTCCTCATACCCCGATGTACCGTTAATCTGCCCGGCCAGAAACAAACCGCGAATCGCCTTCACCTCGAGAGTCGCCTCCAACTCGCGTGGGTCGATCGCATCATATTCGATGGCGTACCCCGGACGAATCATCTCCGCGTCTTCCAAACCCGGAATCGCCGCCAGCACAGCGGTCTGCACGTCCACCGGCATACTCGTCGAAAGCCCATTTACATAGATCTCGTGCGTGTCCAGACCTTCCGGCTCAAGAAAAATCTGGTGACGAGTCTTATCGGGGAACTTCACGATCTTGTCTTCGATCGATGGGCAGTACCGCGGTCCGATCCCCTCGATCTGACCGCTGAACAGCGGCGACCGATGGATATTGCTCCGAATCGCATCGTGAGCTTGCTCCGTAGTGTATGTTATATAACACTTCACTTGCTCCCGCTCGATCCGGCCCGTGAGGAAGGAAAACGGAGTCGGGTTCGTATCGCCGGATTGCGCGTCGAATCGCGACCAGTCGATCGTGCGCCCGTCGAGGCGCGGTGGGGTTCCGGTCTTCAGGCGCGTCCAGGGCAGGCCGAGCGTGCGCAATTGGTCGCCCAGGAAATTCGAAGGAGCCTCGCCGTTGCGGCCACAACTGTAAGTTGTCTCACCCACATGGGCGAGTCCGTTCAGGAAGGTGCCGGTCGTGATCACAACAGCCTCCGCGCTAAGCGTCCGGCCATCGCGCAGGGAAACGCCGGTCACACGCCGCGGCGCATCGTCCGTTAACGCGAGCGCGGCCACTTCGGCCTGCAGGATCCGGAGATTCGGCTCCCGTTCGAGCGTCTCGCGCATCTTGATGCGGTATTGCTTCTTGTCACACTGCGCGCGAGGGGACCACACCGCCGGACCGCGGCTTGTATTGAGCAGCCGGAACTGAATGCCGACGGCGTCGGTGATTTCGCCCATCACGCCGCCCAACGCGTCGATCTCGCGGACGAGATGTCCCTTGGCAATCCCGCCCACCGCCGGATTACACGACATCTGCGCGATGAGGTCGAGGTTCATCGTCACCATTGCGGTCCGCAAGCCGAGGCGCGCGCAGGCACGCGCCGCCTCGCAGCCGGCGTGGCCCGCGCCGACCACGATCACGTCATACTTCGCCGCCATGGGAACTTCTTTTCATTGTACGGGTGCGATGCACTCCACCCGTTGACCTGTATTACAACAGGTAACGATGCAATTTGCCGTAGCCCTTATCGCGGCCGTCCTTGCGGGCGCCATTCCACCCCCGGGCGTCGTCATCGATCATCAGCCGGCTTCCACCGCTCGATACATCGGATCGCCCAGCATCGCCGTGCTGGCTGATGGCACTTACATCGCCTCGCACGATCTGTTCGGGCCAAAATCCGGCATGCGCACCGAAGGCGTGACTCGGGTGTTTGCCTCCCAGGACCGCGGGCAAAGCTGGCGGCCGATCGCCCAAATCCAGGGCCAGTTCTGGAGCACGCTGTTCGTGCATCGCGGCGCGTTGTATCTCCTTGGTACCCGCAGCGAATACGGCGACATCGTCATTCGCCGGTCCGCCGATCGCGGCGCGCACTGGACCAATCCCACGAACGAAACCAACGGAGTTCTCTTTCAAGGCCGCTATCACTGTGCACCGGATCCGGTCGTCGAATCCGGCGGCCGCATCTGGCGCGCGTTCGAGGATCGCGAAGCAGGCACACGCTGGGGCCAGTGGTTCCGCGCGATGATGCTCTCGGCGCCGTCAGATGCGGACCTGCTGCGCGCTTCGAGTTGGAACAAAAGCAACGCACTCGCCGGCGACGCCTCGTGGCTCAACGGCGATTTCGGCGGTTGGCTCGAGGGCAACGCCGTGGTCGCGCCGCATGGGCGGATCGCGGACTTCCTTCGCGTTGACACGCAGCACGGCGGAAAAGCCGCGATCGTCGACATCAGCCGCGACGGGCGTACAGCGACGTTCGAACCTGGGACCGGGTTCGTCGATTTTCCCGCCGGGGCGAGTAAGTTCACGATCCGCTACGACAAAACGTCCCGGCGCTACTGGACGCTCGGCAACGTGATCGGCGCGCAGTTTCGTGACCACCGCGCCGGCGCCGTGCGGAACGAACTGGCGCTGCTTGAATCGAAAGATCTCCGCCACTGGGAAACCCGGCGCATCGTAGTCGAGCATCCGGATCCGGCCAAGCACGCTTTCCAATACGTCGACTGGCAGTTTGATGGACACGACCTCATCGCCGTGGCGCGCACGGCCTGGGACGACGATGCCGGCGGCGCACACACCTACCACGACGCGAATTACCTGACGTTCCACCGCATCCCCAATTTCCGGCAGCGACGCCCTTGACCGCGGGCCCGGATTGGCACAGAGTAGGTACAATCCAACCCTCGGTTGGAACGAAAAGAGGAAAACCGATGAAATGGTTGCTCGCGTTGATGGCGGTATTCACACTGACGGCATACGCCGCCGACGTTACCGGCACGTGGAAGGGGACCGCGGAGACCGAAAACGGAACCATCGAGCGGACGTTCGTGTTCAAGGTCGACGGTACGAAGCTCACCGGAGAGACCACGAGCGAGATGCTGGGCAAGTCGACGATCGAGGACGGCAAAGTAGACGGCGATACAATCGAGTTCACGATTTCGGTGAATTTCCAGGGCAACGACGCCAAGATCCACTACAAGGGCAAGGTGACCGGAGACGAGATTCACTTTACGGCCAGCATCGGCGACTCCGGACAGACGGTAGAGTACACGGCCAAGCGTGTGGCATCCACGCCCTAGCGGTCAGTCAGCAACCGGCTCGAAGCGGCCGTCGGAGAGCAGGGCGTAACGGCGGCCGCGCCAGGTGATGTGTTTGCCGAAGAAGCCGGCGATCCAGACGGCGATGGCGATGAGGTCTTGCAGGGGAACGCCCCACCACAGCCGCGCAGTCAGGGGATCCCGGAGTACCCAGCCGGCCACCGCCCAACCGGCGGCCGCCCGGGCGAGAGCGGTGAGGGCGAGCGCGGGCCACAGGCGGGGCTGCAGCGAGGTGAGCACGAGCGCGATGGGCAGCGGGTGCGTGAATATCTCGCCGAAGTAACCCGCCGGGCGAGACCGTCGCGTGCTGCGTGCCCAGCGCAGGCGATGAGCGAGGCTGCCCGACAACGGGGCGTCTCCGATGTGGTGCTCGACGGAGCACGAGGACAGAATCACGCGGTAGCCGAGCGAATCGACACGCTGGCCCATGACAAAGTCTTCGGCGAGATAGCTTCCCAGGGCTCGGAAGCCTCCGAACTCTTCGATCACGTGCCGGCGCGCGGCGATCGTGGGACCAAGGGCGAACTTCATCCCGTCGATCCAGCGGGCCACAAGCACGCCGCCGAGGAATTGTGTATTCATGCCGACCGCCTCGAGCGCGTTGCACCAACCTTTGCCGGGCACGGCGCGATAGGGACAGGTGGCGAGGCCGACGGTCGGATCTTCGAACTCCGAGGCAATGCGGCTGAGCATGTCCCGGCGAAGGCGAACGTCGCTGTCGACCATGAGGAGCAGGTCGTAGCGGGCGGCGTCCATCATGCGCTCGAGGCTGAAGACCTTGGCGTTCGAGTATGCGGGCTCTCCGGTGATGAGCAGGCGCGAGGGAATGGCCGCGAATTCGGCCATCACTTTGCGCGCGACCGGGATGGCGGCGTCCTCGGGTGACCGGGCCGCGAAGATGATCTCGAAGGGGAAATAGTCCTGCAGGAACGCGGAGCGCAGGTTCTCCTCAAGACCCGCGTCGCCGCCGGCGATCGGCGTGAGGATGCTGATGGGCGTGGCGTCGCGAAGGCCCCAGCCGGGCCGCGAAGCAAGATACCGCCGCGCGGCGATGATGGTTAGCGCGCAGTAGACCAGGCTACCGGCGAGCAAGAGGGACAGCACGGCTGTCCCGAGCCATGAGATGGACATGCCGGTGCGCCTGGGTTATGAAATGTTCTGGTTGTGATTCCTCGAAGCGAAAGGCGCCGAAGCGCCGCGAAGGCGGGTTCCCCTGGAACCGCCGGCGAATGAGTTCATTTGTCCTAAACGGGTTCTTCCGAACCCGCCCCCTGCGGTGTATCTTACACGAACGCTCGCGCGCAGGGAAGTAGTTTTTGCGACGGTGTCAGGCGTTCAAGGCCAAATTGAGGTTGTCGATGGCCTCGTCGACCTCGCCGGTATTCTTGAACCCGATGGTCACGCAGTCGACGACGCCGAGGCCCATGGCGAAGCGGAGCGACGCCTGGCGGTCCTCGCGGGTGACGAACTGGCCTTCGCCGGCGAGTTTCATGCTGATGACGCCGGCGCCTTGGGCGTGGACTCTGCGCATATTGGCCACTACTTGGTTCACGTCGCCGCGGTCGTTGGTGTCGTAGGTGGTGGGCGTGTCCATGCGCGTGCCGTTGTGGTTCATCCGGATCATGGCGATGTCCAGCCACTCGGTGCCGGGAAAGGCGGCGAGCGCGGGCAGGCCATGTTCGCTGGCTCCGTGCGCGCGGATGATCTTTTTCGTTTTCGCCTCCGAGAAGGCGTCCTCGACGCGCTGGTTGTCCTTGGGCCAGGTGGGGCTGCGGACGCAGTGCATGAGGAGAATGTCGAAGTAGTCGGTACGCATCTCCTTGCGATACCGGTCGATGGTAGCGAGCGGGTCTCCGGGGTTGTGCAAGTTGTACTTCGTCATGAGCTGGTAGTTGTCGCGCGGGATGCCTTCGAGGGCGGCGGCGAGCATGGCGGGCATGCCGTGGTAGCTGTCGGCGGTTTCAAAGAACCGGATACCGCGGTCGTAGGCGTGGCGGACAAGCTTGGTGAATTCGGCCTGGCCGAGTTCGCGCTGGACGCGGCCGCCGAAGGTTCCGGTGCCGAACGCCAGACGAGTGACCTGGACGCCGGACCGTCCGAGGGTGACGACGTCGGTGGCTGACCGTTTGGTGGTAAAGGCCTGGAGAGTTGCGGCGCCGGGGGCTAGGAGAGCGGCTCCGGCGGCGCTGGATTTCAGGAAATCGCGGCGCGTGAATTGGGCCATGGAAGAAAATCTCCGCTCGCCCGCTACGCTACCACAGCGGCGGGTGGGCTAGGGAAGGGTGGCGTATGATGGGCGTATGCTGCGGTATCACGTCGCCTTCTATCTTCCGAAGAAACCCGGCGACTTTGTGGTCGCTGAGGCCTTGGACTTTCCCGGCGCCGTATCACAAGGTTTCGACCTGCAAGACGCTCGTCTGATGATTGCCAGCGCGATGGAGGACTTAGCCCAGATGCTACTGGAGCAAGGAAACCCGCTGCCGGTTCCGGATGCAAAAGCATCGGCCGAGGATGCCGACCTCATCGAGATGATCCCGCTTTCTGTGCACGTGGGCAGCGGGCGGGCGTAACGCCTAGGAACGCCGCGGCGAATTTCCTGTGCCGATTTAAGAATTGCGAAGGGAGGCGATTTGAAACGGCACCAACTGCTGGAACACCTTCGCCGTGAAGGTTGTTGCGTCGACCGCGAAGGAGGCCGGCACACGATTTTTGTAAAGCGGATAACCGGGGCGAAGGCCCCCGTACCGCGGCACGGGGAGATCGACAACCGCCTCGCGCGGAAAATCTGCGATCAACTCGGAATTGCACGTATGAATTGATGGTCCGAAATCTCGTGAGCAGCCAGGGTAGCGTTTGGGGACTGGACAACTTTGCCTCGAGGCTCCCTGAGGCGGCAAGGCCTTCGTGCGCCGACTAGGGCGCGGCTCGGTCTGGCCGTGGATAGAGCCGAAACACCTGTGGCGGGTCAACGCCAGGGATAAAGAGCCAAATCCGGTCGAACGGCCCAGGCTTATTGCCGATGTGTCCTGAGGCCCACCGCGCCGCGCCCGGAAGATCGAAGCCCGGAACACTGAGTGGCTCGTTGTAAAACCATCCCTGGGTGTAATACACGAGCAGATGAAACTCGTCTAATCTACGCGGTTCTGAGCTGTACCTTTTTTGGATCTTCTTATCCAGGCTAAGGCCAAGCGCCTCCACCGCCGGATCAGGGGCGTACCAGCCGCCCTGCGGCTCGGTCGCAATCCACGTGGCGCCGTCCTGGTCGCCGCTGACTTGATCGCGGGGTTGAAAGTCAACCTCGGAAAGGTACTTGCCTAGAGTGGGATAGCGTCCGAAATCGCGCCGGGGCGACACCGATCTCTGGCCGAACGGCGCCGCGTCGGTCAGGCTCTGGTCGATTTCGGCTATAAGCGCGAGGAGTTGAGCCCTGAATGTGACTGCGTCATTCGCGACGAACCGGGGACGGTCAGGCCTCGGAGTCATCGAGACGGTGCGGATATTCACGGTCTTGTTCGGCGGCAGCGGATCGAGGGCCTTTAGGATTGACTCCTCCAATTTCTCCCGCTGCTTCCCCGCCCGCGTCTGGCCTTCGTGGAGCCATTCGGTCAACTCAACGCCGACGCAGTTCCCGTCGCTTAGGGTGCAGCACACATCCGGAGGATCGCGATCGGGTTGGGTCCAATCGACGACCTTACGGCCTGCGAATCCCGGCTTTGCGCGAAGAAACGCTTCGAACACCCTCTTCTCAGCGTGCCGGTCTCCCATTGACTGCCCCGGCTACACGTCCAGGTTCCGTACGTCCAGCGCGTTTTCCTCGATGAACTTGCGGCGGCCTTCCACGTCTTCGCCCATCAGGGTGGAGAAGATGGCCTCGGTTTCGGCCATGTCCTGGAGGTCGACGCGGAGCAGGGTTCGGGTTTCGGCGTTCATCGTCGTTTCCCAAAGCTGCTCGGGGTTCATCTCGCCGAGGCCCTTGTAGCGCTGGATGTTCACCTCGCGGGCGCCTTCGCTCTTAACGTGGTCGAGCAGTTCCAACCAGGTTGGTTTGACTTCGCGCGAGTTGTCGCGCAGCACGGCGAAGGGCGGATGATTGTGGCGCGATGCCTGGCGCGCGAGCGCGCGGAGGCGGCGGTACTCGGGCTGGCCGGCGAGTTCCACGTTGATGAGGCGCGTGGCGTTGGTCGGGTCCTTATAGGCGACCGCAAAAGCGGAATGCTCTTCATCAGTGACGATTTCGGCTTCGATTTTGGCGGCGCGGATGGCCTCAAACAGGGCTTCAAGGTGGGCGCGGTCCTGGAAGTCGGCCTTGGTGTCGATCAAAAAGCGTGTGTCGGTGAGCAGGTCCACGATGCGCGCGTCACGCATGCGGCGCTCGAAGCGGCGGCTGATCTGTGCGAGTTCGTCGAGCAGCATGAGGAAGGCGCGGAGTTCGGCTCCTTCCAGGCGGGCCGGCGGCGCCGCAGCGGTTTCAACGAACAGATTCTCCGTCGCCCGGCGGAGGATCTCCTTGGTAAACTCCTTGTCGTCCTTGATGTACTTTTCGCTCTTGCCTTTCTTGATGCGGTAAAGCGGCGGCTGGGCCACGAAGACGTTCCCGCGCTTGATCAATTCCTGCATGTGGCGGAAGAAGAAGGTCAGCAGGAGCGTGCGGATGTGCGACCCGTCGACGTCGGCGTCGGTCATGATGATGATCTTGTGATACCGCAGGCGCGAGGCGTCGAAATCCTGGATGCCGATGCCCGTACCGAGCGCGGTGATCATGCTCCGGATTTCGTCGTGCGTGAGCATCTTGTCGTAGCGGGCTTTCTCGACGTTGAGAATTTTGCCCTTCAGCGGCAGGATGGCCTGATACCGGCGGTCCCGGCCGGTTTTGGCGGTGCCGCCGGCCGACTCGCCCTCGACGAGGAATAGCTCGCAGCGCGAGGGATCTTTCTCCTGGCAGTCAGCCAACTTGCCGGGCAGGCCGCCGGAGTCGAGAGCGCCTTTCCGGCGGGTGAGGTCCCTGGCTTTGCGTGCGGCCTCGCGGGCACGCGCCGCGTCGATCGCCTTGGCGACGATCTTCTTCATCACCGCGGGGTTCTTGTCGAAGTACTCGCTGAGCTTCTCGTTGACGAATTCGGTGACCTTGCCCTGGATGTCGCTGTTGAGCTTGCCCTTGGTCTGGCCTTCAAACTGCGGTTGCGGCAGCTTGACGCTC
Source organism: Acidobacteriota bacterium (assembly GCA_021813825.1). GTDB lineage: Bacteria > Acidobacteriota > Terriglobia > Bryobacterales > Bryobacteraceae > JAJYKC01. The sequence continues at coordinate 9,242 of JAKAJI010000057.1, read as the reverse complement.
ACAACGGCGGTGAGGCCTTCGCGAACATCGTCGCCGCTCAGGTTTTCCTTGACATCCTTGAACAGGCCGGCGCTCTGGCCGTAGGCGTTGATGGTCCGGGTGAGCGCGCTGCGGAAGCCGCTTAAGTGCGTGCCGCCGTCGACGGTGTTGATGTTGTTGGCGAAGCTGAACAGCGTTTCCGAATAGCCGTCGTTGTACTGGAAGGCGATCTCCATGATGAGCTTGCCCTCAGCCAGGTCGCGTTCGCCTTCGAGAGAGATCGGCTTTTCATGCAGCACGGCCTTGCCGCGGTTCAGATGGCGGATGAACTCGCTGATACCGCCGGAGTAGAGGAACTCGTGGGTCTTAACCGGATCCGTGCGCTCGTCGGTGAGCGTGATTTTGAGGCCCTTGTTGAGGAAGGCGAGTTCACGGAGGCGCTGGCTGAGCGTGTCGAAGTTGAACTCGGTGGCCTCCATGATGGTGGGATCGGGCTTGAAAGTGATCTTCGTGCCGCGCTTGGTGCCGGCCTTGCCCGTCGCCGTGAGCGGACCCTTAGGGACGCCCCGTTCGTATTCCTGCTCCCAGGTCTGCTTGTCGCGCCAGATGACAAGTTCCAGCCACTCGCTGAGCGCGTTTACGCAGCTCACGCCCACGCCGTGGAGACCACCGGAAACCTTGTAGCTGTTGGTGTCGAACTTGCCGCCGGCGTGCAACTTGGTCATGACAACTTCGGCGGCGGAGACGCCTTCTTCCTTGTGAATGTCCACCGGGATGCCGCGGCCGTTATCGATGACGCTGAGCGAGTTGTCGAGGTGGATGATGACCTCGATTTCTGTGCAGTAACCGGCGAGCGCTTCGTCGACCGAATTGTCGACGATCTCGTAGACCATGTGATGTAAGCCGGTTTCGCGCGTCGAGCCGATATACATGGCAGGGCGCATGCGGACCGCTTCGAGGCCTTCGAGAACTTTAATGCTGGACGAATCGTAGGTGGACATATCTTGCGGGTGAATAATTCCTATCGGCGGCTTGGCTGGCCGCAATTGCTTTGCTTCAAACTACAGGCGGAGGTCTCAAATCCGCATCGGCATCACGACGTACCGGTAAATGGTGGAAGAACCCACGGGCCGGAGTTCGCCGGCGCTGTTGGGGTCCTTGAAATGCAAACTCACTGTGCCGGTTTCGACCGCGCGAAGGAACTCGAGCAGGTACTGCGCGTTGAACCCGATTTCCATTTCCGGCCCGTCGTAGTCAACCGGCACGCTCTCTTCGCTTTCGCCGGTATCGGAGATCGAGGAGTGAATCTTTACCTCGCCGGGGCCGACGTGCAGACGGATCGAGCGCGAGCGCTCATCGGCGAACTGGCTGACGCGCTCAAGCGAGCCGCGCAGTTCGTCGCGGTTCAGTTCCACCGAGCGCGGGACGTCCTTCGGCAGCACACGGTCGAAGTCCGGGAAATTCCCCGTGAGCTTCCGGCTGAGCAGGAGGCGCTGCCCGAAGTCGAAAAACAGGTGGTTCTCGTCGCCGGAGAAACGGACAACGGAATCGGCCGCGGCTTCCGAGTCGAGCTTTTCGAGTTCGACCATCGCCTTCTTCGGCAGGAGAGCGCGGAACTGGGCGCCAATTGCCGGTAAGTCGAGCTTCGATTCGGTGAGCGCGAGCCGGTGGCCGTCGGTGGAAACCATGATGATGCCGTCCGCCTTGAGCAGCAGCAGCGCGCCATTGAGCGTGAAGCGGCTCTCTTCGGACGAGATGGCAAAACCGGTTCGCTTGATCATCGACGACAAAAGGCCCGCCGGGATGTTCACCATCGGATCCGGCATCACCGGCAGTTCGGGGTAGCTCTCGCGCGACATCCCCGCGATACGCGTGCGGGAACGGCCGCAGACCAGGCTCGCCCACTGGTTATCCAGCATCTTCACCTGCAGGTCCGCGTCAGGCAGCAGACGCACGTAGTCGAGCAGGCGGCGGGCCGGGATCGTACCCGAGCCACGCTTTGTGACCTTCGCCGGACAGCTACACCGGATCCCCAATTCGAGATCCGTGGCGGTGATTTGCACCTGCCCATCGCCGGCTTCGACGAGCACGTTGGACAGGATGGGAATGGTAGTCTTCTTCTCGACGACGCCTTGCGATAAACCGAGCTCGCGAGCCAGGTCCGTCTTGCTTACGGTGAACTCCATGCGTTCGTGTGCTCCCGGTATTCCGATCTCTTCTCAGGTCTTAGGGTAACGGTGTTGGAAGAGACCAAACAATCAATAAAACAGATACGCCTTAGTAGGCCCTGTGGAAATGTTGATTTCTCTCTAAATTATACAAAAATAAATCGGTTCCTGCTAGTACCGGTTGTGGAAAGCGAGGTAGGCGGCAGGGGAAAACGGGCACCGGAGGAATGTTTCCTCAACCGCGCACAGCTCACTCTGGGACTCTCCTGTGGAAAATTCATATAAGTCTATTGTAATGAGTCAATTATGCTGTTCAACAAATTGTGCAAATCCGGCTTCTGATGGCGCAGTTGCTCGATCTTCTGAATGGAGTGGAGGACCGTCGTGTGGTGCTTGCCTCCGAAGTAGCGCCCGATCTCAGGCAGCGAGGCGGACATGAGGTCCTTCACCAGGTACATGGCGATCTGGCGTGGATAGGCGATCTGTTGGGCGTTGGTTTTCTGTTTGAGTTGGGAGGGTTGGAGGCCGAAGCGGTCGGCGGTCGCTTTGACAATGGCCTCCATGGTGATGCGGCGCTCCTGGCCAAGCGTCAAGTGCTTCAACGCCTGCTGGGCCATGGTGAGATTGATGGGTGTTTCTGTGACGTCGGAATGAGCAACGAGCTTAATAAGCGACCCTTGGAGTTCCCGGACGTTTGACTTGGTCCGGGTGGCGATGAAGATCCGCACGTCCTCGGGCAGCTTGACGTTCATGTCCTCGGCTTTCTTGTCGAGGATTGCCATTTTCGTTTCCAGATCGGGCGGCTGAACGTCGACCATGAGACCCCACTCGAAGCGCGACCGGAGGCGTTCCACCAGGCCGGGCGTGCTCTTCGGAGGGGTGTCGCTAGAAATGACGATCTGCTTCTGGTGCTCGTAAAGCTCGTTGAAGGTGTGGAAGAACTCTTCCTGCATGCGCTCGGCGCGGCCCAGCGTTTGGATGTCGTCGACCAACAGAACGTCAGCCGAGCGGTAGTGGTGGTGGAACTGTTGCATCCGCTGGAGCCGGATGCAGTTCACCATTTCGTTCATGAACCGTTCGCTGGTTGTGTAGATAATGCGCATGCGGCTGTAGCGGCACAGAAGCTCGCGGCCGATGGCATGCATCAGGTGAGTCTTGCCCATGCCGCTGCCACCGTAGATGAACAGGGGGTTGTAGGTTTTGGCAGGCACCGTGGCCACAGCTTTGGCGGCGGCGTGGGCGAGTTGATTGCAGGCCCCGACGACAAAGTTGGAGAACGTGAACTGCGGGTTTAGGGTAACGCTTGGCGCGAAAAGTTCCTCGTCGCCCTGAGACGCAGGCGCCGGGCCAGGCTCAGCGGCCGGGTCACGGTAATTGATGCGCTCGACCGGAAGATGGAGGCTGTGAACGGCACCCCAGATGTCGGCGTTGTATACCTCGAGGATCCATCGCCGGGTAGCGTCATCCGGGACAGTCACGGTGAGCAACCCCTTGTCGAGCGAAGTGAACTCAGTTCGTGATAGCCAGTTCTGAAACGCCTCCGGGCTGATGGAACGTGCAATGACTGTCTTAATTTCTTCCCAAACGTTCATGTGCGAACAGAATCCATCCACATGTTTTCCACAGCTCTGTGGAAAACCGAGCTCCAGCACTATTTTGAGCGGGAAGCGGCGTCCTGGTGAGTCCCTCCGGAGCGCATCCGCGCCTGCCGCGCACCCACAAGCGAAAATAAGTCTAGCACAGAAGGGAAAAGCGGCAACTGCTAAGTTACAGAATTTTTAACCCTTTTATTTTCATGTTGTTAACCAAAACAATTTACTTGCGAATGGTTTTAGCCGCGGCAGCCCGTTTGCTGCTGTCCGGTAGTGAATAAAGCGTGGCCGCAGGCGCGAAAGGCCACCGAATCCGGGTGAATAGGAAAAGACTATCGGGAGACTAGTCCGAAGCGGCGGGCATTCTGAAAAGCTCGCCGGTGACCCCGTATAGTAGTAGGATGTTGGGTCGCCGAGCTTGGAGTCTGAGTGTGGGGGCATTGGTGGCTTGGGGGGTAGCCCAGGCCTCGCCGGCGACTTTCGTGACGGCGCTGCCGGTGGCGACCGACCAGTTGCTGGTTCGTTTCAACTTCCAGTCCATTCTCGGCACTCAGGACTTTCTGGGACTGCAGATGCCCGTAAACGTCGGCTACGGGCTGACGTCGCGGTGGGCGATTTTCGCGAATTTCAACCAAGCCTATGGATCGCTGGGGGCGACGACGGCCCGGCCGGAGTTGAGTAGCTGGGGGGCCCAGGATACGACCGTGTTTGCCCGGTACACGATCTTCAAGGTCGACCGGCCGCGGTCGACCTTTCGCATCGCGCCGCTTGCCGGGGCGTTTTTGCCGTGGGGAGATAACGCGCTGCGGTACAAGGGCGGGCCGTACCTGCCCGGGATCCTGCAGACGGGAAGTGGAACCGTGGATCCCTACTTCGGCGTGACCATGGGTTTCAATTCCACAAGTTGGGGCTGGGCGGCGGATACGACGTACCGCGCCAACCCGGTGGCGTCGCAAGGCATTAGCCCGGGGAGTGAATTGCGGAGCGACGGGCAGATCGAAATCTGGCTCTACCCGCGGCACCTGCCGGAAGAGGGTCTTCCGAAGACGGTCGTGCTGAGTTACGAGATGAACTACACGAAGGACTCCGACACGTACATCGATGGAACCCTCGCGCCGTTGTCGACCGGGACGGTACTCAAGCACGATCTTTTCCTGGAATTGGGTACGCTTCGGTGGCAGATCGGGGTTGGGGCGCAAGTACCTTTGATGCAGTCATTTGACACGCCAAACCATTTGAGGGAGCGAGCCGGAGCGTTCCTGTTCTTCGAGTACTATCTTTCGGCCCCGGACTGGCGGCATCGGAGAAGCAACACGTGAGGCTGTGCGTGTGGCTGGTGGCCGTCGCCGTCGTAGGTACGGCGCTTACGGCTGGGACGAAGCAAACTGCGGCGGGAGGGACTCGCGCGGTAGCCAAACTCAACGGCGTCTTCAGCCCCCGCGGGTTTTTCAACATAATTGTGCGGTTGAACCAGATGGAGGGTGCCGAGTGGGCGAAACTGGATCTGAAAAAATCGCAGATCACGGTGGATTTTGCGCCGGGCGCCGAGGTGACGCCGGAGAGCCTGCAGCAGGCGGAGCGGCAAGCCGGCTACAAGCCGGGTCCCGTGACGATTGAGCGGCTGACGCCCCCGGTTGACCACAGCGCGCCGGGGTGGAAGCGGCTAAAACACCCGCGCACAAAGAACCCGGTCGCCCGCTGGATTGAGCTGAATTTCTAGCGTCCGGATTCCATCCGGGCATTCAGGGTTCCACTCCCCGCCGGCCGCCGGCCTCCTGGAGGGAGGTAGCGACGTTAATGGCTTACTTTTCTGTTTCTTACAGGAAGGAATCGATCAAGCGGGCGTTACCGGTGCTTTGGCTCGCCGGGCGCGAGGCCTATAATCCCAGTCGTGGAAAGGTGTCCGAATCGCCAACTCGCGATTCCGGGCAACCGGGGACTGGCGCTGTGCGCCGCCGTGCTCGCGGCTGCGTTGTCCAGATCCGTCGAAGGCTCGCCCGCGACGTTCGTGACCGCACTGCCGGTCGCCACCGGGCAGTTGTTGGTCCGGTTTAATTTTCAGACGACGTTCAGCACTCCCGAATTCTTCGGGTTTCAGACGCCGGTGACCATTGCCTACGGAGTGATTCCTCACCTGGCGCTGTTTGTGAACCTAAACCAGAGCTACCAGTCGCTCGGCGGTGGTCCGGACGTGGCGCCGCTGTCCAGTTGGGCCGCCAGGGACCCGGTGGTCTATGTCCGTTACACGGTTTTGAAGATCGACCGCACGCAAGCGACGTTCCGAATCACGCCGCTCGGCGGGGTGTTCCTTCCCGCCGGTGAGAACGCGCTCCAGGCGCAGGGGGCGTACCTGCCAGGCGCGCTGCAGACGGGCAGCGGCACGGTGGACCCGTATTTCGGCATTGCGCTCAGCTACAACAGCGACGCGTTTGGCGTTGCGGCGGACGCGACTTACCGGCTGAATCCCGTCTCACGGGCGGGGATCAGTCCAGGAAGCGAACTGAGAAGCGACGCCCAGGTGGAGACGCGGCTGTATCCGCGCAAACTGCCGGAAGAGGGTATGCCTGGGTTGATCGACGTGAGCCTGGAGGCGAACTACACGCAAGATGCCGCATCCTTCGCCGATGGAGTTCGAAATGCGCTGTCGAGCGGGCGGACGCTCAAGCAGGACCTGGTGCTTGAATACAGCACGTTGCGGTGGCAGATCGGGATCGGCGGGCGATGGCCGCTCCTGCAGTCGTTTGACTCACCCACGGCCTTGCGGGAGAGGTTTTCGGCGTTTGTGTTCTACGAGTATTACTTCGCGGTACCGCATCGGCGGCACAGGAGGCGCGATTCATGAGCGCGGCGGGCCGGATGGCTTTGGTGTTGCTGGTGGCGCTGGCGGTGAGGACGGCCGCGGGGGAGGAGGTCTGGCGGACCCGCGCGGTGGCGAAGTTGTACGGCGTCTACAGCCCGCGGGGCTTTTTCAATATCGTGGTGCGCCTGAAATGCCTGGAATCGGCCGAGTGGGTGAAGTTGGACCTGAAGCGGGCTCAGATCACCGTGGACTTTGAGCCTGGCGAGGAGGTCTCGAAAGAGGACCTGGCCCGGGTGCAGCACGAGGCCGGTTACCGCCCGGGGCCGGTGGAGTTGTTTCGGGTGACCGGGGAAACGGTGGACCACTCGGCGCCGGGCTGGATGCGTCTGAAGTCTCCGCCGCCGAAGAAAACCGCCCAGCGTGTCCGCATGGCGCGCCGCCAGCGCGGTTAGCCGAGCCACTGCGGGTTGTGCGCGGTGCCGTCGAACATACTGGTGGTCTTGAATGGCTCGAAGCGTCCGGTGAGGGCGGCCTGCCGGGTGCGGGCGAGCAAGGCGTCCTGTTGGGCCGGGGTGAGCGGCTTGAAGGTGCGGACCGCTTCGAAGGCCTGGTCGAGCCGCTCCATGCTTTCGCAGCCGTTGATGACGACGGATACCGGCAGGCTCATTGCGTAGTGCAGACATTCGATGGCGGTGGCGACGTTGGCCCGGAGAACGAAACTGTCGCCGAGCGGCTTCATGCCGAGCACGCCGATGCCCTGAGCGACCAATCTCGGCACGACTTGGTGAGCGAAGCTGCGGAAGTGGGCGTCGAGCACGTTGAGCGGCATCTGGCAGGCGTCGAAATGAAAGTCGTGCGCGGCGGCTTCGTCGAGCATACGCAGGTGGACGATCGGGTCCTTGTGGCCCGTGAAACCGATGTAGCGGATTTTGCCCGCTTGTTTGGCGGCCATCACCGCCTCCAGAGCGCCGCCGGGAGCGAAGAAGCGGTCTGGATCCTCGAGGCGGATGTTCTCGTGATACTGGATCAGGTCGATGTGGTCGGTCTGGAGGCGCTTGAGACTCTCGTCGATCTGCGCGGCGGCGGCGGCCTTGGTGCGGCCGTCGAACTTGGTCATCAGGAACGCCTTCTGGCGGTAGCCGTCGCGAAGAGCGAGGCCCATGCGGCGTTCGCTTTCGCCGCCATTGTAGTCCCAGCAGTTGTCGAGGAAGTTCATACCGCGGTCGAGCGCGGTACGGATGATGGTGATGCCCACCTGCGGATCCTTGGGGCGTCCGATATGGTGGCCGCCGAGGCCGATGAGCGACACCTTCTCGCCGGTCTTGCCGAGCGTGCGGTATTTCATCTCGCCGGAAGATGGGGCGGCGTGGGCCGTAAGGCCCGCGGCCGCGAGTGCGCCGAGAGCTTCGCGCCGGTTCATATGTTCTCCTCTGCCGATCTGGCGACTCTTAGTTTGCCACGGCGGCGATCGGAGCAGGAAGCAGGAGCGAGGAGGGGAAGCAGGAAGAGGAGAGCCGCGGTGGCGGGGTGCTCGAAAGAGAAGCAGCGCGTCCGGCGGCGGCGCCTTCGACCTGAACGCGTCCGGCGCGGCGGGTGATGCGATAGGCGGCGCATGCGCCGTTCTGGATGCGGATGGCCTCGAGTGGACCGGGTACGTTCGAAAGCATCTCCAGGCCCTGGCTGCCGACCAGGATCGTGAGATCCGTCGCGCTCTCACCGGCTTCGGCCGATTCGAGCAGCCCGGCGAGGTCCTCGAGAAACGCGTCCACGAAGCTCTTATCGCGCGGGTGGAGGGAAGTGTGAGAGTCTACCTTTGACTGAGGCCGCCGTCGATGGCGAGGAGCTGGCCGGTGACATAGTCGGTCGCGTTCAGGAAATAGGAGACGGCGGAGGCGATGTCTTCGGCGGTGCCGGGTTTGCCGGCCGGGGTGAGACGGACCATGGCTTCGCTTTCCTCGTCGAGCGGGCCGAAGGGGATGACGCCGGGGGCGACCGAGTTTACGGTGATGGTCGGGGCCCAGGCCTTCGCGAGGGCGCGGGTGAGATGAATGACCCCGGCTTTGGAGGCGCAGTAGTGGGCGTGGTCGGCCCAGGGGCGGATGCCTCCGAGCGAGCTGATGTTGACGATGCGGCCGGCGCCCGAGCGAAGCATCAGGCGGGCGGCCTGCTGGCAGCAGAAGAACACGGCCTTCAGGTTGACCGAGTGGATGAAATCCCAGTCGCGTTCGGTGATGTCGAGCGGGTCAAAGCGGGTGAAGCGGGCCGCGTTGTTCACCAGCGCGTAGAGGCCGCCGAGGCGGCGATCCACTTCCGCGAACATGGCTTCGATCGAGGCGACGCTTTCCAGGTTGGCCTGGAAAAGTTCAGCGCCGCCGCACTCTTGGGCCACAGCGCGGGCCTCGGCCTCCGACGAGTTGTAGTGGATGGCGACGTGGAAGCCCTGGCGGGCCAGATGAAGCGCGATGCCGCGGCCGATGCGCCGGGCGCCGCCGGTGACGAGGACGGTGCGGGGTTCCATACCTTGAGCCGGGAGCGAACGAACTTCGAGTATCGCAAGGAACGGCTTCGGCTCGCCGCGCCGGCGCTAGTTACCACGCGCGCCATCAGCCCGCCGATTCGATCGGCGGCTGCGGGGATTCCGGGCTGAGGTGCGGAGGCCAAGTGGTGCCGCGGAGCATCAGGTGGGTGGGAAGGACCACTTCA
>JAKAJI010000440.1 GCA_021813825.1 Acidobacteriota bacterium | reverse complement strand
GTAGTAAGAGTTCACCGCGACGATGTCCATGCTCTTGGCGATCGCCCATTGGTCGATGTTTGTGTGCACGCCGCCGCTGAAATCCTGAGTGATGAACTGCCCCGGCTTCCGGTATTCGTTCACGATGCGCGCCTGCCAATCGAGAAAGTCCGTGACGAGCGTGGCCTGGTAGCGGTCCCAATCGAGTTTCCAACCGGGGTTCCGGATGCCGTTGATCGGCGGCACTTCTTCCCAGCCACCGAGTAACTGGCCCCAGTAAACGAGACCCCAGACTTTGTTCATCTCCTGGACCGAGCCGTACTTCTGCTTCAGATACTCGACGAAGCCTTTCTGCACGTCCCGCCCGGCCGTGCCGTACGAACTCGTTTCGTTGTCCACCTGATACCCGATCACCGACGGATGGCCCGCGTAGTGCGAGATAACGTGCCGGATCATCCGCTCGCAATAAAACCGGTACGTCGGATTCGAGATGTCCATGTTCTGGCGCAGGCCGTACTGCGCCTTCGTGCCATCCAGGTGCGTCACCAGAACTTCCGGATGCTCGTAGTACAGCCACGGCGGAATCGAGTAAGTCGGCGTGCCGAAAATGACTTTGATGCCCGCTGCCTGCAGTTTGTCGAGAATGCGGTCCATCCAGGCGTACTCAAACTGCCCGTCTCGAGGTTCGAAACTGCTCCAGGTGGACTCGCCCAGGCGCACTACGTTCAGCCCGGCCCGTTTCATCAGCGCGATGTCCTGATCCAGGCGGTCGTACGGCATGTACTCTTCGTAGAACGCCGCGCCGTAGAGAATGGTGTCCATCTTCGGACGATGGGTTTCTAATGGCGCCGCGTTTACTACAGCCGCCGCGCACAGCACAGCCAGACAAGTCGTGGTCCGCATAGCAACCACATCCTACCTGAGTTTGGCTACCCCCGCTCGGCCTGCGACATCTCGAACGCCCTCCGCAGTCCGGCGAGAGCGAGCTCCGGCACGAAAGCGTCGAATAGCTTTTCCTGCTCGTAGAGCCTGCCGAACCCGCCGGTTCCGACGATGAGCGGCGGTTCGGCGGCGAAGTGTTCCTTGGTCACCCATTCGGCCAGCGAACGCACGGTCGCCAGCGTACCGTAATACAGGCCGGACTGGATGCTTTCAACCGTCGACCGGCCGAGAACGCTCTCCGGCCGGACGATTTCGACCGTAGGCAACCGCGCCGTTTGCGATTCGAGCGCGCTCATCGAGATATTGAGTCCCGGCGTGATCACGCCGCCGAGATACTCGCGGTCCTTGGTGACCGCGCAGATCGTCGTCGCGGTTCCGAAGTCGACGATGAGCAGATTTCTGCCCGGGAACTTGCCGAGAGCGCCGATCGCGTTGGCAATCTTGTCCGCGCCCACTTCGAGCGGATTCCGGTAGCGGATTTTCAAACCGGTCTTAACGCCAGGCTGGAGAAGAAAAGGTTCCAGGCGAAAGTACTTCCGCATCGAATTGCGCAGCGAGTGGACCGCGTCCGGCACCACCGAGCAAATGGCGGCGCCGCTGATCCGCTCAGGTTCGATGCCATTCTCACGAAGCGTCGTGCGGAAAAACGTACCAAACTCGTCGGACGACGCCCGGATCACCGAGGTCTTCCGGAAGGTCAGGCGGAGTTGCTCCCCCTCGTGCACACCCCCGAAGATCTGGCTGTTGCCGACGTCAAGAGTGAGTAACATCGCGGCCTCCTTCGATTGCCACGTTGTCGATGAGCCGCACCCCTTCCAGGTATACCGCCGCGAGCCGCCTGCCCCAGTGCTCTTCGACATATTCAACCCGGAAGCCTTGCGCTTCAAGCATCGCTGCAGCGTCTGTCGCGCTCGCTGCGGTGCTCAGGGCGCGGTACAGCAACGCGGCCTTTGTTCGTCCTTCCGGCGATAGCAGACGGTTCCGGGAACTCTCTGCCAGCCCCGACTCCTCCCGGACCGTGGCGCATGGCACAATTTCAGTCACCGTAAAAAACTCCCGCGCCATTTCCGTAACCACCTGTAACTGCTGATAGTCCTTTTCTCCGAAGTAGGCGCGGTCCGCTCTTGCTAAGTTGAGTAACTTCACCACCACCGTAAGCATGCCCTGCAGGTGGCCTGGCCGGAAAACGCCTTCCATCACAAGCAGGTCCGGTGGAGGCTCAATCCGGAAACGGTAGCCCTTGGGATAGAAATCGGGAACCCCCGGCGTAATCACATCGTCGACCCCCAGGCTCTCCAGCAGCGCCAGGTCCTGCTCCATCGTCCGCGGATAGCGGTCCAGATCGCGAGGATCGTTGAACTGCGTCGGATTGACGAAGAGGCTGACCACCGCGACGTCGTTTTCCCGCCGGCAGCGCTCCACCAGCGCCGCGTGGCCGCGATGCAAGGCCCCCATGGTGGGAACGAATCCGATGGTCTCGCCCGCGATGGTCTTCCGCCGGACCACCCACTCCGAGGTCGAATACCACACGCGCATCACTGGAAGCTCTCCTCGGCCGACGGAAACAGCCCGGCGCTCACGGCCTGCCCGTAGCTCTCCACCGCCTGCTTCACCAGGCACTCCCCGTTGAGAAACTTGCGAACGAACTTCGGCTGGAAATCCGCGTTGAGCCCGAGCATATCCTGCAGCACCAGGATCTGCCCGTCGCAGTCCGCTCCCGCGCCGATGCCGATCGTCGGGATACTCAGCGCCGCCGTAACCTCGCGCGCCAGCGCCGCCGGAACGCATTCGAGCACCACCGAGAACGCGCCTAACTGCTCCAGCATCTTCGCCTGCCCGAGAATGTCCTGCGCCGTTTCCTCCGTGCGCCCCTGGACCCGGTATCCGCCGTAAGCATGCACCGATTGCGGTTGCAGTCCGAGGTGGCCCATCACCGGGATGCCGCTCTGCGTCAGCCGCCGAATCGCGTCCTCGTGTCCCTCGACGCCTTCCAGTTTCACCGCCTGCGCGCCCGCCGCCATCAGCGTCTGCGCCGTATCAAGCGCGGCCGTCACCCCCTTCCGAAACGAAAGAAACGGCATGTCGGCGATGACAAACTTGTCCCCCGCCCCGCGCGCGACGGCTTCCGTGTGCCACCGCATCATCTCGATGCCCGCATGCACCGTCGAAGCCCGCCCGTGCATCACCATCGCCGCGCTGTCGCCGACCAGAATCGCGTCAATCGTCGTCCCGGCCAGCAGCCTGGCAAACGTATAGTCGTAACAAGTCAGCAGCGAAAGTTTCCGCCGCTCGCTTTTGGCCCGCGCGAATTCCCGCACGCCCATCCTTCACCTTCTTTCTGGCGTTTCGAGCGGGTCGCAATCCGAATGTGTGTAAGGGGAAGGTTGCTCCGCATCGCCATGGTACCTGTCGTTCCGATCAAGTCCCGGACTTACATGCCGCCCTGAAGGGCGCACGAAATTTTAGTCGCCGCAGTTGTCAGCGCTGAAGAAAGTGTACCACCGGCCGGGCGCGGCGCGCGGCCTGGAGTTGCGAGAGCACAGCGCGTTCCTGGCTCACTACGCGAGTGAGGCGCAACTCGTAGAGGCTAAGTTGGGAAAGGTCGGCGACGGTCGCGTTCGGCGCCGTGAGGAGTCTCGCTTCGAGGACAGGGATGCGGCCGAGGCGCCAGCGGCCCGCGACGACGATTTCGGCGAGCGCGGTTTCTTGAGCACCCGAGGGGTCCAGTGCCCGCAACATCCGCTCGCGGAAATCGAGAAACTCGGCGGAATCTTCGCCGTCAATGAGAGCGGCCCAACTGCCGATGCTGCGGATGCGCGGGGGCGGGATGGTCTCTTCGATCGTGGACACTTCCTTATGCTTCCTTTCTCGGGAAATCGGCGGGCGCAGGGCCAGCCTCGATTTGAGTTTCGCAGACCGTGAACGGGGGGACGATTGCTGGTTGGCTGGAAGTGCTTGGTTTTGGGGGAGATTCAGTTGCGCAGATCGGGGGACTGCTTTTTTGGCGGGCCTACAGCCCTACAACGACGGAAGATCGGCTCTAGATCATTAATGGGGGCAGGCCACCGCCCCTGACTGGTAAAACATTCTTGAGGAGAGATGTTTTGATCAGTTCAGAAGCGGTATTAGGTCTGCCTGGTT
>JAKAJI010000056.1 GCA_021813825.1 Acidobacteriota bacterium | reverse complement strand
CCTACACCGCGCCCGAACTCTTCCGCCACCAAAACATCGACCCCCGCGCCGACATCTTCAGCCTCGGCTGCGTGCTCTACGAGTTACTCTCCGGCCGGCCGCCTTTCACCGGGCCTGTGCCGGCCGACGTAACCCACGCCATCCTCCATGACGAACCACCCGAAATCGCGGGTCTGGCGCCCGGCCTCGCCGAGATCCTCCGCCGGTGCCTGGACAAAAACCCGGAAGAAAGGTTTCAGTCCGCGCGGGACCTGGCGTTCGCACTGAACGCCGTGGCCCAAGGACAGCCCGCCGACGGCATCGCAACGCAGCAGGTAATTGTCGAGCGCGTCAGCCACCCCAGCCGGTTCCCCGCACTCGCCCTCGCTGCCGTGGCCATCCTCGCCGCCGGCCTCGCCGGATATCAGATCGGAACCTGGACGCACCCACTGCCCCAATTTCAGTTCCGCCGTCTGACCTTCCGCCGCGGCTTCATCGAGACGGCACGGTTCACGCCAGGCAATGGTGTCCTCTACAGCGCCGCCTGGGAAGACGAACCGCCCGCGATCTTCAGCCTCGGATTCGAAAACCCCGAGTCGCATCCCACCGGCCTTGAGGACGTAGCGCTTCTGGCTGTCTCCTCCAAAAAGGAAATGGCTGTCATGCTCAAGCCGCGCCTCAGTCCCGATTCCCTCTTCCCGCAGGGCACGCTCGCCACCGTAACGCAAGGCTCCGCCCCGAAACCATTGATGGATGGCGTGGAGTTCGCCGACTGGTCCCCCGACGGCAAGGATCTCGCCATCATCCGGGACACAGGCGACGGCGCGGAGTTGCAATATCCGCTCGGCGCCGCGCTCGCCCAAACCCCCGGCTATTTTTCCGACGTCCGAGTCTCTCCCGACGGGAAACGTGTGGCGCTGTTCGAGCATCCGGCCGGCAACGACAGGGCCGGCGAGGTCGTCGTCGTGGACCGCGCCGGCCACAAAAAAACGCTGTCGGAGCGCTTCGCCGACGCCGCCGGCCTGGCGTGGTCCGCCCGCGGCGACGAGATCTGGTTCACCGCCGCCCGCACCGGTACACGCCATGACTTGTGGGCCGTCTCCCTCGATAGCCGCGAACGCATGGTGCTCCGCGAGTCGGCCAACCTCGTACTCCAAGACATCTCCCGCGACGGGCAGGTGCTGATCCAAGGGCTCGATCTCCGGCAGAGAATCCTCTTCCATTCCCCGGGCGCCACGCAGGACCGCGACCTGACCTGGCTCGATTTCGGCGCCGCCTCCGCCATCTCCGCCGATGGAAGCCGGATCGCATTCTCCGAAACGGGCGAAGGCGCCGGCGAAACGCAACTCGCCTTCATTCGTCCAACCGACGGCGGACCGGCCGAGAAACTCGGCGAAGGACTCCTGCCCGTAATGTCGCGCGACGGCAATTGGGCCGTCGCCGTCGATCCGATCCGGCGCGACATCGTCATGTATCCGATCGGCCCCGGCCACGCACGCCAAATCGTGCTCGACGGCTTCGACGTCGAACGCGTCGGATTCCTAGGCGACGCGAAGAAGCTTTGGCTGTTTGGAAGCCGCGGCGGACCCGGACGCCAGTTGTTCGTGATGGATGCCGACAGCGGAGCAGAACCGCAACCCGTGACGCCGCTAGGCTCGCTCTACGCGGGCGTGGCCGGAACCCCGGATGGCCGCTACCTGTTGGCCCTGGTGAATGGCGCCATCGCCGGCTACCCGGTAAATAAGCGTGGCAAGGAGTTGAAGATCGAGGGCATCGAGCCGGGCGAGCGCCTGGTAGAGTGGGGCGAAGATGACCGGTCCGTGCTCGTCTGCAAACAAGGTGAGCTTCCCGCCCATGTGTACCGGTTGGACCGCCTGACCGGCCGCCGCGTGCTCGTCGCCCATATCGATCCTCCGGACCGGGCCGGCCTGGACCTGCGACTGAGCATTGTCATGACGCCCGACGGCCAATACTACGCCTACACGATCAAACAGGAGTTAGACGAACTGCGCCTGGCGGAAGGCTTGCGCTAGCTCCGGCCGACTCAGTCCACGATTTCGACCCGGTACTCCTCAATCACCGGGTTCGCCAGCACATCGTTGGCGATCTGTCCGATCTCGGCCTCGGCCTGCTTGCGCTCGGTCCCCGGCGCCAGGTCGATCTCAAACACCTTCCCCTGCCGCACCTCGGCGATCGAGTGATGCCCCATCCCAACCAGCGCTTTGCGGATCGTCTGCCCCTGCGGATCGAGAACCGTCTTCTTGAACGACACGTAAACCAGAGCTTTCATCTTTACTCTTTATTAGACCGTGAAACCAGACCGACCCGCGCGGCCCCGGCCCCTCACGCGTGCGTGAGTTCGTGCTCCACCGTTTCGGCAAACCAGTCGATTTCCCGCACGGTCGTGTACACGTTCGGCGTAATGCGCAATCCGGTATATTCCTCGTGCGGCACGTAAGCCGTCAGGATCTTGTGCTTCTTCCACAGTATGTCGGACATCTTCAGCGGGTCGACGCCGTTGAAGGCAAGGAAACCGATGCCCGCCGACTGCGCCGGGTCCGCGCTGTGCAGAATGCGGCACTTCGGGTTCTCAGCCAGCCGCAGCGCCCACCGGTCCCGCAGATAGCGCAGGCGCGCCGCCTTGCGGTCGATGCCCAGGTTCTCGTTGAACAGCAGAGCTTCCGTGATGCCGTTGTGATTGGCCGCCGGGTGCGTGCCGATCTCCTCGAACTTGCGGATGTCGTCGTCCTGACGCTTGTCCGCGGCCATCAGCGGCCAGGTCGAGGCGATCCGCGACTTACGAACATAGAGAAACCCCGTGCCCATCGGCGCGTAGGTCCACTTGTGCAGGCTCGTCCCGTAGTAATCGCAGTTGAGATCGGAGATCTGGAACGGGAAGTGGCTGAAGGCGTGCGCACCGTCGACAATCACCGGGATGCCGCGCAAGTGCGCCATGTCGCAGATGCGCCGGATCGGGAAGATCTGCCCCGTGCGGTTCGTGATGTGGCAGACAAGGATGAGCTTGGTCTTAGGCGTCACGGCGCGCTCGAACCGCTGGTAGAGGTCGTCCATGCCGAGCGTCGGGACCGGAAACGAGATCTCCTTGAGCACAATACCCTCGCGGCGCTCCCTCTGGCGGAAGGTCGTCAGCATGCGCGGGTAATCCTGGTTCGTCGTCAGCACTTCGTCGCCCGGCTTCAGATCCACGCCGTACTGCGCGTTTTCAAGCGACTCGCTGGCGTTGCGCGTGATGGCCATCTCTTCCGGGTCGCAGCCGGCGGCGCGCGCCAGTCGCTCGCGCACCATCTCGATCTGCGGCTCCAGCACCTGGATCATCGTGTGCACCGGCCCCATGTTCGAATACTCGAGCATGCGCTGCATCATGTCCTGCACCGTCCGCGGCGACGGGCTGCAGTAGCCGTTGTTCAGGTTGATGATGTTGCGGTCGACGCTGAACGACTCGCGGACCGCGGCCCAGAAATCTTCGTTCGAGGCGACGGACTCCGGCGTCGTCCCGGCAACCGAGTTGGTTGCGGCATGGACGCGTTCAATGGCATCGGAGCGGAACGCCGCGGCGGCCGCGGCAAGTTGGAATAGACGACGGCGATTCATGATTTCTCCTGGTTAGGTTGAGCGGTTTCGCCGGAGCAGGGGCGGAGTACGGATTACGCGTGGAATCGTAGTAGAGGCATCATATCGCAACCGCCCGGCCTGTGCGTGATAATAGCGCCGAGGTGCGATGCGCCATGATTGAGCCCATGCTTTCTGTTCGCCGCGGCACGCAGGCGGTCGACTTCTACAAGTCCGCCTTTGGGGCAACCGAAGAGTTTCGCGTGGAAGCGCCCGACGGTGCGGTGGTGTCGAAGTTGGTGGTCGACGGCGCGGCGTTCTGGGTCGCTGACGAGTCACCCGAACACGAACATTTCAGCCCCGAAACGCTCGGCGGAACCACCGCGCGCATCGTCCTGGTAAGCCAGGATCCCGATGCGCTCTTCGCCCGCGCCGTGGCGGCTGGGGCGCGCCAAGTATGGCCGGTCGCCGATCAGGAGTACGGCTGGCGGGTCGGGCGCATCAAGGACCCGTTCGGCCACCATTGGGAAATCGGCAAACCGCTGGAGCCGACTTAGCCACCGAGACTCGCCCGGTACCAGGCGAGCGTCCGGCGCAGACCTTCTTCCATCGTGAACCGCGGCTCGTGAGCGAGGTCGCGCACGGCAAGCGTCGTGTCCGCCTGCGAATCGCGCACATCGCCCGGGCGCGGCGGCCCGTATTTCGCTGCGAGCTTCACGGACTCGATCCGCTGGAGCAGGTCCCAGATGAAATTCAACGTGTAGCGCCCTCCGTTGCCTGCGTTGTACATCTTCCCGGCCACGTTGGCCGCAAACGCCGCCTTGATCACTAGCGCGGCGACGTCTTCGACGTACGTGAAGTCCCGGGACTGCTCGCCGTCACCGAAGATCGTCGGCGAAGTCCGCCCGAGCAGCGCCTTCATGAACAGGCTCAACACGCCGGAGTACGGGCTCGACGGGTCCTGCCGCGGGCCGTACACGTTGAAGAATCGCAAAGCAACAGTCTCCAGCCCAAAACACGACGTGAACACCGAGCAGTAGTACTCACCCATCAACTTCTGCGCCGCGTAGGGCGACCTCGGCTGCGGTGTCATCGTTTCGACCTTCGGCAGCACCAGCGTGTCGCCGTAGGCGGAAGACGAAGCAGCATAGACCACCCGCTTCACCTTGGCCTCGGCGCAGGCCCGAAGCACGTTAAACGTGCCGTCGATATTGACTTCATGCGAGGGGACCGGATCGTCAATCGAGCGCGGCACCGAAGGAATCGCCGCCAGGTGAAAGACGTGCGTGGCGCCCGAGATCGCGCGCGCCGTAGCCGCCGCATCGCGTATGTCGACCCGGTGGAACCGGATGCGCCCGGCAACTTCACCGAGGTTCTCCTCCTTGCCGGTGAGCAGATTGTCGATCACGGCAACCGTCCCGTCGTTTCGATCGAGCAGCGCGCGAACCAGCGTCGAACCGATGAAACCCGCGCCGCCGGTCACCAGATACGCGTTGCTCATGCAAGTCCTCCCTGCCGCTTGAGATGAGCAATCGATTCGCGAGCGATGCGCTCGGCGCCGGGCGAAAAATCGAACGCCTCCACCGACACCCACCCGCCATAGTTCAGTCGCTGAAGAACCGCCAGCACCGCCGCGAAGTCATAACCATCGGCGCCCGGATGCCGGCCGTCGGTCTCATTCACATGAACGTGCCGAATCAGGGGCCAGTAGCGCTCAATCAGCGCCGCGTGCGGCTCCGTCTCGTCCACGGCGTTGTGTGTATCGAACATCGTCTTCACGGCGGGATGATTCACCCGCGCGACAACCGCCGCCGCCTCGGCAAGATTCACAATCACGTCGCATTGGTTCCGCGGAAGCGCCTCGACCAGAATCGTAACCCCCCTCTGGCCGGCGTGCGGAGCCACCCCGCTCATCCCCTCGATGAAATGCTCGACGGCTTCGGCCGGTTTGAGCCCCCCGGTTGTCCCGCGCTGCTTCGGCGAACCGAAAACCATCACACCGCCATCGCCCAAATCCGCGCAGAGGTCCACCAGTTCGCGGATGCGTTCCCACCCGCGCGCCCGGAGTGCGGCGTCCGGCGCGGTGACATGAAGTCCTTCGCTTGAAACCATCAGCCAGTGCAGGCCCACGAAACGCATTCCCTCGCCCGTAATCGCGTCCCGGCATTCGCGTCGCGCCGATGCGCTGAGTAACGAAGGGCGGTCGGAGAGCGTGAACGGAGCGATCTCAATGCCCTCGTAACCGGCTTCGCGCAGCGTGCGGCACTGCGCCGCCAGGCCGCGGGCATCGGCCGCTCCGAACATCTCATTGCACGAGGCGAAATGAAAACTCATGCGCGGTCCGGGCGCTTCCGCGCGATCAGGATCAATGAGAGCCCTTTCCAAGGCAGTAGCGGATCGATGCGGCGCGTCAGCCAAACCGTCTTATCGAACAGTTTCAGCATGAGTTTGCTGATTCGTTTGCTCCCGAGCACCTTGCCCGTAAACCACCACGCCGGCCGCGAGATCTTGTTCAGTTGGATCACCTTGACCGTATCGAAGCCATAATCGCGGAGCGTCGCCGTCAGGTCCTCCTGCTCGAATCGCTGCTTGTGGCCCAGCGTCTTGTCGATCGAGCCGTACAGCGATTGGCTCTGCGGAACCAGCGTGATCAACGAGCCGCCGTCCTCGAGCACCGACCGGATCGAGCCGAGCATCGCCGGCTCATCGAGATACTCGAGCACGTTGACGCAGAGCACGCTCTCAAACCGTTCGCCAAGTTCGGCGAAATCGGAAGGCGAATCCGGGTCCAGCTTCCGGACGCTCACGTTCGGCGTGCGCAGGAAGCGGTTGCGCAGCGCATGGAGGTAAAGCGGGTCCTTCTCGCCGGCAACATAGCGCAGCCTCCGGCCCATGAGCCGCCCGGTGAGGTTCCCGATACCGGCCCCAACCTCCAGCACCGTCACCCCAAGGTGCGGCCGCAGCAACGACGTCATCCAGCTCAGGTACTGCGGCGTGCCGGTGAGGTTGTTCAGAAATCCGCGCCCGTAAGGCTGCGCGTAGAGATCGTCGATCAGCCAAAAATGCAGGATGACGCCGAGCGCCTTCACCCCGTCGCGCCACCCGATCTTCTTGCCCTCTTCGTAGCTCCGCCCGTGATAGCTGATCGGCACTTCATAGATCCGGAACTGCCGCTTCGCCGCCTTCATCGTGATCTCCGGCTCGATGCCGAAGCGGTTCGAGCGGATCGGAATACTCTTCAGCAGGTCGGTGCGGAAAACCTTGTAGCACGTCTCCATGTCCGTCAGGTTGAGGTTGCAGAACATGTTGGAAATGCCAGTCAGTGCCTTATTGATCATCGAGTGCCAGAACGGCAGCACGCGCGTCTGCTCGCTCACCAGGTAGCGCGACCCGAATACCGCATCCGCGTTGCCGTCCAGCAGCGGCCGCAGCAGGCGCGGATACTCGTTGGGGTCGTATTCGAGGTCGGCGTCCTGGATGAGGGCGAAGTCGCCGGTGGCGTACTCGATGGCGGTGCGGATGGCCGCGCCCTTACCTTGGTTCACAGGCTTGTGGATGAGACGGATCCGTGGATCGCGGGCCGCCAGCGCGTCGAGAATCTCCGACGTGCCGTCGGTCGAGCGGTCGTCCACGACAATCAACTCGCGCTCCATATCTTCCGGCAGCGGCGCATTGAGGACGAGCCCGATACTTCGCTCCACCACGGTCCGCTCGTTGTAGACCGGGATCAGGATCGAAAGGAGCATGCGAATTCTTCAGTATACGGTCAGATTCCGCTGAGCCGGCGAAGGGTCTCGACATTGCGGCGGTCGTCGCCTTCCCTGTCGATGGGGGTTTCGAGCAGGAACGTCTTGCTCCGCAGGCGGGGATGCCGGAGGATGCGGCGGAATCCGTCTTCGCCGATGGCGCCTTCGCCGATGTTGGCGTGGCGGTCCAGATGCGAGCCGAGCGCGCCGAGGCTGTCGTTGGCGTGAAAAACGGGGACGTTGTCGAGGCCGAGAACGCGGTCGATTTCGGCGACGGTTTTGCGCAGGCCGGCGGCTGTGGCGACGTCGTAGCCGGCGGCGAGGGCGTGGCAGGTGTCGATGCAGAAGCCGAGTTTGAGGGGCATTTTGGGCTGGGCGGCGGCGCGGATTGCGGCCAGGTCGGAAAGCCGGCCCCCGAGCTGATTTGTGCCTCCGGCGGTGTTTTCGAGCAGCACAAGGACGCGACTGATAACGTTACCGGTAACGCTAACATCTGCGGATTCCGAAAGCGATTTTGCGGCCCGCGCAACCCCCTCCTCGAGCGTCCCTCCCTTGTAGTTTCCGGGGTGAACAATCAGATAATCGGCGCCTACGGCAATGGCGCGCTCGATCTCGGCGCGGAAAGCCCCAATCGACCGCAGGCGCAGTTCCTCGGACGACGAGGCAAGGTTCACGAGATAGCTGGCGTGCACGGCGAGCGGCGCCAGACCGAGGCGTTCGCGCGCGGCCTTGAGTTTTTCCGCCTGCGCGGGATCGATCGCCGCGGCGCGCCACATCCGCGGGCTCGCCGTGAAGATCTGGAACGCGTCGGCGCCGATCGCGGCGGCATGCAGCGCGGCGTTTTCGAGTGCTCCTGAGATCGAGGTGTGAATGCCGATGCGCGGCTTCAAGCGAGCTGCAACCGGCGCACGTCGATTTTGCGGTCGTCGAAGACGCCGAGGCCAAGCTGGCCGGCGATCTCGATGTGCTCCACCTGGCAGTTGAGGAACGTGCTGTATTTATCGGGTTTCGACAAAGCGATGGGAAGCATGCCGACTTGCTTGCGCTTGGCGTCGAGCACTTTCCAGCCGGTCTTGTCGAGCGCCACTGGGTCGGTGGCGAAGTACAGCGTCTTGTGTTCCCACTGGAACTGCGGACGGCCCGAAGGTCCGCCGTGGTACTGCGCCTTGACGCCGTCGGCGATGTGCAGAACAGCTTTGTTGCGGATGACGGGCAGGCTTACGACAGACGGGATGAAGACGCCGCAGGCATTGAGCGTGGAAGTGACGTGGCTGCGGTTGACGTTGTTCACGTTGCCGTGCGACAGGTTTTTCAGCGCGATGGTGACGCCGGCCGACTGATGGTGCTTCACGACCGGGAGATTGATGATTTTATTCACGCGCTGGGTGACCACGCGGGCGACGTAGGAGCGGCGGTTGATGGGGTCGTCAAAGCTCTCGCCGGGCTTAATGAGCGCCATTTCCATGAAGTGGTCTCGGTCGTAGCCTCCCATGTCGTGCTGTGTTTCCGAGTAGGCTTCCGACGCCGCTTCCCAGCGGATTCCTTCAGGAAGCCACTTGTCGATGCCACCCGCGAGCAGTTCCTGGCGATACCGGTTGTAGACGATGATGTCGGATTTCGGCAGGCCCGCGGCGTAGAGGCCTTCGAGGATGCCGTGCATGACGGAGGCGTCCGAGCACAGGTGCGGGCCGCCGACCGGGCTGACCTTGATGCCGACGACATCGCCTTTCTGAAAAAGGGCGCGCCAGGCGTCCTGCCAGGAGGGCGCTCCGGTGAGTTCCTGCATGCCGCGGTGCATCATCTGCTGGATGGTTTCGGGCTGGTACTGGCCGTTGACGATCGACGCCGGGTGTTCGACGGCGACCACGCGGCCGGGAAAGGGACCGGGCATTCCGAGTTGTGAGGGAGCGGCCTGAGCGCGAGGAAGGCCGGCATAAATCAACGGAAGGGCGGCGGCCATCCGCTCGAAAAATTCGCGGCGATCAGTGGGCATGGAACGATTATCGCGCTGCTACACTGTGCGGTAAACGGAAAGGGAGCTAAATATGAAATTTTTTGCCGCCTTGGTTCTTTTCGCCGCGCCGCTCGGGGCGGCGACGTTTCCCGTCGACAGCGGATATGTCGACGCGAATGGGGTGTTAATTTACTACGAAGCGTTCGGACAGGGTTCGCCGCTGGTGCTGGTGCATGGCGGGCCCGGGGCCTCGCACGATTACTTTCTGCCCTACCTGGCCCCGCTGGCGCGCCATCATCGCCTCATCTTCATCGACGAGCGCGGCTCGGGCAAGTCGGAGAAACTGGACGATCCTTCCGGCTACACGGTGGAGGCGATGGTGGAGGATGTCGAGCAGGTGCGGCGGGAGTTGAAACTCGGCAAGATTGCGCTGCTGGGCCATTCCTACGGCGGCGTGCTGGCGCAGGCCTACGCGCTCAAGTACCAGCAGAACCTGAGCGCGCTGCTGCTGTGCAGCACGTTTCCCAGCACGAAGAAGATGAACGCGGTGTTGCAGCGCGAGCTGAACACGATGCCGAAAGCGTTGCGCGAGCGGATCCGGAAACTCGAGAGCGCCGGGCTGTACGGGCACGGCAAGGCGTATGAGAAGAACCGCTACCCGTCCGATTACATGATCGCGGCCTGGGGGGAGGGATATTTTCCGTATCTCTATCAACGGCATCCCGACCCGAACTACGATCCGATCGCAAACGGCGTCATGTCGTGGGATCTGTACCGCGAGATGTGGGGCTCGCACGGCGAATTCGTCATCGACGGCAACTTGCAGTCGGTCGAATACGAAAGCCGGCTGCATGAAATTCGGGTTCCGGTGCTCATCACGGTGGGCGACCACGACGAGTGCGACCCCACGCTAGCGCGCGACATGAACCAGTTGATCGGCGGCTCGAAACTGGTGGTACTGCCCGAGAGCGGGCACATGACGTTCGTGGATCAGCCGGTAATGTTCCGCAAAGCCGTCGACGATTTCCTTGCCGGCCATTGACCGCGCTGCGATATACTCGCACTTCGAATGGCACAAGTACAGAGATCCCCAGAAGTGCATGACGTGGTCGTGATCGGCTCCGGGGCCGGCGGCGGCACGGCAGTGAAAGTTTTAACCGACGCGGGCGTCCGCGTGACGCTGCTCGAAGCGGGGCCGATGCTGAACCCGATGAAGGATTTCAAGGAGCACGAGTGGCCGTGGCAGGTGAACCATCGCGGCGCGGGCGACCATGCGGAGATGTATTTTCACCGCCAGCAGTGGGGCTACTTCAACGCGCCGAACGGTTTCTGGGATGTGCCGGGCGAGCCGTACTCGGTGGCCGAGGGTTCGCAGTTCCGTTGGTTCCGCTCCCGCATTCTGGGCGGGCGGACGAACCACTATGGCCGCATCTCGCTTCGCTTTTCCGACTACGACTTCAAGGCGTACTCGTTCGACGGACTGGGGCACGACTGGCCGGTCAGCTACGCCGAGATGTCGCCGTACTATGACAAAGCCGAAGAATTCATCGGCGTAACGGGCACGCACGAAGGCCTGCGCACGGCTCCGGACGGGAAGTTTCTGCCGCCTGTGGCGCCGCGCGTTCACGAGGTTCTGATCCAGAAAGCGGCGGCGAAGCTGAACATTCCCTGCATTCCTTCGCGGATGGCGATGCTCACCCGGTCGAAGCCCGGGCGCCCGGCCTGCCATTATTGCGCGCAGTGCGGGCGCGGGTGCCACACGGCCTCGGCGTTTACTTCCAGCCAGGCGATGATCTTCCCGGCGATGAAGACGGGGCGGCTGAACGTGATTTCGAACGCGATGGCGCGCGAGTTGATCGCGGGAGACGACGGGCGCGTGACGGCGGTTTCCTACATCGATAAGACCACGCGAACCGAGAAACAAATCCGCTGCCGCGCGGTCGTCGTGGCGGCGAGCGCATGTGAGAGCGCGCGGCTGCTGATGAATTCGAAATCGCCGCGGTTCCCGAACGGGATCGCGAATTCGAGTGGCATGCTGGGCCGGAACCTCACCGACACGGTGGGCTACGCGTTGAGCGGGCACGTGCCGGCGCTCGACGGCCTGCCGCGGCACAACTCCGACGGCATCGGCGGTATGCATGTTTACATACCGTGGTGGCTGCTCGACGATAAATCGAAGGGCTTCCCGCGCGGGTATCACATCGAGATCGGCGGCGGGTTCCACATGCCGCAGCTTGGCTCGTTCCACGGGGCGGCGGCGCAGCAGGAAGGCTACGGCGCGTCGCTCAAGAACGCGATCCGGGAAGGGTACGGCGCGACGGTCGGCTTCAGCGGGCGCGGCGACATGATTCCGAACGATTTCAGCTACTGCGAAATCGACAACGAGCGGGTGGACCAGTGGGGCATCCCGGTGCTGAAGTTCCACTTCCGCTGGAGCGAGCACGAAATCAAGCAGGCGCAGCACATGCACGACACCTTCACGGCGCTGATCGAGACGATGGGCGGGAAAGTGATCGGCGGGAAGCGGCCGACCGACGACGCCAAGGGGGTTTCCACCGGCGGGAGCATCATTCACGAAGCGGGCACGGTGTCGATGGGCGCGAACCCGCGGAATTCGGTCTTGAACCCCTATTGCCAGGCGCACGAAGTGAAGAACCTGTTCGTGGCCGATGCGTCGCCGTTTTTAGGCAACCCGGACAAGAACGTGACGCTGACGATCGTGGCTCTGTCGTGGCGCACATCGGAGCATCTGCTCGAGGAGATGAGAAAAGGCAATGTCTGAGACACAGGGGAATACGACACGGCGCGGATTGCTGAAGGCGATCGGCGGATCGGCGGCGCTGGCGGCGGGCGGACTACCTCCGGTGCTGGGCCAGGAACTGCATCACGATCCGCTACAGAGCGGGCCGCTCGACAAGGGGCCGGACTACGAACCGCTTTCGCTGACCAAGCACGAGTATGCGACGGTGCGGCTGCTCGGCGATCTGATTGTCCCGGCCGACGAGCACTCCCCGGCGGCGAGCGCGGGCGGTGCGGCCGAGTTCATCGACTTTCTCTGCTCGCGTAGCGACGAGATGCGCGAGATCTACACCGGCGGCCTGGCGTGGCTGGACAACTACACGCGGGCCGAGCATGGCGCGGCATTCGTCGACGCAAAACCGGAGCAGCAGACCGCGGTGCTCGACAAGATCGCCTACAAGAAGAACGCGCACGATCCCCGAGTCGCCCCCGGCGTGCACTTCTTCTCCTGGATGCGGGGGATGGTGGTGGATGCTTTCTACGCGAGCCCGGCGGGCGTGAAGGACCTCGGGTACATAGGCAACACGGCGGTGAGCGAATTCCGCGTCCCGCAAGAGGCGATCGATTACGCTCTAAAGCGCAGCGGTCTCGCGTGAACCCTCGGCGGCTTTGTCCGAGCCGCCGGTGAGTTCTTCGATCCGGTCCTCGAGTTGTTCGACGCGGCGAACGAGGTCGTCGATGAGTTGGCCTTCGGGGTCCGGGAGGCGGCCGTGCTCGAGGTTATCGGGGCCTTCGCAGCCGCGGCTGCGGACGATGCGGCCGGGAACGCCGACGACGGTGGAATGGTCCGGCACCGGGCGGATGACCACCGAGCCGGCGCCGACGCGGACGTGATTGCCGATCAGGATATTGCCCAGGATTTTGGCGCCGGTGCCGACGACGACATTATTGCCGAGGGTGGGGTGGCGCTTGCCGTGTTCCTTGCCCGTGCCGCCGAGCGTCACACCCTGGTAGAGCAGCACGTCGTCGCCGACCTCGGCTGTTTCCCCGACCACTACCCCCATGCCATGGTCGATGAAAAGCCGCTTGCCGATCTTGGCGCCGGGATGAATTTCGATGCCGGTGAAGGCGCGCGCGATTTGCGAGAGAAAGCGCGCCAGGAAGAAAAAGCCGCGTTGATACAGCCAGTGCGAGACGCGATGGCAAAGCACGGCGTGGACGCCGGGGTAACAGAAAAAGACCTCGAGCGCGCTTTTGGCCGCCGGGTCAGCCTGGTAGACGGTTTGAATCTGCTCGCGGATGGCGCGGAACATTCTGGGCCCCGCTTCCATTATCGCCCGGCTACGGATTCTCGGGCGCGCAGATGATTTTTTTCCGCACGGCGTAGAGCACGATATCGGCGGTGCTGTGCAGGTTGAGCTTCTGCATCAGGTTGGTCCGGTGCGTCTCGACGGTGGACAGGCTGAGGTTGAGGAGATTGGCGACGTCCTTGTTCGAATTGCCCTCGGCCAGGAGTTGGAGCACTTCGCGCTCGCGCTCGGTGAGCAGGTCGTAGGTGTCGTCGAGCTTGCGCTGGCGGAGAAAGCGGACGTAGTCCTCGAGCAGCGTCTTGGCGATGGCGGGGCTGAAGTAACTTTTTCCGGCTGTGGCGGCGCGGAGGGCCGGGAGCAGGTCCTCGGCCGCGCTGTCCTTGAGCAGGTAGCCCTTTGCGCCGGAGTTGAGTGCGCGCAGGATATAGCTTTCGTCCGAGTACATGCTCAGCATGATGACCAGCGTGTTGGGGCTGGCCTTGCGAATCTGGGCGGCGGCGTCGATGCCGTTCAACTGCGGCATGGCGATGTCGATTACGGCGGCGTCGGGGTGGTGTTCGGCGCAGAGCCGGACGGCGTCACGGCCATTGGCAGCCTCGGCGACGACGACGTGGCCCTCTTCTTCGAGCACGGCGCGAAGGCCGGTCCGCACGATGCCGTGGTCGTCGGCCAGGAGGACGGTAAGGCTACTCATACGGGATCTCCGGCGGGAACAGGGACAGGGCTCGGCACCGGCATCCGAACCAGAAGGCGGGTGCCCTCTCCGGGCGCCGAATCGATGGCGAGGGTGCCGGAGAGTTCGCGGGCACGTTCCTGAATTCCCATCAGACCCAGGCCGCGGCGGGCCTGGGCGGCATTCATTCCTGCGCCATCGTCGGCGACGAGGAGCCGGAGCACGGATCCCTGGCGGAGGAGCGTGACGCTGACGCTGCGGGGATGGGCGTGGCGGGCGCAGTTGGTGAGCGCCTCCTGCACGATGCGGAAAATGTTGGTGCGGTAATGTTCGGGGAGGCCGTCGAGCGACTCGTCGAGTTCCACGGTCACGGGTACGTCGTACCGGCGGGAGAAGTCACGCGCCTGCCATTCGAGGGCGGGTCCGAGTCCGAGGTCGTCCAGCATCGAGGGCCGCAGACCCATGGCGATGTCGCGGATGGCCTGGAGCGTCCGGTCCAGCAGCCCCTTGCCTTCTTCGATCCGGGCCTGGAACCGCTCGGGGGGTCCGTTCTGCAGGCGGCCCAATGCGCGGAATTCCATGCGGAGGCCGGTGAGCATCTGGCCGACCTCGTCGTGCAACTCGCGGCTGATGGCCTTGCGCTCGGCCTCCTGCGCGCGGACGATCTGGTTCGACAGGCTGCGGAGTTCCGCCTCGGCCTGCTCGGCGCGGCGGCGTTCGGCGTCGGATCGCCGCTCGAGCGAGAGGACGCGGTAGATGCAGACGACGGCGATGATCAGACCGAGCAGTTCGGCGGTAAACAGGGTGCGCTTGGCGTAGTCCTTGAAGTCCTGCTCGCTCTGCGCGATGTCCATCTTCTGCCGTTCCAGCGCGCTTTTGTTGACCGTTTCGATCAGGGCGACGAGCTTAAGCACGCTGTCGCGCCGGGGCATGACATGATTGCGCAGGAAGATGTAGCTGAGGGCGCGCTTGCGCACGGGCGTCCACTCGAAGACGGGATCCAGGGATTCCCAGTAGGCGTTCACCTCGCCGGTGAGGTCCGCAATCGCGATGGCGTTTTCCGCGCCGCTCAGCTCGCGGACTTCCTCGAGCTGGCGCGAGGTGTTTTCGCGGAAATGCCGGAGGGCGGTGCGGTAATAGTCGTCCCGAAGGTAGGTTGGGTCGAGCAGGTAATCGCGGACGTAGAGGCTGGATTCGCTGATTCCGGCGCGGATTTCGTGAAGGGACTGTTCGTTGCGGCGGTAAGCGTCGTTGAGTGCGAGCAGGCGCGCGTAGACCTGGCGCGACCGGCGGATGTTTGCGATCTCGGAGACGCAAAGCAGGGCCAGCAGGCTTCCGAAAGCGACCGTGAGAATGACCCAGGACCGGAGCCGCATGCTATCTCTCATTGTGAGCGCAAACGGAGCGTGGGAGCGGCAGCGGGCGGGCTCAGGTTCCGGTTGGGCCGGGGGGAAAGACAAGATAGCGCTCTCCGCGGGATGAGCTGACGCGGAGAGCGCTGCCGGATGCTTGCACTCACCCGGCGAAACCGATTCCAGCATGCGTCACTGCAGGGCGGCGGCCGCCGCAGCCTCGGGGACCTGCCAACCGCGCAGCGTGGCAGGCGAAACGTCGGTGGAGGCGACCGCATCGAGTAGCTGATCGAAGAACTGGGGCGCCGCGGAGAGGACGCGAGACCATGGCGGTAGGTCCTGGCAGTCCTGGTTTTCCGCGGCGCATGCCTCGCGCAGGCTGAGGCGGAACGCCTCGACCGCGCTTTCTTCGGCATGCCGGTCAAAACTCAATCCATTGCAGAGGGCGTCGGCTTCATAGCGCCGCACGGCCTCGCGCGCCAGGCGCAGGTAGCGTTCTTCGAGCATTTTGTGCGCGGCGGCGGTGAGTGCGATTCCCTCGGCGGCGGCCGAGCCCAGTAGCGCGCGTCCGATTTCGAGGCTCATCCGGCGCAGGCCCTTGCTGGCGTCCGAGGGGGACACTTCCTGGTGCTTGTGTTCGTAGTTATCGCTGATGTCGATCTGGCAGACGCGCCGCGCGCCCGAGTGGCGCCAGGCCTCGGCGAGAAGTCCTACCTCGAGCGCCCAGCCCGCACCGAAGCTACTCGAACGGGCGAGTCCGGACGTCATGGCGAACTCGCCGGCCAGCGCATAGCGGAAGCTGTCGAGGTATTCGAAGAAGCCGCCGCCGGGTTCGAGCGCGCGGAGCGCGCGGACCAGAGGCGTGAAGAACAGACGCGTGACGCGGCCGTAGAGTTGGTTTGCCACGCGGGCGTAATAGCCCTTGGCGTATTCGAAATCGAGTCCGGGGTGGGCGAGGGGCGAGCAGAGCCGCGCCACCAGCGAGCGCCGGTAGTTGCGGATGTCGCAGTCGTGGAAGGCGATGGCGTGGACGCCCCCTTGCGCGAGCAGGTAACCGGCGGCGAGCCAGCAGGCGCGGCCCTTGCCGGGGGCTCCCACGCGGAGGCCGTGTTTTTCCAGGCCCCGCAGCAGGGCGGTGATTTTCGGATGATCGACCTGCAGGAAGGTGACGGGTGTTTCGAAGTCCTGGAAGAAGGACCGCGCGTGGCGGTACTGCGCCTCGTTCGCCCGGCCGAGGGCCACCACAATACGGTTCAGGAAATGCTGGCCGCGAAGTTCGCCGGCTATGCCGCGCATGGCGGGATGCTCGAACTCCGAGTACAGGGCGGGGAGGGCGAGCGCAACCGGCCGCGACACCGCGTGGAGGGTGAGTTCCGATTCCGCTCGCTGGGCCGAATCGGCGGCGAAGCGGTGGAGTGTGGTTACGACACCGGTCTGGTAGAAGTCCGCCATGCGTTTTCCTGCTCTCCTTCCCCAGCGTACCGGCGGTGGCCGAACCGCACCATCCTGTCGATAGGGGAGCTCGAAAGAGGGGGAATTCAGACGCGTTGTCCGGCGGCGGGAAGCGGGAGGCGCTGCAAATCGGCTGACCCCGGTTCACCCCAGGCGCGGAACCAGAGGTCGAGCATCAGCAGCATCCACAGCCAGTAGCTGTTGTCGCGCCGGCCGTGCTCGTGTTCGGCGATGAGATGGGAGACGAAGGCGGGGGAAGTAAAGCCGCGGTTGCGGAACGCGGGGCTTTCCAGATGATCGCGCAAGAAACCGCGCATCGGGCCGCGGAACCACAGGGGGAGCGGCAGGGCGAATCCCTTCTTGGGCAGGGTAAGGAGTTCGGGCGGAAGCCGATCTCCCACGGCATCGAGGAAGAACCGCTTGCCGCGGCCCTCGCGCATGTTCCAGGGATAGGGGATACGGGCCGCGACGGCGGCCAGTTCGTGGTCGAGCATCGGACTCCGCACCTCGAGCGAGTTCGCCATCGACATCCGGTCCACCTTCACCAGCATATTTCCGGTCAGCTTCACCACGGCTTCGAAGTACAGCGCCTGACGTACGACGTCCTGGTCCCCGGCTAGGAGCCCATCGGGGAAGGCGGAGCGGAGGAAGCTTTCTGAATCCGGGGTACGCCACGGGGCGAGCAGCAGGTTCCGGAGCACGTAGTAGGGGGTGAAGCTGGCCTCGAAGTAGCGCTCGATGGGGTTCGGGCGGCTCACCATGCGCAAGTAGTTTTTGCCGTAGGCCGAATAGGGGAGAAGATCGGCGAAGCCGGCGACGGCGCGGCGGAGGGTAACGGGCACGCGGTCCAGCCACTGTTTTCGACGGATGAATGCGGGCGCTTCGTATCCGGCGAACAACTCGTCGCCGCCGTCGCCGGTGAGCGCGACTTTCACGTGCTGCGCGGCGAACTGCGAGACCAGGAACGTCGGGATGGCCGACTCATCGCCGAACGGCTCGTCGAAGTAGTGCACGAGGTTCGAGATCAGCGGTACGCAATCCGGCTCAAGAACGATTTCGTGGTGCTCGGTGTGAAATTTTTCGGCGACGAGCCTTGCGTGGGGGAGTTCGTTGAAGCCGGCTTCGCGAAAGCCGATCGAAAACGTCTTGACGGGCGCGCTCGACTGCCGCGCCATCGAAGCGACCACGGAGCTGGAATCGATGCCTCCGCTCAAGAACGCGCCCAGAGGGACGTCGGCGATCATGCGCAAGCGGACGCTTTCGTCGAAGACGTCGCGTAGTTGACGGCGCGCGGCCTCGGGGTCGACACCGGTTTCGCCCGCTTCGGCGGGCTCGGGCAGCTTCCAGTAGCGGCCTTGGCGCACGGCGCCGTCGTGGGAGAAAGTCAACCATCCGCCGGGTGTGAGTTTGCGAATGGCGCGGAACGGGCTGTGGGGATCGGGGATGTAGCCGAAGCGGAAGTAGAGCCGGAGCGCATCTTCGTCGAGTTCGAGCGGCGCCCCGGCGGCGCGCAGGCACTTCAGCTCGCTTCCGAAGGCGATGCCGCGATCGAGGATGGCGTAGTAGAGGGGCTTTTTGCCGAACCGGTCCCGGACGAGCAGCAGGCGGCGCGCGCGGGCGTCCCAGATTGCATAAGCGAACATGCCCCGCAGCCGTGCGATGCCCGCCTCGCCCTCCTGCTCGTAGAGGTGGACCAGCGCTTCGGTATCGCTCCGGGTGCGGAAGCGGTGGCCCTGGGCCTCGAGGCGCTCCCGGAGCGACTGGTAGTTGTAGATCTCGCCGTTGAAGACGACCCAAACGGAGCCATCCTCGTTGGAGATAGGCTGGTGGCCACCGCCGACATCGATGATGCTGAGACGGCGCATGCCGATGGCGCAGCCGCCGTCGACGTGGTAGCCCTCATCGTCCGGACCGCGATGGCGGATGAGATCGCACATCGTCCGGACCGTGACCGGGTCGGGAGGCGATTGGGGGAGAAAGTAACCGGCGATTCCGCACATGCGGCGAGGCTCACCCCCAACAATAGCATCGGCCTGCGCGGGCCTCGCTCAAGCGGAAACTCAACGGTGGTAAGGCGCGGTGGAGGCGCGGACGACCAGCTTGG
>JAKAJI010000439.1 GCA_021813825.1 Acidobacteriota bacterium | reverse complement strand
CTGATCGTCGAAGTCTACACCCCCGCCGGCAACTGGTCCAGCTATCCGCCCCACAAGCACGACGTCCACAACCCTCCCGCCGAAGTGGACCTCGAAGAGATTTACTACTACCGCATCTCCGGACCCGTCGCCGCAAGCACGCCGGCCCATGCAGGCGCCGGCTACGCCATCCAGAAGGTCTACACCAAAGACCGCCGCATCGACTCGACCCTCACCGTCCGCGACGGCGACCTCGTCCGCATTCCCGAAGGCTACCACCCCGTTGTCGCCGCCCACGGCTATCACTGCTACTACCTGAACGCCCTCGCCGGTTCCGCCCGCTCCATGGCCGCCACCGACGATCCCGACTACGCCTGGGTCCGCGCCGAATGGAAGGACAAAGACCCCCGCCTGCCCATCGTCTGAGGATCAAGGAGACCACCCTCATGCAAGTCGCCATCGTTGGACGCATCGGATACGACCTCTACTCGGAAGAACCAAACGTGCCCCTGCCCGAGGTGCGCCGCTTCTCCCGCTACCTCGGCGGCAGCAGCGCCAACATGGCCGTCGGCCTCTCCCGCCTCGGCGCGCAAGTCGGCATCGTCGGCGCCGTCGGCACGGACCGCTTAAGCGACTTCCTCCTCTCTTTCCTCGAGCGCGAAAAAGTCGGCACCGCCCACGTCCAGCGCGTCCCCGGCTACCTGCCCTCGCTCTGCCTCACCGAAGTTTCTCCGCCCGATCGCTTCCCGCAAGTCTTCTACCGCCACGAAGCCGTCGACACCAAACTCTCCATCGCCGCCCCGGCCCTCGACTTCATCGCCGGCTGCCGCATGTTCATCACCAACGGCACCTCGCTCTGCGCCTCCCCCTCCCGCGAATCCACTTACCTCGCCCTCGAACGCGCCCACCGCGCCGGCGCCCGCGTCGTCTTCGATGTCGACTTCCGCGCCATGTCCTGGCCCAGTCCCGTCGAAGCCGGCCTCGCCGTCCGCCTCGCCCTCCCCTTCGTCGACGTCTTAATCGGCAATCAACTCGAACTGAACCTCGTCGCCGGCCACGACGATCTCGACCGTTCCACCGCCGCCCTCCGCGAACGCGTCCCCATGTTAGTAAGTAAGCTCGGCGAACAGGGAACGCGCGTCTGGCAGGGCGCCGATAGCGTCTTTCTCCCTCCTTACTCCGTCGATGTCGTCTCCACCATCGGGGCAGGAGACGGCTTCGCCTCCGGTTTCCTCTACGCTCTGCTCGCCGGCAAGCCCGTCGTCGATTGCCTCCACTACGGCAACGCCGCCGCCGCCATCGTCGTCAGCCGCCTGAGTTGCTCGGAAGCCATGCCCACGCTCGAGGAAGTCGAAACCATCCTCGCCGCCCAGCGCAAGCACGTAGCCGGAGACTAACCCGCCATGTTCTCCCCCAGCCTCTTTCTCCCCGATCATCTCCTCGCCCGCCTCACCGAAGTCCGCGTCAGCGACCCCGCCTTCTCCGGCCGCGCCGCCGCTGCGCGCATCCGCCGCACCACCCTCGCGCCAACCGGCAAACTCAACCTCGTCGCCGCCGACCACCCCGCCCGCTACATCACCAAAGTCGGCGACAACCCTCTCGCCATGGCCGACCGCCGCGACTACCTCGCTCGCATCCTCCGCGTCGTCTCCAGCCCCCTCGTCGACGGCGTCATGGCTACCATGGACATCCTCGAGGACCTGCTCTCGATCGACGGTTTCCTCCGCGAAGCCGGCTCCACTCCGCTTCTCGATCACAAACTCCTCATCGCCAGCCTCAACCGCGGCGGCCTCGCCGGCTCCGCTTGGGAACTCGACGACCCCATCACCGGCGCCACCCCCGCCTCCTGCGAATCCTGGGGCCTCGACGGCGCCAAAATCCTCCTCCGCGTCGACCTCACCGAACCTGCCTCGCTCAAAACCCTCACCGCCACCGCCGCCGCCATCAACGACTGCGACTCGCTCCATATCCCCCTGTTTCTCGAACCTCTGCCAGTTACTCGCTCCGGCCCCACTTACTCGGTCGTCAAAACCGCCGACTCCATCGCCCGCCTCGTCGGCGTCGCCTCCGCCCTCGGCGCCAGCAGCCGCTTCGTCTGGCTCAAGCTCCCCTATGTAGAAAACTACGAACTCGTCGCCCGCTCCACCACGCTGCCCATTCTTCTCCTCGGCGGCGAATCCGCAGGCGACCCCGCCCCGTTCCTGCGCCAGCTCGAAAGCGCTCTCCGCGCCGGCCCCAATGTTCGAGGAGCCTTGGTGGGGCGAAACGTTCTTTATCCCGGAGACGAAGACCCGCTCGCCATGGCCGAAGCCGCGGGCGGAATCGTACACCACGGCTGGACCGTCGACCAGGCGATCCAGGCCATGCCAAAAGGAAGAGGCCGCGAACTTGACCGGCTGACGAGGAGGAACGCATGAAAACCAGAAGACTTACCACCGCGCAGGCGCTGCTTGCCTATCTCAAAAATCAATATGTCGAACGCGACGGCGTCGAGCACCGCTTCTTCTCGGGCGTCCTCGGCATCTTCGGCCACGGCAATGTCGCCGGCATCGGCGAGGCCCTGCAGGAAAACCTCGACCTTCCCTACATCCCCGTGCGCAACGAACAGGCCGCCGTCCACCTCGCCTCCGGCTTCGCCAAAGCCAGCAACCGCCTCCGCGCCTTCGCCTGCACGTCCTCCATCGGCCCCGGCGCTACCAACATGATCACCGGCGCCGCCCTCGCCACCATCAACCGCCTCCCCGTCCTCCTGCTGCCCGGCGACATCTTCGCCCGCAGAAACGTCGCCCCCGTCCTCCAGCAACTCGAACTCCCCTCCACCCAGGACGTCGGCGTGAACGACTGCTTCAAACCTGTCTCCCGCTATTGGGACCGCATCTACCGCCCCGAGCAGCTAATCACCGCCCTCCCTGAGGTCATGCGTGTTCTCACCTCGCCGTCCGATTGCGGCGCCGTCACGCTCTCTCTCCCGCAGGACGTGCAGACCGAAGCCTGCGACTACCCCGAAGAAATGTTCGAAAAGCGCGTCTGGACCATCCGCCGCCCCGAACCCGACGCGGTCAGCTTCGAGCGCGCCGTGGCCGCCATCCGCGCCAGCAAGCGTCCGCTCGTCGTCGCCGGCGGCGGCGTCCTTTTCAGCGAAGCTTCCCAAGCCCTCATGAGATTCTGCGAGGCAACCGGCATCCCCGTCGGCGAAACGCAGGCCGGAAAAGGCTCGCTCCCCTTCGACCATCCCCAATGCCTCGGCGCCGTCGGCGTCACCGGTACCCTCGCCGCCAACCGCGCCGCCCGCGAAGCCGACCTCATCATCGGCTGCGGCACCCGCTACTCGGACTTCACCACCGCCTCCATGACCGCGTTCCAGAACCCCGGCGTCCGCTTCCTCAACATCAACACCGCCGAGTTCGACGCCTTCAAACTCTCCGCCATCCCCCTCGTCGCCGACGCCCGCGTCGCTCTCGACCGTCTCACCAAAGCCCTCACCGGCTACCGCGTCGACGCCACTTACTCGGCCATCATCCGTGAAGGCAAGCGCAAGTGGGAAGCCGAAGTCGATCGCCTCTTCCACTTAGGCGTCGAACCCAAGCCCGCCCAAAGCGAAGTCATCGGAGCCATGTGGGAAGCCTCCGGCCCCCGCGACATCCTCGTCTCCGCCGCCGGCAGCCATCCCGGCGACCTCCACAAACTCTGGCGAACCCGCACGCCCAACGGCTACCACATGGAGTACGGCTACTCCTGCATGGGCTACGAAATCCCCGGCGCCATGGGCGCGAAACTCGCCGACCCCACCCGCGAAGTCTACGTCTTCTTAGGCGACGGAACTTATCTCCTCATGCCCGGCGAAATCGTCACCGCCGTCCAGGAAGGCATCAAGCTCATCATCGTCTTAGTCGATAACCACGGCTTCGCCAGCATCGGCGGCCTCAGCCGTTCGCTCGGCCAGGGTGGCTTCGGCACCGAGTACCGCCTCCGCACCCGCGAAACCGGCCAGTTAGACGGCGAGTTCCTCCCCGTCGACTACGAAGCCAGCGCCCGCGCTTTCGGCGCCGTCTCCATCCGCACCCGCAGTATCAAGGAACTTCGCGCCGCCCTCGAA